>DASSJT010000195.1:0-44139 GCA_035691065.1 Dermatophilaceae bacterium
GGCGAGGCGACGCGGTTGGCCTACATGACCGACGAGGCGGTCGAGGGCCGTGACCAGTTCCTCCAGAAGCGCGACCCGGACTGGTCGCCCTTCCCGTGGTACTTCTGAGTCCCGACGACTGCGCCCGCGGCCCGTCCGACCTTCCGCAAAGCCCCTCGCGAGCTCCTTCTAGCCCTGCCTCACGAGCCCTGCCTCACAAGCCCTGCCTCGTCAGCCCTGCCCGCCGATGTCCACCTCGAACGCCTCGTAGACCAGGTCGGAGCCCTTCTGCCGGTGGCGGACCAGCCGGCCCATGAGCGTGGTGAGCTCCTCACGGAAGGCCGGCAGGTCGGCGGTGGTGCCGCCGTGCTCGAGCACGGCGAGGTAGGCGTTGATCGCCTCCCCGAGGCTGACATGCTCCTCGGCCAGCCGGTCGACCGCACCGCACAGCCGGGGCGACCCGCGGCGCACGCTCTCGTAGAGTCCGCCCGGTCCTTCGGTCAGGGCCACATGGTCGCGGAAGTCATGCTCCAGCTCCGCCATAGCGGCCCGGACCCGTTCCCGCCAGGCACCGCCCTTCGCAATGGGCGACTCGAGCGCGCAGTCGACCGCGGCCACCGCATCGCGCAGCTCAGCACGATGGGCGCGGACGCGCTGCATGTAGCTGGCGAACTCCGCCTCCACGACCCTATGGTCGGCCCACTTCGGGCCGGCGTCCACTCCTGAGCCGCCAGCCGTCCCGAGCGCAGCCCCAGACCGCCCGGCGACCGCGTGACAGCATGGCCGGGTGACCGCCACGCCGGCCCTGCGCCCCCTGCCCGTACCAGCGGGCGAGGCCGTCCTCGGGCTGCTCGGACCGCTCGCCGAGGCGCTCGCAGGAGGCACACCCCTGATGCCGTATGCCGTGGGCACGCCGGTCCCGGTCCCGTCCGCGACCCCGCTTCGTGGCACCGCCCTGGTCGTGGGCACCAGCGGGTCGACAGGACGTCCCAAGCTCGCCATGCTCGCGCCCACAGCCCTGCTGACCAGCGCAAACGCGACTCACGAGGTGCTCGGCGGGCCGGGGCAGTGGCTCTTGCCGATGCCGGCTCATCACATCGCCGGCCTCCAGGTGCTGGTCCGCTCGATCGCAGCCGGGACGACCCCCGAGGTGCAGGACCTGGCGAACGGCTTCACCCCGGCTGGCTTCGTCGCCGCGACCACGCGCCTGACCGCAGCCCGCCGTTACACGGCGCTGGTCCCGACACAGCTTGCCCGCCTCGTGGCCGACCCCGCGGCTGCAGCCGCCCTGACGTGCTACGACGCGGTACTGGTGGGCGGGGCCGCCACCTCGCCCGCGCTGCTGCGGCAGGCCGAGGCCGCGGGGGTCACGGCCGTCACCACCTACGGCATGAGCGAGACCGCCGGTGGCTGCGTCTACGCGGGCCGTCCGCTCCCGTGCTCCCGGGTTCGGCTCTCCGACGACAGCCGGGTCCAGCTCGGCGGGGAGACCCTCGCGCTGGGATACCTCGGAGACCCTGAGCTGACCGCCCACGCGTTCACCACCGACCGTGACGGCAGTCGGTGGTTCACCACTGACGACGTCGGCCACCAGGGCCGCGACGGTCGCTGGCACGTCGACGGCAGGGTCGACGACCTGATCAACACCGGAGGCCTGAAGGTCGCACCCCGGGTGGTCGAGGAGGCGATCGCCGAGCACCTCCCGGAGGCGGCTGACGTCGTCGTCGTGGGCACCTCGGACCCCCAGTGGGGACAGGCCGTGAGCGCCGTCATCGTGCTGCGAAACCTGGGCACCGAACCCACCCCCACGGTGAGCGACGTGCGGAGCCGGCTGCGCGGCATACTGCCTGACCATGCCCTGCCCCAGCGCCTCCTCGTGGTGCCCGCGATCCCCTTGCGAGGTCCCGGCAAACCCGATCGAGCAGCCGTCGCTGCGCTGTTCGCGTGAGAGCATGGGGGTATGCCCCGCGTCCTGCTCACCGTCCTGATCGTGGCGCTGACGGTCTATGCGGCCGTGGACTCCGTACAGGCCGACGAGAGCCAAATCCGCAACCTCCCCAAGCTGGTGTGGGTCGTCCTGATCCTGCTGTTCCCGATCGCCGGGCCTGCCACGTGGTTCATCGCCGGGCGCCCCACAGCCCTGTCCGACCGCTGGCCGAGCCGCCGCCCGCAAGGGCCGCCCCGCGGTCCTGACGACGACCCCGACTTCTTGCGCAAGCTGTAGGACCCATAGCCTCTGGGCCATGGCCACACCCGCCCAGTGGGTCGCGGGCGCCCGCCCGCGAACGCTCCCCGCCGCCGTCGCCCCGGTCATCCTCGGCACGGGAGCGGCCGCAGCCCTCGACCGCGGCAGCGCGGGTTTCGCCATCCTGGCCCTGGTCGTCGCGGTGAGCCTCCAGGTCGGGGTCAACTACGCCAACGACTACAGCGACGGCATCCGCGGCACCGACGAGGCACGGGTCGGGCCGGTCCGCCTGGTCGGCCAGCACCTCGCCCGGCCGGAGAACGTGCGCATCGCCGCGTTCGCCGCGTTCGGCTTCGCTGCCCTGGCCGGCCTCGCCCTCGTGGCGCTGTCGGGTGCCTGGCTGATGATCCTGCTCGGGATCCTCGCCATCCTGGCTGCCTGGCGCTACACCGGCGGTGACAACCCCTACGGTTACCGCGGCCTCGGTGAGGTCTACGTCTTCGTGTTCTTCGGGCTGGTGGCGACCCTCGGCACGCTCTACACCCAGGCGCTCCGGCTCAGCTGGCCCGGCCTGTTCGGCGCCGTGGGGGTCGGCTCCATCGCGTCGGCGCTGCTCGTGGCCAACAACCTGCGCGACATCCCCACCGACACGATGAGCGGCAAGCGGACCCTTGCGGTGCGGCTGGGCGAGCGCCGGACCCGGCTGCTCTACCTCGGGCTCGTCGCTGTCGCGCTCGTCTGCGTGCTGGTCGTCGGCGCCTGGTGGCACCGCTGGGTGCTGTTGTCGCTGCTCGCGTTCGGCCTCACGGTCGGGCCGGCCCGCCGGATCTGGTCGAGTGCGACCGGCCGCGACCTCGTCCCCGTCCTTGCCGGCACCGGGCTGTTCGAGCTCGCCTACGCGGTGCTGTTCGGGATCGGGCTGGCGGCAGGCTGACCGCCCGAGGCCCGCGGCCTGGCCGGGCGCTCAGCGGTAGTCTGCGCGGCCCTCGTTCTCGGCGTCCTCGGCCTGCTCGTCGTTGACGGCGGCACGGACTGCGCGCCGCCGCTCGAGCCGTTCGGCGAGCTCGCGGCTGTACTGCTCGCGGAGCGGGCGCAGCGCGAAGTAGGAGATCAGGAGCGACAGCAGGGCCGAGCCGAGGAGCAGGATGAGCTGCTCGTCGCGGCTGCGCAGCCCCAGCAGCCAGAGCAGGCCGAGGCAGCCGAAGAAGATCAGCAGGCGCAGGATCGAGTAGCGGACCATGCGGCTCAGAGCCCCGAGTAGCTGTGCTGGCCAACGAAGAACACGTTGACCACGCCGTAGTTGACCAGGACGCACCCGTAGCCGGCGAGCGCGATGAGGCTGGCGCTGCGGCGGCTCCACCCGCTGGTCGCGCGGGCGTGGAGGTATGCCGCGTAGACGACCCAGATCACGAAGGTCCAGACCTCCTTGGGGTCCCAGTTCCAGTACGAGCCCCAGGCCTGGCGCGCCCAGATCGCACCCGCGATGAGCGTGAAGCTCCACAGCGGGAAGGCGATGATGTGCAGGCCGTAGCCGAGTCGCTCGAGCGCCGCCGCTGGGGGCAGGCTGTTCATGAACGAGCGGCGGCCGCCCGCCTCGACGCGCTCCTGCCACAGGTACAGCGCACTGACCGCAGCGCCGAGGGTGAACAGGGCCACCGAGAGGGTCGCCACGGTGACGTGGATGACCAGCCAGTAGCTGCGCAGCGAGGGCATCAGCTCGGAGGCCTCGGTGTACCAGACCGTCAGGGCCAGCCCGAGCACCAGGAGGACGGGGGTCACGACGAACAGGCCGAGCCACCGCACGTCCCGCCGCGTCGACCAGGCCGAGAAGGCCATGATGACGAGCATCGAGGCGAACACCGCGAACTCGAACATGTTGCCCAGCGGCCAACGGTGGACCGAGGCGCCGCGCAGGGCAACCGAGGCGATGAGCAGGAAGCCGGCCAGCCAGGTCAGCGATCCCGCGATGCCCGCTGCCTTCGCCCCCGAGCGGGACCGCGCCTGCGGCGTCGGGGGTTCGGAGCCCGCCGCGTCAGAGGGCGCCGGCACCCCACCGGCCATCGCCGGCTCGGCCACCACCGCGCGCTCGCCCGCCGCAGCCCGGGCCGGCACCAGCCGGGCCAGGTAGACGGCATACCCCAGCATCGCCAGGGTGAGGACCACCATGGCCGACACCAGGCTGTAGTTGGCGTAGCCCGCCAGGGTCTGGTCGGTCATCGCTTCTCCTGCGTTCGTTGCGTCATCGTGTCGAGCAGCCCCTGCAGCACCTGCTCCAGGCGCTCGCCCAGGGCGACGTCGTCGTCCTTGGACAGGCCTGCGACGGTCACCACGGTACGACCCCGGTCGGCCTCGGACGCAGCCACCCTGACGAACACCCGGCGCCGCTTGACGACCAGCGACGCGACCAGCCCGGCGAGGGCGAGCAGGGCGCTCCAGAGGGTGAGCCACTTCCCGGGGTCGCTGCGCACCGACAGCCCGGCGAACCGCTCGACGCCGTCGAAGGTGATGCTGCCTCGGCCGCCGGGCAGCTGCACGGTCTTGCCGGGCTCGAGCCAGATGCGCAGGGGCTGGCCCTTGTCGTTCTTGACCTGCGTGAGCTGCTCGGTGTCGAGGGTGTAGACCGACTGCGGCCGGCCGCTGGGGAACAGCTCGCCCTCGTAGAGCCCGAGCGCGAGGGCCGGCCTGCGGGCGTCGGGGAAGATCGAGGTCGGGCCCAGCTCCGGGTCGATGACCGCCGTCGGGAGGAACAGCCCGAAGAAGCCCAGCTGCCTGGGCTGGGCGCCTGCGACCTTGACCGCGCCCACCGACTTGTAGTTGTTGTCCTGCGCCAGGAACGGCGTGGCGTCGTGGTAGACCACGGCACCGGTCGAGTCACGCACCGTGATGACCGGCGCGTAGCCGTTGCCGAGCAGGAACACGGTGGCGCCGCGCATCTCGAGCGGGTGGTTGACCTTGACGGTCGCGGCCCGAGAGGCGTCGCCCGGCTGGTCGACGACGGTGGTGTATGCCGTGAAGTCACGTGGCGCCCCGAACTGGCCGCGCCCGGTGGTCGTGTCCTCGAAGGTGGCGTCGAGCCGGTTCACGGTCACGGTGAACGGCGTGAGCTTCCCGGGGTCGACCCAGGGTCCCGGGCTGAAGGTGTCGAACCGCGAGAGGGTGTTGGCGAACGTCTGGCCGACCGGCACGATCACGTCGCCCTTCCACCCCAGCAGGTGGCCCCAGGCGACGCCGACGATGACCAGGATCAGAGCCAGGTGGAAGGCGAGGTTGCCGGTCTCCTTGAGGTAGCCGGCCTCGGCGGAGACCGACTCGCCGTCGGCGCTCTCGCGATGGCCGACGACGCGGAACCGCTTGCCCCGCAGCGCAGTCCGTGCTGCGTCGAGGACGTCGTCCCTGATGTCGTCGACCACGCCCTCGACCTCGGCGGAGCGGTGCTCGGGCAGGCGGTCGAGTCGCCTCGGAGCGCGCGGCGGCCGCGAGCGCAGCGCCTTCCAGTGGGCTCTGGAGCGGGGCAGCACGCACCCTACGAGGGAGATGAACAGGAGGAGGTAGATCGCCGAGAACCAGGGCGACGCGTAGACCTCGAAGAAGCCGAGACGGTCCAGCCACGGCCCAGTGGTTGCGTGCTGGGCGATGTAGTCGGCGGTGCGGGCCGCGTCGATGCTGCGCTGCGGCCAGATCGAGCCGGGGACCGCTCCCACTGCCAGGAGCAGCAGCAGGAACAGCGCGGTGCGCATGCTGGTGAGCTGGCGCCAGGCCCAGCGCAGCGACCCGACAGGGCCCAGCCGGGGCTGGGTGATCGTGTCGGGCTGGGTGGTCAGCACGTCGTTCGCCATGTCAGATCGCCGCGTCCCATCGCCGAGTCAGAGCGGCCATGTCAGATCACCGTCGTGAACGACGAGACCAGCCGGGTCTGGAGCCCGCGCATCCAGTCCTCCCACACACCGGTCAGCAGGAGCAGGCCCACCGCGAGCAGCAGCGCTCCTCCGAACACCTGGATCCCCCGCTGGTGCCGCCGCAGCCAGCTCGTGACGGGCCCGAGGCGGGAGTAGCCGCCAGCGATCAGCAGGAACGGCACCCCGAGGCCGAGGGAGTACGCGACGGCGAGGACCACGCCGCGGGTCACGGCGTCCTGGTTGCCCGTGGTGGTGGCGAGGGTCAGCACCGCGCCGAGCGTAGGCCCGGTGCACGGCGCCCAGCCGAGGCCGAAGACCGCCCCGAGCAGCGGCGCGCCCGCCAGGCCGGTAGCCGGCCGCAGGCTGGCCTTGAGCGTTCGCTGGGTGCCGAGGCCCAGGAACGCCAGCGCCATCACGACGACGACCGCGCCGCCGACCCGCATCAGCACGGCCCGGTGCTCGAGGAGGGCGGCCCCGACCGTCGCCAGGAACGCGGTGACCAGGATGAACACGACGGAGAAGCCGAGCACGAAGAGCAGGGCGCCCACGAACATCCGACTGCGGGACCGCCGCTCGAGGGCCACGTCGCTGAGCCCGGTCACGTAGCCGAGGAAGCCGGGCACGAGCGGGAGCACGCAGGGGGAGGCGAACGACACCAGGCCGGCGAGGAGCGCCACGGCGAGCGCGACCGGGAGTGCTCCGGACGTGACGGTGTCGACGAGGTCGGCGGGCATGTCTCAGGCGGCCGACTCGGCCAGCGTGTCTTCGACGAGGCCGGTCAGGGTGCTGGCCGTGACCGGTCCGCTGACCCGCGCCGCGATCCGGCCGGTGCGGTCGAGCACCAGCGTCGTGGGCACGGTCGGCGCCTTCCCCTGCAGACCCAGGATCAGCACCCCGGACTCGTCGCTGAGCGAGGGGTACCCGAGCCCGTGGCGTTTCATCGCGGCGAGCCCGCGGTCAGGATCCTCCCGGAAGTCGATGCCCAGGAACTGGACCGGCTTGCCCGGCCCCGAGAGCGACGACCAGGCCTTCTTGAGCTCGGGTGCCTCGGCTTCGCACGGGCCGCACCACGACCCCCACACGTTGACGACGACGACCGAGCTGCGGTAGTCGGCCAGGCTCAGCCGTATGCCGTCGACGGTGGTGCCGGACAGGCTCACGGGCCGCTGCCTCTGGTCGATGGCCACCTTCTCGACGCTGCCGTCGCCGGAGATGTACCCCTTGCGGGACCCGGACTTGGCCTGCGCCGCGATCGAGTTGGGGTCCTCGCCGCAGGCGCCGACCACCACCAGGGCCGCCGCGGCGAGCGCGGCGGCGACGCCACGCCTCACGCCCCGACCGCCTTGCCGTGCACCAGGTGGAGGAGGGAACCGGCCGGCTCGCTGTAGGCGACCGACTCGAGCTCGTCGTCGGCATACGTCAGGGAGGTGAGCGACGCGAGCGTGCACTGGCGCTTGCGCGGGTCGTGCCACAGGCGGCGGCCGGTCAGGGCGTTGCGCGCGGTCCAGATGGGCAGCTGGTGGGAGACGATGACCGCCTCGTGGCCGTGCACCGCGCGGCGGGCGTCGTCGATGGCGGCGGTCATCCGGGCCGCGACGTGGGCGTAGGGCTCTCCCCAGGAGGGTTTGAACGGGTTCAGCATGAGCGGGTAGAGCCTGGGCTGGCGGAAGATGCCCTGGCCGCCTGCGACGTTCAGGCCGGTGAAGTGGTTCTCGGCCTCGGTCACCCGGTCGTCGGTCACGATCTCCAGGCCATGGGACTCCGCGATCGGCCTGGCCGTGTCCTGGGCCCGCGCGAGCGGCGAGGCCACGACGCGGGTGATGTCGTGGTCGACCAGGTGGTCGGCGACCACCTGGGCCATGCGGCGGCCGAGGTCGGACAGCTCATATCCCGGCAGCCGACCGTAGAGCACTCCGTCGGGGTTGTGCACCTCGCCGTGGCGCACGAGGTGCACCACGGTCCGGATCGGCTCTCCCACGGGCGCGGTCATGCGCCGATTGTCGCAAACGAGTCTGTGCCGGCCGAGGGGCCAGCGGATCTGCCTGCGGCGGCCGCCGCCTGGGCCGCGGCAGGGAGGGCATCGACCACCCGCGCGACCGCGTCGTCGTCATGAGCTGCGGAGACGAACCAGGCCTCGAAGGCGCTCGGCGGCAGGTGGACCCCCTGGCTCAGCATCGAGTGGAAGAAGGCCGCGAACGCCGGCAGGTCCTGGGCCCTGGCGTCGTCGTAGTCGGCGACGGGGCCCTCGCGGAAGAACACGCTGAACATCGACCCGGCCCACTGGACGGCGTGGGGAACACTCGCTGCGTTGAGCGCCTCGTGGGCCGCACCGGCAATGGCGTTGGCGACCTTGTCCAGCCGGTCGTAGATCTCGGGCGTGCAGCCGCGCAGGGTGGCCAGGCCGGCCGCGGTGGCCACCGGGTTCCCCGAGAGGGTGCCGGCCTGGTAGACCGGCCCGCTCGGGGCCAGCAGCTCCATCACGTCGGCCCGGCCGCCGAAGGCCGCAGCCGGGAAGCCGCCGCCCATGACCTTGCCGAACGTGAACAGGTCGGGTGACCCACCGGCATACGGGCCCTCCAGGCCGAACCACCCGGCAGCCGAGCAGCGGAAGCCGGTCATGACCTCGTCGGAGATGAGCAGCGCGCCGTGCTCGCGGGTGAGCCGTCGGAGGCCCTCGGTGAAGCCGGGCGCCGGCGGCACGACGCCCATGTTGCCCGGCGACGCCTCGGTGATCACGGCGGCGATCGAGTCGGGGTGCTCGTGGAAGGCCGCCTCGACCGCAGCGAGGTCGTTGTACGGCAGGACGATCGTCTCGGCGGCAGCCGACCGGGACACCCCGGCGGAGTCAGGCAGCCCGAAGGTGGCCACACCGGAGCCGGCCGCCGCCAGCAGGCTGTCGACGTGGCCGTGGTAACAGCCGGCGAACTTCACGATGTGGCTGCGTCGCGTGAAACCCCGGGCGAGCCGGATCGCGCTCATCGTCGCCTCGGTGCCGCTGGAGACCAGGCGCACCTGCTCGACCGGCTCGACGCGGGCGACGATCTCCTCGGCGAGCGCCACCTCGTTCTCACTGGGGGTGCCGAACGAGAAGCCCCTGGTCGCTGCTTCGGTCACGGCTGCCAGCACGGCGGGATGGGCGTGGCCGAGGATCATCGGCCCCCAGGAGCACACCAGGTCGACGTACTCGCGGCCGTCGGCGTCGCGCAGGTAGGGGCCGGAGGCGCTGGTCATGAAGCGGGGGGTGCCGCCCACCGCGCGGAAGGCGCGCACCGGGGAGTTGACCCCTCCGGGAGTGACCCTCAGGCCGCGCTCGAACAGGGCCTGTGAGGCGGGTGCCTCAGCGGGGTATGCCGTCATGCCGGCCATTGTGTCAAGGCCGGTCAGTCTGCCATGCCGCCGGTGATCTCGCCCTCGTCGGCGACCTGCTGCCGGATCCGCTGCATGGCCTGGCCGAGCTGCGCGAACTGCTCGGGGGGCATGGCGTCGAGCAGGTGCCGGCGGACGCTCTCGACGTGGACCCTCGCCATGCGCTCGACCGCTGCCCGGCCCGCATCGGTGAGCACGAGCTCCACGCCGCGGCGGTCCTCGAGGCAGGCCTCCCGACGGACCCAGCCGCGTCTCTCCAACCGGGCTGCTGTGTGGGTCACGCGGCTGCGGGACTGGACGATCAGCTCGGCGAGCACCGACATGCGAAGCCGGCCGCCGGGCGCCTCCGAGAGCATCGAGATGAGCTCGTACTCGGAGAGCTGGACGCCCTGTGACTGCAGGTCGTGGTCGAGGGCGACTTCGAGCAGCCGGCTGCCGCGCAGGTAGGAGCGCCAGTGCCGCTGCTCCTCGTCGGAGAGCCAGCGCGGCTCCGGCCCGGGCACAGGGTCGCGCTCTGAGGCGCGATCCGCAGCGTCCGGGTCGAGCTCGGGATCGAGCTGCGGAAGTGGGCTGCTCACACGGTGATTCTGCCAGATGGAAGGAAAGTTGAAATATAAATCAAATCCGGTATGTTGAACCCAGCGGAACGGGCACCAACGCAGGTGCCCTCCCAGCGAAAGCCCCCACCGAACCCCCAACCAAGGAGATCGCACCCCCATGAGCACCGCCACCGCCGCCCTGACCGGCCTCACCACCGGCACCTGGGTCATCGACCCCGCGCACACCGAGGTGGGCTTCGTCGCCCGCCACCTGATGGTCACCAAGGTCCGCGGCCAGTTCAAGGACGTCGAGGGCACGGTCACCGTCGCCGATGAGCCGTCCGACTCCACCGCGAACGTCACGGTGAAGCTGGCCTCCGTCCAGACCGGCAGCGCCGACCGCGACGCGCACCTGCGCAGCGCCGACTTCTTCGACGTGGAGAACAACCCGGAGATGACCTTCGTCTCCACCGGCTTCACCGGTGACACCCTGACTGGCGACCTCACCATCAAGGGCGTCACCAAGCCCGTGACCTTCGACGTCGACTTCAACGGTGTCGCGACCGACCCGTGGGGCAACACCAAGGCCGGCTTCGAGGCGTCCACGGAGATCAACCGCAAGGACTGGGGCCTGGAGTGGAACGTCGCGCTCGAGGGTGGCGGCGTCCTGGTCTCGGAGAAGATCAAGATCCACATCGACGTGCAGCTGCTCAAGCAGGCCTGATCCTGCCCGACCGCAGCGGCAACCGAACGGCGAGCCCGGCTCCTCCCGTCTGGAGCCGGGCTCGCACCATGTTCGCCCATGTCTGCCCTGGGCTCAGCCCGGCAACCCCTCGACGTCGGCGTATCGCGCGATCGTGGCCGTCGCCCGACGGCAGGCCGTGACCGGCACGGTGGGCACCACGCGGTCCAGGAACGCATAGCGGCGCAGCTGCGACTGGTGGTACGCCGAGGAGTCGCGCAGCGCCCGCTTCTGGCTCCACCAGTCGGCGATGTCGCCCCATCCCGGGGCCGCCAGCGAGCCGCCGAACTGCTGCACCGCCAGCGACGCGCACAGGTTCGCGAAGGCCAGCCGGTCGGCGAGCGGCCAGGTCGCCAGTGTGCCGAGCACCATGGCCGCGGCGAAGACGTCGCCCGCTCCCGTGCAGTCCAGCGGGGGGACCCGAAGGGCCGGCGCCTGGGCCTCCTCGCCGGTCAGCGCATCGATGGCGATCGCGCCGGCAGCACCGTTGGTGACGATGGCGAGCGGCACCCGGTCGGCCAGCGCGTACAGCGCTTCGTAGGGCGTCGATGTCCGCGTGTAGGCCATGGCCTCGGCGGCGTTGGGCATGAACCCGTGGCAGAGGCGCAGCTGGTCGAGGACCTCGGTGGACCAGCCACCGCTGGAGTCCCAGCCCACGTCGGCGAAGACCAGTGCTCCGTCGTCACGGGCCAGCTCCACCCAGGTGGGCGTGTCCGCTCCGGTGATCGGCGCCCCGGCACTCAGCTCGACCATGACGGCCCGAGAGCGCGGAGGGCGCCCGATGAGCTCGGTCGCGCTGATCGGCGGGGGGTGCCCGTGGCTGACCATGCCGCGGTCGTGGTCGATCGCCAGGGATACCGTCACCGGCGAGTGCCACTGGGGGAACCGCTGCGACCGGCTCAGGTCGACCTGCTCCTGGTCCCTGAGCGTCCGCCAGCAGAAGTCGCCGTAGTCGTCGTCGCCGAACGCGGAGGCCAGCGAGGTGCGCAGCCCCAGGCGACGCGCCGCCACGGCGAGGTTGGCGATGCCGCCCGGGCACGAGCCCATGCCCTCCGCCCAGATCTCGACGCCACCCTTGGGCGCCGACTCCAGTCCGGTGAAGATGATGTCGAGGCACACCGGTCCGCTGACGAACAGGTCGACGTCCGGGCCCTCTGCACCCCGCGACGCCGCGAGCGGGTCGAACTGCAGGTCGGGCATGGCACCTCCTCCCCCAGACCGCGAGCTGCGCTCAGGTGACATCGTCCCAGAGCCGGCTGCACGGCATACCCCCTTTATTTTGGTGCCCATGAAACTCGCCATGGTCGGCGGCGGTGGCTTCCGGACGCCACTGGTCTACCGTGCCCTCCTCGGCGACCACCACGAGCGCCGGGTCGACGAGGTCTGGCTCCACGACGTCGACGCTGACCGGCTGCAGGCCATCGCGCTGGTGCTCCGCCAGCTGGCGGCCGGTGTGCCCGGCGCGCCGGTCGTCCACATCACCACGCGGCTCGACGACGCCGTGGCAGGGGCGGACTTCGTGTTCTCCGCAATTCGGGTGGGCGGTCTCGAGGGCCGGACGGCCGACGAACGGGTGGCACTCGACCTGGGTGTCCTCGGGCAGGAGACCACCGGTCCGGGCGGGATCGCCTACGGCTTGCGCACGGTGCCGGTGGCGGTGGCGCTGGCCGAGCACGTGGCCGATGCGGCGCCGGGGGCGTGGGTCATCAACTTCACCAACCCCGCGGGCATGGTCACCGAGGCCATGCAGGGCGTGCTGGGTGAGCGCGTGATCGGCATCTGCGACTCGCCGCTGGGCCTGGCCCGGCGGGCTGCCCGGCGGCTCGGGCTCGACGTCAGCCAGACGACGGTGGGGTATGCCGGGCTGAACCACCTCGGGTGGCTGTCGCGGCTGGAGCACGGCGGGGTCGACGTGCTGCCGCAGCTGCTGGGGGACGCACGCCTGCTCGGGGCGATGGAGGAGGGACAGCTGTTCGGTGCCGACTGGATCCAGTCGCTAGGGGTCGTGCCCAACGAGTACCTCTACTACTACTACTTCACCCGCGAGGCGGTGGCGTCCCTCCGCGGGGCTGAGACCAGGGGCGAGTTCCTGCTCCGGCAGCAGGCGGCCTTCTACGCCGAGGTGGGCCGGACGCCGGGCCGGGCGCTCGAGGTGTGGGACCGGGTGCGGCTCGAGCGTAATGCGACGTACATGCGGGAGGCCCGGGAGGGCCAGCGGGACGAGGATGACGTCGAGGGCGGCGGGTACGAGGGCGTTGCGCTCTCGCTCATGGGCGCCATAGCGCGTGGGGAGGAGGCGACGCTGATCCTCAACGTGCGCAACGGAGCGACCCTGCCGGGGCTGCCCGAGGATGCGGTGGTCGAGGTGCCCTGTGCCGTGGGCGGTTTCGGTGCGCGGCCGCTGCCGGTGCCAGCTCTGGCCGGGCACTTCCTCGGACTGGTCCAGCAGGTGAAGGCCGTCGAGCAGCTGACGATCGAGGCGGCGCTCAGCGGATCGGAATCCGTTGCGGTGAAGGCGTTCTCGCTGCATCCTCTGGTCGACTCGGTCTCCGTCGGGCAGCAGCTGCTGGCGGGCTACCAGGCCCGGATCCCATCTCTGGATGCGGTGTTCCGGGCTTGAGCGCACTCCGGCGAATCTGTGCCTCAACCACCCAAGAACTGACTCTGAAACGGCCCGCAGGGGGAAGTTCAATGGCCGCCTAGGGTCGGATCGCTTGTCTTGAGAATGGCCGTCAAGGTATCGCCGCCCGCGACGGTCGATATGGTGTGTGTGCCGTCCTGCCGTCTGCCCCGAATTGGAGCCAAGAGCGTGCAGCGACGGTTTGGTCTGCCTCGCGCCTGGGCTTCCTCGCCTCTGGGCTGCCTCGGGCCCAAGGCACGTCTTGCCGCTCCGGGTTCCAGCCTCCGGGTGGTGGCGTGGTGGCTGCATTTGGGGGCAGACGGCAGCATCCGCCACGTACCCATGGGCGGCCGCGGTAGCGCGAGCGTGCTTCGCGCTCGGCCGTTCCAGCAGCCCCCAGTCGACCTTCGCGATGCGCGGGCAGGTCACCTGACGGTGCCGGTTTGGCCGACGCCGTCCTGATCAGAGGAGGGCGGCGGCCTCGAGCGCGAAGTACGTCAGGATGATCTGTGCACCCGCGCGCCGAATGTGCACGAGCGACTCCATCATCACGCGCTGGCGGTCCACCCAGCCGTTGTCCGAGGCCGCGACGATCTGGGCATACTCGCCCGAGATCTGGTACGCCGCAACGGGAACCGGCGACATCGCCGCCGCCGCGGCGACGATGTCGAGGTGAGGCTGCGCCGGCTTGACCATCACGATGTCCGCACCCTCCGCGATATCGAGCTCGAGCTCGCGAAGTGCCTCGGTGGCGTTGGCGGGGTCCTGCTGGTAAGTCGTCCTGTCGCCCACGAGCGAGGACTCCACAGCCTCCCGGAACGGCCCGTACAGGCCGGAGGTGTACTTCGCCGCGTAGGCGAGGATGACCGTCTCAGTGAAGCCGGCCTGGTCCAGCGCCTCGCGCACATGGGCGACCTGGCCGTCCATCATCCCCGAGAGGCCGAGCACTGCGGCTCCGGCCCGGGCCTGGGCCAGGGCCATCGAGGCATAGCGGTCCAGGGTGGCGTCGTTGTCGACGCGGCCATGGACGTCGAGGACGCCACAGTGGCCGTGGTCGGTGAACTCGTCCAGGCACAGGTCGGCCATCACGACCAGGCGGTCACCCACCGCGTCGGCCACCCTGCGGAGGGCGACGTTCAGGATGCCCTCGGGGTCGTCCGCCCCAGACCCCCGCGCGTCCTTTGCGGTGGGGACGCCGAACAGCATCACCCCGCCCAGACCCGCGTCCGCGGCCTCCCGGGCGGTCTCGACCAGCGAGTCCAGGGTGTGCTGCACGACGCCGGGCATGCTCCGGATGGGCACCGGCTCGGTGATGCCTTCGCGCACGAAGACCGGCAGCACGAGTTCGGCGGGATGCAGCCGGGTCTCGGCGACGAGTCGCCGCATCGCCGTCGACTGGCGCAGGCGCCGTGGCCGAATGACAGGTCCTTGCATGCCCATTGGGGCGTCCTTCCCGCTCACGCGCCAGCGCGAGCCCTTGCGCAGCCTTGGGGCGAGCCTTCAGAGCGAGCCCTGCCGGGCCCAGTCTCCTCGGGCGAGCCTACTTCGCGCGGCGCGGCTACTTCGCGCGACGCCGGGCGCCGCCGCGCCGGAGGCTCGGCCGGACGACGTCCTCGCCGGCCTCCGCCGCAGCCATGGCCAGCGCGCGCCCGTGGTCGGCCAGGGCGTCGACGAGGGACTCCGCCGACGCCTCGGCTGCGAGCACGTCCACCCGCAGGCCGTGCTCCTCCGCGGTCTTGGCGGTGGCGGGCCCGATACAGGCGATCACCGTCGAGGGGTGTGGCTTCCCAGCGATGCCGACGAGGTTGCGCACGGTCGAGCTGGACGTGAAGACCACGGCGTCGAACTGACCGCTCTTGATCGCCTCGCGAACCGGCGCAGGCGGCGGGGCGGCTCGCACGGTGCGGTACGCCGTGACGTCGTCGACCTCCCAGCCCATCTTCTGCAGGCCGGCCACCAGGGTGTCAGTGGCGATGTCGGCCCGGGGCAGGAACACCCGGTTGATCGGGTCGAGCACCTCGTCGAACGGCGGCCAGTCCTCCAAGAGTCCCTGGGCCGAGCTCTCGCCGGAGGGCACGAGGTCGGGCTCGAGCCCCCACGCGCGAAGGGCCTGGGCCGTGGTCCCACCGACAGCAGCGATCTTGAGCCCGGCGAAGGCACGGGCGTCGAGCCCGAACTCCTCGAACTTCTCCCGCACGGCGCGAACCGCATTGACCGAGGTGAACCCGACCCACTCGTAGCGGCCGGTCACCATTCCCTTGACCGCGCGCTCCATCTGCTGAGGCGTCCGCGGCGGCTCGACGCTGATGGTCGGGACGACCTCCGCCGTCGCGCCGTAGGACTCCAGTCGGGACGTCATGCTGCCGGACTGGTCCTTGGTGCGCGGCACGAGCACGCGCCACCCGAACAGCGGCTTGGTCTCGAACCACGACAGCCGCTCGCGCAGCGCGACGGTCGGGCCGACGACCGCCAACGTCGGGAAGGCCACCTTGGCGATCGCCTTCTGCGCCTCGCCCAATGTGGTGGTCAGCGTCCGCTGGTTGACCGTCGTGCCGCTCTCGGTCAGAGCCATCGGCGAGGCGCCCGACCGACCGGCTTCCAGGAGCCGGGCCAGCGCGTCGCCCAGCGTCTCGGGAGTCCCGAGCAGGACGACGGTCACCGACTCGGCCAGGGACCCGGAGAAGTCGGCCTTCCGGTCGCTTGCCGACACGACGTGCACGGCAGAGGAGGTGCTGCTGGTGAGCGGCACACCGGCATACGCCGGAACCGCCGACACCGCGCTCACGCCGGGGACGATGTCGAACGCCACTCCGGCCTTCTCGCAGGCCAGGGCCTCCTCGGCAAGCCCGTTGAACGTGGCCGGGTCACCGTCCATCAGCCTCACCACCAGCCCACCGGGCACCGCCTTGGCGGCTCTGACCACCAGCTTGGCCCGGTTGGCGTGGGTCAGCGGCTCGCCGTGGTCACCGTGCCCGGCGTCGATCACCTCGACGTCCGGCCGACAGGATCGCCGCACGACGTCCTCGCGGGCAACCTGGTCGATCACCACGGCGTCAGCCGCAGCGAGGTACTCCAGGGCCCGCACCGTCATGAGCCCGGCGTCGCCGGGGCCTGCGCCCACGAACGCCACGCGGGCGGGGGCCTTGGTCCTCGTCGCCTTGGTCGCCGGCGTGGTCGTCGTGGTGGTCGTGGTGGTCGTCGTGGACGTTGAGCGCGTGGTGCTCACAGGGCACGCTCCGTGTAGCTGGGTTCTGGGCGGTGGTCTGCGGGGCCGGCGAGGAGGTGCGATCCCCTCGCCCCGGCTGGGTCTGGTGGTATGCCGTCGGGCTGGGTGCGCGGGCCCTCCGGCCGGCGCGGGGCCGGCACGGTCAGCTCGGCTGCGCCGTCCTCGAGCAGGATCGCGGCGAGCCGGCGGCCTACCTCGGCGGCCTCGTCGACCCGGCCCACGAGCGAGCGCCGCAGGTCGACGGTGCCGTCAACGCTGCCGGCGAAGGCCCGCAGCGACAGCTCCAGCCCGTCCTCGCCCTCGACGACCTCCGCGAGGGCGCCGACGGGCGCAGAGCAGCCCGCCTCGAGCGCTGCCAGAAGGGCACGCTCGGCAGTCGTGCAGGCCCGCGTGTCAGGGTCGTCGAGCCCCGCCAGCAGGGCCATGGTGCTGCTGTCGTCCGCTCGGCACTCGACGGCGAGGGCGCCCTGGCCGGGCGCGGGAAGGACCTGCAGGGGGTCGATCGTCTCGGTCACGGCATCGAGCCGGCCCAGCCTGGCCAGGCCGGCGCGGGCCAGGACCACGGCGTCGAGGTCGCCCGAGGCGACGCGGCGCAGGCGAGTGTCGACGTTTCCGCGCAGGTCGCGAACCTCGAGGCCTAGGCCGAGCGCGGCGAGCTGGGCCCGGCGACGCGGTGAACCGGTGCCGACCGTGGCACCCTCGGGCAGCTCGCCAAGGGTCAGGCCGTCGCGGGCGACAAGAACGTCGCGGGGGTCCTCGCGCGGGGGCACCGCCGCGATAGCGAGGCCCGGCTCCGCCCCCGTGGGCAGGTCCTTGAGCGAATGGACCGCGAAGTCGATCTCACCGCGGTGCAGCGCCTGGCGGAGGGTCGCGGCGAAGACCCCGGTGCCGCCGAGCGAGGCCAGGGGGGCGGTCGTTACGTCGCCCTCGGTCACGATCTCGACGAGCTCGACGGCGTGGCCTCCTGCGCGCAGCCGCTCAGCCACCCACTCCGACTGGGTGACCGCGAGGACGCTCCGGCGGGTGCCGAGGCGCAGCGGGCGGGCGAGCGTCATGGCAGCACCTCCCGGTCGGCCGGAGGTGTGGACATCACGGCCGCCTCCCCGGGCTCGAGGTCGAAGAGGTCGCGCAGGGCCTGGGCGTAGTCGGCGTGCCCTTCCCCGCCGACGGCGAGCTCCTTGACCCGCACGGTCGGGGTGTGGAGAAGCTTCTCGACGATCCGGTGCACGGCCAGCTGGACCTCGGTGCGTTCGGCCTCGCGCATGCCTGGCGTGCGCTGCTCGAGCCGCGCCAGCTCACCGTCGACGACCCGGGCAGCCGCGGATCGCAGCGCGGCCACGGTCGGCGCGACCGACTCGGCCGCCCGCGCTGTGAGGAACGCCGCCACCTCGGCGATCACAAGGTCGGCGACCTGCTGGATCTGGGGCTCGGCATCCGTTGCGGTCAGGTCGTCGCCCAGAGTGTCGAGACCGATCCGGCTGACCCCGGACAGTGACGACACCTCGGGTGCGACGTCGTGGGGCAGGGCGAGGTCGAGATAGGCCTGTGGCCGCCCGGAGCGGGCCACCTGCGCGTCGCCCGCAGCCGACAGGCCGACCACCAGCCCGACCGACCCCGTGCACGACACGACGACGTCCGCCTCGGCCAGAGCGGCCTCGAGCTCGGCGAGGGGCCGCGCCTGGCCACCGGTGCGCGCGGCCAGCCGGTCGGCCCGGCTGTACGTGCGGTTGACGATGACGAGCTTCCCCGCCTCGAGGCGGGAGGCCGTCGTGGCCGCCAGCGCGCTCATGCCACCCGCGCCGATGACCAGCACCGACAGGTCGGCCAGGGACCCGAGCCGGGCCTGCGCCTGGGCGAGCCCTGCCTCCACCAGGGAGACGCTGACGCCGTCGATGCCGGTCTCGGTGTGGGCCCGCTTCCCCACGCGCAGGGCCTGCTGGAACAGCCCGTTGAGCGCTGGTCCGACCTGGCGGGCCCGCTGACCCGCGCGCAGCGCCTCGCGCATCTGGCCGAGGATCTGGGCTTCGCCGACGGCCATCGAGTCGAGGCCACAGGCCACCGTGAACGCGTGGGCGATGGCGCGGTCCTCGTAGTGGACGTAGAGGTGGTCCCGCAGGTGGTCGCGGACCACCCCGGTGGTCGACACCAGGGCGTCGGTCAGGGCACTGACCGCCCCATGGAACGTCAGCGCCTCGGCGTAGATCTCGGTGCGGTTGCAGGTGGAGACGACGACAGCCTCGGCGACGCTGTCTGCGGCGACCACGGCGGCGGCCAGGTCGGCCTTGCCGGCGGCGTCGAGCGCCACCGCCTCCAGAAGGCTGATCGGGGCGCTGCGGTGGGAAACCCCCATGACGATGAGGCTCATGGGGCTACCTCCCGGAGCAGGGGGGAGGTCTGGCGCTGGAGCGACAGCGCCTTGCGCTGCTCGTGGAACGCAAGGATCTGCAGCTCGGTGGACAGGTCGACCTTGCGGACGTCGACTCCGTCGGGCACCGACAGCACGCAGGGCGCGAAGTTGAGGATGGACCGCACCCCCGCGGCAACCAGGGCGTCGCAGACCTCCTGGGCCGACGCGGCGGGCGTGGCGATGACCCCGATGGCCAGGCCCCCGTCGCTCACGAGCGAGGACAGCGCGGCCATGGGCTGCACCACCAGCCCGGCGATCGACTGGCCGATGATCCGCTCGTCCTCGTCAAGGAGGGCGACGACCCGGAAGCCGCGCGTGGCGAAGCCGCTGTAGGCCGCGAGCGCGTGGCCGAGGTTGCCCATGCCCACGATGGCCACGGGCCAGTCCTGGGTCAGGCCGAGCTCGCGGGAGATCTGGTAGGCCAGGTGGTCGACCTCATACCCCACCCCACGCACACCGTAGGAGCCGAGGTAGGAGAGGTCCTTGCGCAGCTTCGCCGACCGCACGCCCGCAGCCGCTGCGAGCTCCTCGGAGGACACCGAGGAGATCCCCCGCTCTGCCAGCGTCGTGAGCGCGCGCAGGTACTCGGGGAGCCGGGCCACTGTGGCGTCGGGGATACCGCGCCGGGTCTCAGGGTCGGCGGACACGCGAGTCACCGGCTCCTCTCACGAAAACGAGCCCACCCCGGGGCCAGGGCGGACGGGAGCACGCAGACCTTCAGATTACGCGTTTGTGAACGCATGCACAAAGTCACAAGCATCACGGTTCCATCGCCATATGAGGCGCATGTGAGCCAGGTCACGCGGTATGCCGAGTGCGCACCAGCGCTCGGACCGTCGGGTCAGCGGCCGGCCAGCGCCCGGCGCAGCCTCCCCTCGTCGATGCGCCAGTAGTCGACCTGGCGACCGTCCACCAGGGTGACCGGGATCTCCTCGG
Organism: Dermatophilaceae bacterium; assembly: GCA_035691065.1. GTDB lineage: Bacteria > Actinomycetota > Actinomycetes > Actinomycetales > Dermatophilaceae > DASSJT01. The sequence continues at coordinate 19,897 of DASSJT010000195.1, forward strand.
CATACTTCTCGCGCAGCTCCGGGTGGTCGAGGACCGACACCTCGTCCCAGGACTCGCCGAGCTCGTCGGCGACCCGCGCGATCACCACGCGCGCGTCGTCGCAGAGATGGCAGCCAGGCTTTCCGATGAGCGTGATTCGGGCGGACACAGGCCCACCATAGGCGCCACGACAGGCCGCGCGGACCTGACATCCGCGGGCGAATAAGCGAAACTGGGCGGCCAGGAGGTGCCCCCCATACCCGTGTTGCGACGGACCATCTGCGCAAGCCTGCTTGCGCCGCTCCGCCCTGCCCGCGCCACGGCATACGACATCCGGGCATGCAACACCCAGATGGGGCCTGCCACGCGCGCGTTCTTGGACCGGCTCCGCATCGCCATGTCCCTCGCCGACAGCGAGGCGGGCCAGGGCGCGGGGAGGCGCAGCGCGGCGTCGGCGGGGTTCGCACCGGGGTCGGAGCCCTCCGACTTCCAGCGCATCAGTGCCCTCGTGGAGCTGGCCCAGAAGGGTGACAGCGAGGCGTTCGGCCAGCTCTACGAGCGCTACGTCGACACGGTCTACCGCTACATCTACGTGCGCGTCGGCAACGTCCACCTCGCGCAAGACCTCACCAGCGAGACGTTCGTGCGTGCGCTGCGCCGGATCGACTCCTTCTCATGGCAGGGGCGCGACATCGCCGCCTGGTTCGTCACGATCGCCCGCAACCTGATCACAGACAACGCCAAGTCGGCACGCTTCCGCATGGAGGTCTCGACCGCCGACATGCTCGACGCCGACCAGCGGGTCGAGGCGCCCGAGGCCGAGGTGCTCGATCGGCTGCGCGACGAGCGGCTGCTCCGGGCCGTCAAGGCGCTCAAGCCGGAGCAGGCCGAGTGCGTCGTGCTGCGGTTCCTGCAGGGGCTGTCGCTCGCCGAGACGGCGAAGGTTCTCGGCAAGAGCGAGGGAGCCGTCAAGCAGCTGCAGCTGCGGGCGGTCCGTGCCCTGCACCGCGAGCTCGGGGAGGCTCAGCTGTGAATCGCGCCGTGACTTCTCCCTGCCCGCGTCGTTCTCAGCGTGACGAGGCGCGTGCAAAGGCGCGTGACGGGGCGCGGCAAAGGGCGCGTGAAGGGGCGCGGGAGGGATCGCGAGCCGCGGCGGCCGAAGCGATGAGGGAGGTGCCCGCATGGCGCTGACGAGCCGCACTGCGGACCGCTTCGAGGCTGCCCTCTCGGACGAGGGCGTGGCCGGGGCCGTTTCTGACGACCTGGCTCCGCTGGTGACGGTGGCGCGCAGGAGCGCCGAGGTGGGTTCGCACCTGCCCGGGCCGGATGCCGAGTTCGTCGCCGCGCTGGGCCGGCGCCTGCGCGAGGAGGCGGAGCGGCGGCCGGCCAGCTTACTGCCGGCCGACCAGCCGCGTGGCAGCGCCGACGGGCCTCAGCGACGGACGCTGGTGCTCGTGATCGGCGCTGGGCTCCCGCGCCGCGTCGTCGGCGCTGTCGCCTCGCTCGCGATCGTCGCGACGCTCGTGGGCGTCGCCTCCCGCTCAGCCCTGCCGGGCAGCCCGCTGTACCCGGTCAAGGGCTGGCTCGACGCCATCGCGGTCCAGGTATCGGGCTCGCAGCACGACAGGGGCATGACCGAGCTCGCGCAGGCCCAGGAGCACATCTCCGACGCCCGCGACCTTCTGGCAGAGGATCCGGTGGCGGGCGAGCACGTCGCCAAGGCCTTCACCGACGCGGCCTCGTCACTGCGGGCCGCGCGGCGCGACCTCCAGGAGGACTACGCCAAGAACCACCAGCCCCGCTCGCTGCTGGCGCTCAGTGACTTCGCCCAGCGAGTGCGCCCGCAGCTGTCGGCCATGCGGCCGGACGTGCCGCCGTCCGCGATGCCGGCCTACACCGACCTCCTCCAGCTGCTCGACCTGGTCGAAGCGAGTACCCGCCAGCTGCTCGCCACGTGTGGCGCACCCTGCGGGCCGGCCCCGCTGGGCCAGTCCGGCGCCACAGCGACATATCGCGGCCCAGGTGCGTCGGTGCCGGCGGGCGGCGGGCCCGCCGTGTCGTCGACGAGCGGGCTGCCCGGTGCCTCCGGCACGGTCGGCGGGGACGGCGCCTCGGTGGGAGTCGGCGGCGGTGGCGTCTCCCTCGGCACGGGCGGAGCCAGCGTCGGCGTTCCGCTGGGCTCGAGCTCTTCGGCCTCCTTGACCGTCCCCCTCAGCCCGCTGACGACGTTGCTTCCTTCGGACCCGGTCACGTCTGCGACCACCCTGCTCCCGAGCGCCTCGCTGTCCCTGGGCGACCACAAGTAGTCAGAAGCACTCGGGGCAAGCCAAAGACGGTCAGAAGAGCACTGAAGAACTCAGAAGAACACTGAACGCCGCTTCATCAGGAGCGAGTACAGCGTCTGCTGGATGGTCTCGCGCACCTGGTCGGTGAGGTCGAACACCAGCATGGGGTCGTCGGCCGCGCCGGGGCCGAGCGACGCCGTCTCCACCGGGGCACCGAACTCGATGATCCACTTGCTGGGCAGAGGGATCAGCCCGAGCAACCCCAGCCAGGGGAAGGTCGGCGTCACCGGCACGTAGGGCGCACCAACCAGCCGGGCCACGGTCTTGAGGTTGCCGATGATGGGGTAGATCTCCTCGGCCCCGACGATGGAGCACGGGACGATCGGAGCCCCCGCGCGCAGTGCAGCCGAGACGAATCCGCCGCGGCCGAAGCGCTGGAGCTTGTAGCGCTCACTGAAGGGCTTCCCGATGCCCTTGAAGCCCTCGGGCCAGACGCCGACCAGCTCGCCGGCCCCGAGCAGCCGCTCGGCGTCGGTGTTGGCCGCGAGCGTCGACCCGGTGCGCCGGGCCACGGTGCCGACGAACGGCGTCTTGAACACGAGGTCCGCTCCGAGCATGCGGAGGTGCCGGTGGGCCGGGTGCTCGTCATGGATGGCCAGCTGGGTCATGAGCGAGTCGAACGCGATGGTCCCCGAGTGGTTGGCCACGATGAGGGCGGCACCCTCTTCGGGCACGTTCTCGAGACCACGCACCTCGACGCGGAACCACGAGCGGTAGAGGGGGCGCAGCAGCGGGAGGTAGAAGCTCTCGGTGAAGTCCTCGTCGAAGCCGAACTCGTCCACGGTGTAGTCGCCGGTGAGACGGCGCCTGATGTAGGCCAGGACGTGGGCGACCCGTTCCTCGACGTCCTCCGGCGACAGGCCGGCCGCGGCCCCGGCGGTGCGCAGGGCAACGATCCCCGCGGTGACGAGCTCCTCGATGCCCGGGGCGATGCTCGTCTCCGTGGTACGTGGCGTCAGGGTGACGGCACCCGGGACTGGATCGGCAACGGCGCTGAGGTTGCCGCGTCGAGTCGGCTCGGCACGGCGTGGGCGAGTCGTGCGCGTGCCGGACCGCGACACTGCCTTGCGCGTCGGGACCGCCTTGGCCACCGGCTGCGGCCGGTGCACCCGGCGCGGCTCCTGCGGTGGCAGCTCGGTCACCGGCGGCTCGGTCACCGGCGGCTCGGTCACCGGCACCTCAGTCACGGGGAGCTCGGTCACTGGGGGCTCGGTCACCGGTGCTGGACGGTTGTTCCCGGCCACCTCGTCGACCGGTGCGTCGTCGGCGTGGGCTCCGTTGGCGTCTGCGGACCGGGACGGGGTGCCGTGGTCGAGCAGCGGCGTGCTGTGGCGCCGGCTGCGCTCGCCCGATGCCCGCGCCGCGCCGGCGGCGAGCAGCCCTGACGAGCTGGACTTCCTGGGCTTGAACGTCGTGGCCGCCCGCGCCGGCTTCTTGCTCTGGGCTGCCATCAGCGTGCCCTCCCCGATCGGCTCAGCTGCCCGAACACCCCTGCGGCCACCCCGACGAGGTTGCCCGCCACCGTGCTCACGGTCGACCCGATGGCGCCAACTCCCGGCACGGCCGGCCCGAGATGGGCCGCGAAGTCCTCGAAGGCCGACCTGGTCGTGAACTTGGGCTCCAGCCCGAGCACGGCCCGCATCCTCGTGGTGTCGAGCACCCGTCCGTAGGCGAGCAGCGAGGTCTGGTCGGGGCTGAAGTCGGCCAGCCCCGCGCGACGCACGATCGAGCCGAGCGTGTTCGCCGAGAACACCGGCGTCGGGAGCACCGGCCGGCCGACGATGGCAGCCGCCTGGAGCACGGTGATCACCCCGTCGCCGGCCACGTTGACGATTCCGGTCAGGTCACCGAGGGTGGCGAGGTAGAGCGACTCGATGGCATCCACCTCGTGCACGAACTGGAGCCTCGCGTCGAAGCCCAGCGGAACGGGCACCACGGGCAGGCTGAAGTAGTCGGTCAGGGACGTGCGGATCCCGGGACCAATGACGTTGGCCAGGCGCAGCATGGCGACCTGGGTGTTCGGCCGGCGGCGCTGAAATCCGCGGACATAGCCCTCCACCTCGACCGAGTCCTTGCCGAAGCCCGCGCGCGGAAGGGCCTTGGGCCCCATCTCCTCGGTGAACAGGGCCGGGTCGCGGGGCGAGGACCCGTAGACCGCGGCCGACGACTTCACGACCAGGCGCTGGACGCTCGGGGCCTTCTGGCACGCCGCGAGGAGCTGCATGGTGCCGATGACGTTGATCTCCTTCTGGGAGACCCGTCCACCTGCGTGCGTCGGTGTGGCAATGACGTTCATGTGCACGACGGTGTCGACCTCGGCCTGCGCGATGATCCTGCCGATCATCGGGTTGCGGATGTCGGCGCGGACGAACTCCGTCGTGCCGATGTCGTGGGGCGGCGGGATCACGTCGACGCCGATCACCCGTTTGACGCGGCCCGAGGTCGTCAGGCGGCGAGCGAACTGGCCGCCGAGGTAGCGGGACACACCAGTGACGAGGACGACGTCCGGCACGCGGCTCACCCTTTCGTTGGTGGTTTCCCGGACGCCACAAGCCTATCCGGGCGCCGGGCAACGCACGTGCGACCCTCGCCACATGCTCGGCCCGAGGCGCGAAGTCCTCGGGACGAAACGGCTACTTCTTGTTGCGACGCTGGTGGCGCGTCTTGCGCAGGAGCTTGCGGTGCTTCTTCTTCGCCATGCGCTTGCGGCGCTTCTTGATAACAGAACCCATGGTGTCCTCGCGTGGTGGTTGTGGTCTTCGTGCCGACGGGACACGAATGACGCACCACGCCGAACAGACGCAGGTCACCCTACCGCTCCGGTGTAGTCGGCCCAAACTCCCTGGCGGCCAACGCGAAGGGCGGCCTCACCGAGAATGCCAAGAGTGGGGCCGCCCTCATTCGCCGTGCCCGGGGGGGCACTTGACGCGAAACCATCAGGCGGTGTCGACGAACGAGGTCTTCAGGTACTTGCTGACCGCGTCCTCGGGCACCCGGAACGACCGACCGACCCGGATCGCCGGGAGCTCGCCGGCATGCACCATGCGGTACACCGTCATCTTGGACACGCGCATGATCGAGGCGACCTCGGCCACGGTAAGGAACCGGACCTCTGCGAGCTGACGCTCATCCGACATGCTGACCTCGATTCCCTGTAGCACGGAGTATCGCCGGCTTCCCCTCCGGCGGACCTCTACAACCATGCACTCGCAACCATAGGGGCTGATGTGACTAGTGGGGAAGTCCTTGGCAGGGTGGCAGAACAACTTTCGCCTCCGCGTCCAGTCGACACGCCGGGACAAACGCCGAGAATCCGCAGCTGGCAAGGGCTTCGGGCGCCCCGACGGTCAACCGGCTGATACCACCCAGGGACCCGGCTCAGTCGAACCACACGTCGAGGCCGTGGAGGGGGAACACCGCCTCCCGCGTCGCCATGATGGCGCGGTCGACCTCGCTGTGCGGGTTGTAGCCCATCTCCCACCTCTGGAACCAGATCGGCCCCTCCCGCGGGTCGAGGTCGCCCATGCGCAGGGGACCCGGGCGGCCCAGGGCCAGCTGCACGTGCTCGCGCCACGACTCCGGCACCGGCTCGGCCAGCGCGATCGGCCGGTGGGCAGCGATGGCGGTCAGGTGGGTCCAGGTCCGGGGCACCACCTGGACCAGCTCATATCCCCCGCCGCCCAGCGCAACCCAGCGACCGCCGGCCACCTCGTGGCCCAGCTGGTGCAGGGCCTCGGCAGCCGCCCGCTGCGCGTCGACCGACAGCGCGAGGTGGGCCAGGGGATCCTGCACATGGGTGTCGCACCCGTGCTGCGTCACGAGCACGTCCGGCTTGAACGCGCGCACCAGCGGCATCGCCGTCGCGTGCAGCGCGCGCAGCCAGCCGGAGTCGCCCGTGCCCGGTGGCAGCGAGACGTTGACGGCGCTCCCCTCGGCGGCCGGGCCCCCGATGTCGGTCGGCCAGCCGGTGCCCGGGAACAGCACCCGACCCGACTCGTGGATCGAGAACGTCAGGACCCTCGGGTCGTCCCAGAACAAGCGCTCGACGCCGTCGCCGTGGTGGACGTCGATGTCGACGTAGGCCACGCGCTGGGCGCCGTGGTCGAGCAGCCACTGGATGCCCACCGCAGCGTCGTTGTAGATGCAGAAGCCGGACGCGTGGTCGCGCATCGCATGGTGGAGACCGCCGCAGAAGTTGACTCCATGGGCGATCTCACCCGCCCACACCTGTCGAGCGAGCTCGACGGTTCCGGCCACGATGCGTGCGCTGGCCTCGTGCATGCCCTTGAACGCCGGGTCGTCCTCGGTGCCCAGGCCCCGCCTGTGGTCCGCCTCCGCCGGGTCCTCCGACGCCCGCTTCACGGATTCGATGTATGCCGGCTCGTGGACTGTGCTCAGCAGCTCATCGGAGGCGATGGGCGGGCTGAGCACCCCGACCCCGTCGCTGTCGAAGAGCCCGAACGCGTCGCACAGCCGGGCGGTCAGGTCCAGCCGGATCGGGCCCATGGGATGGCCTGGTCCGAAGTCGTATGCCGTGAAGCTCTCGTCCCAGATGACCCGCGCGGCGAGAGCCTGGCCGCCCACCTCTGCCGCGGCGTTCGCGCGCGCTCCATCGGGCGCTTCGTTGGGCATGTCTGGCACGCTACCCGCCCGTTAGGCTCGATGCGTCCGGTGTGTCAGCAATATCGCTCTGCGAGGGAGTGCCGATGGCCAGGAAAGGCCTCTATGAGGACGAGGTGCTCGTCATCGGCCTCGGCCGCTTCGGAGGAGCGGCTGCGCTGGAGCTCCAGCGGCTCGGCCACCGGGTCATCGCCATCGAGAAGGACACCCACACGGCCGAGGGCTACCTCGGGAAGCTCTCGAAGGTGATCCAGGGCGACGCTAGCCAGACGGGAACGGTCGACCAGGTCGCCCGCAGCCGGATCCGGCTCGCCGTCGTGGGCATCGGGTCGTCCATCGAGGCGTCCGTGCTCGCCTCGGCCAACCTGGTCGACGCGGGCGTGGCCAGCATCTGGGCCAAAGCCATGTCTGCGGAGCATGCGAGGATCCTCGACCGCATCGGCGTCCACCACGTGGTGCGTCCCGAAGCCGACTCGGGGCGCCGGGTGGCCCACCTCCTCAACGGCAAGCTCATGGACTACATCGAGTTCGACGACGGGTTCGCGATCGTCAAGATGGCACCGCCGCGCGAGACCATCGGTTTCACCCTCGCCCAGAGCCAGATCCGCAGCAAGTACGGCGTGACGGTCGTGGGGGTCAAGTCCCCGGGCCAGGACTTCAGCCCCGCGGTCCCCGAGACGAAGGTGAGCCAGCACGACACGCTGATCGTCAGCGGTCCGACCGAGCTGCTCGAGCGGCTCGCGCTGCGGCCCTGAGATCCGCGACCGGTCAGGCCCGGTCTTCGCCCAGCGGGAGGACCATGGCGATCTCCTCCTCGCCGTCCTCGTCCGACTTGACCCGCATGGGACGACGGTTGTCGGTGGGCCGAAAGCCGAACCCGCTCGCGAAGGCCACGGCCCGCCCGTTGTCGGTGCCGACCCAGTAGGTCAGGTGGGTCTTGCCCAGCTGCCGCGCCTGTGCCGCACCCTCGTTGACGAGCTTGGTGGCAACGCCTGTGCCTCGCGACGACGGCCTAACCCAGAGGCCGAAGAGCTGGGCGACCTGAGGTGTCTCAGACGAGACGTCACCGACGCTGGCCACTCCGACCGGGCGGCCGTCGGACTCGGCGAGAAGCCGCCGCGAGCGCTTCATGCGCACCCGCCAGAAGTTCTCGTCGTAAGCCTCCTCCTCCGCACGGGTCGCGACGAAGGCCTCGGGCGATTCCTCCAACGCCGCAAGTCGAATGGATCGGTATTGATCCCAGTCGTCCTCGGTCAGCGCGCGCACGGTGATCTCGCTCATGGCCCAACTCTAGGCGGGAGGCCCGTCCCCGGCGCGGGGTAGGGGTCTGTGAACTGGCTGTGCCCAAGCGGTGCCTGCGGTGCCTCAGATCTCGGGCACCCACTCCATCTCGAACTCGCTGACCGTCGGATCCGACTCCAGCGTGGAGGTTCGACCGGTCGGCGCGAAGCCCATCCGCTCGTACAGCCGGATAGCCGCGTGGTTGACGTGGGCCACGTCGAGGACCAGTCGGCTCAGGCCTCGGGAGCGCGCATCGGCTTGGAGGGCCGAGACCAGCGCCTCCCCGACGCCGCGACCCCGCGCAGAGGCTGACACCCAGAGGGCCACGAGGTAGGCCTCGCCATCCACCTGGTCGGGGTGGTGGTAGCAGGTCACCGACCCGACGGGCCGGTCGCCGAGCCTGGCGTGCCAGGTGGTGCTCCCCTGAACCCGGGCCTGCCACTCGGCCTCGCTGAGCACCGCCTCACGGGAGTACGTGCTGGCGAAGGCAGCGGGAGTGTCCAGGAGCATGGCCAGCCGGACGTCGCGCAGGGCGCGCCAGTCCGACGGGGCCATCCGGCATACGACGATGTCCGGCGCTGCCGGCTCAGCCATTCCCGCTCGCCAGCTGGTGCGACCGCTCGGCAGCCGCCTCCATCGCCGTGATGAACGCGGCCCGCACCTTGTGGTCGTCGAGCTGCCGCAGGGCGGCCGCGGTGGTGCCTCCCGGGGAGGTGACCTGCTCGCGCAGGACGGTGGGGTGCTGCTTGGTCTCCTTGATCATCGTGGCAGCGCCGTAGAGGGTCTGGACCACCAGCTCGGTCGAGGTCGCGCGCGGCAGTCCGAGCACAACGCCAGCCTCGATCATGGCCTCGACGACATAGAAGATGTATGCCGGCCCGGAGCCGGAGATGGCGGTCACCGCGTCCTGGTGCTTCTCGGCGATCTCCACGACCTTGCCGCAGGAGCGCAGCAGGTCGGCGGCCTCGGCCAGGTGGGCTTCGTCGCAGTGGCGTCCGGGGCTGACCGCGGCCATGCCCTGGTCGACCAGGGCCGGGGTGTTCGGCATGACCCGGACCACCGAGCTGCCCTCGGGCAGCCGGGACTCGAGGAACTCGGTGGTGATGCCGGCGGCCAGGCTCACCACGAGGTTTCCCGGCGCCACGTGGTCGCGCAGCTCCTCCAGGAGGGTCGACATGTCCTGCGGCTTCACGACGAGCACGAGGGTGTCGGCGAGGTCGGCGGCCTGCGTGTTGGGCAGGGCGCGGACGCCGTACTTCTCGCTGAGCTCTGCCGCCCGCTCGGGCCGCCGCTCCGTGATCACCAGGTCGTCGGGGGCCCGGCCCGAGCGGATGAGCCCGGACAGCAGGGTCTCCCCCATGACCCCCGCGCCGAAGATCGCGACTGTTCCCATGAGTGGCCTTCCTCGTCCCACCGACCCGGCGAGCGGCCGGTGCGGTCAAGTATGCCTACGCACGGGGGCTCCGCCCCCGTGTGCCCCCGAAGAGCCACTCAAGTTCCCTGTGAACGGCACTTTGCAGATACAGACCCAGACCACACACGCACGGGGGCTCCGCACCCGTGTGCCCCCGAAGAGCCACTCAGGTGCGCGACCTGGCGCGGCGCAGGGCGGTCCAGCTTGCGCATCTATTTGGGCCGTCTGCGGGATGGGTCAGCCGAGGGTCTTCACCTGTGGCCAGATGGCGGCCCACCTGGTGCGCGGGTCGCGGCAGAGCCACACAGTGCTGCCCTGCTCGTCGTTGTCGAGGCCGACGCCGTTGTCGATCCGGCCCACCTGGCTGACCTGACCGAACCACCGCAGGAGCGCTTGCTCCCGGAAGCCGACCGCAATCACCGTGGTGGCTGACTCGGGAGGCGGCCCGAGGTCGGCGAGGGCGTTGTGGCCGCTGAAGACCGGCAGGCCCGGCGGCCCGAACCTGCTGACGGCGCCTGCCTCTCCATAGTTGCCGCCGAGGAAGATGGCGTGGCGTCGCTCCGACTCCGGCAGGTCCGCGTAGACCTGCGCGACCGTCTGCCCGAACCGCGGCCAACCGACGGTCTCGCCGGCGTCGTAGTTGACCGCCGCCGGTAGGGAGCCAGCCAGGCGGTCCACCGGCGTCAGGGGAAGGAAGAGGTAGGCCGCGACGGCGAGACTGGCAGCCAGCGCGATGCCGAGCCGGACCCGGCCCGAGCGGCTGAGGCTCGCCCGGCGTGCCACCGGTTCCGCCCCGGCCGCGAGCAGGACGGGGTAGAGGCCGGCCAGGTAGTAGGGCTTGCCGCCGGTGGCGAGGAAGATGACCACCAAGAGCACGTAGGCAACGGGGAAGGCCCGGTAGCGGCGGAACTCCGGGTCCCTGGCGAGGCGCCGACCCCCGCGGACCCAGACCGCCACGAGAAACGGGCTGATCAGCACGAGCTGGTAGGGAAGCAGCAGCCAGCGGGACTCGCTCGTTCCGGACGACCCTCCCGCGATGCCGCGGGCGAGGTCGAGCTGCGGCCACCCGTGCGACGCCTGCCACGCCAGGTCAGGCGCCCAGAGGGCCAGCGCGATGGCCCCACCGGCCCAGGGCCGCCACGAGCGGAGCACATCGCGGGGCCCGGTCAGCAGGATGCCGCCGAGCACGGCGACGAGGAAGAACGCCACGAGCGTCTTCACCTCGAGGCCGACTCCTGCAACGAGGCCGGCCAAGAGCCACGCGGCCCCACCGTCGCGCAGCGCGCGAACGAGCAGCAGGCTCAGGAGCGTCCAGACGAACAGGTCGACCGTCGAGGTCGACAGCAGGTGCCCCACCGCGATGGTGACCGCGCCCACCGCCATGCAGGCCCCCGCGAGCAGCTGGCCTCGACCAGTCGCCCCCAGCTCCCGCGCCATGACCCCCGTGAGCACCGCCGTTCCCCCGGCCAGCAGCGCCGACGGGAACCGCAGGGCGACGATCGACCCTCCAGAGATGGTGTGGAGCGCATGGGCGAGGAGCGGCACCAGAGCCGGCTGGTCGGCATACCCCCATGCCGGTCTTGACCCGATGAGGATGAAGTAGAGCTCGTCGCGGTGGTAGCCGTAGCGGGACGACGTCGCGACCAGCAGGGCAGCCAGCAGGCCCCCGATGACCAGGAGCCCGCGCCACGCCACCGCCTCCCGAGTCACCGCCTCCAGCGTTGCCACCTCACTCGCCACTGCCCCCCGCGGCATCGTCAGCCCCGGCTTGCGAGTCCGCGCAGGAAGAAGACGGTGTTGGCCGGGCGCTCCGCCATGCGGCGCATCAGGTAGCCGTACCACTCGTCGCCATAGGGGATGTAGACCCGCATCTGGTTGCCGCGGTCGGCGATCCGGCGCTGCTCGTCGGGCCGGATGCCGTAGAGCATCTGGTACTCATAGCTGCCGGGGTCGCGCCGGTGGTGGTTGGCGAGGGCGGCCGCGATCTCGATGAGGCGGGGGTCGTGGCTCGCGACCATCGGGTAGCCCTCGCCGGCCATGAGGATCTTCAGGCAGCGCACGTAGGCGAGGTCGACGTCGGATTGGTCCTGGTAGGCGACCGACTCGGGCTCCTTGTAGGCCCCCTTGCAGAGGCGCACCCGACTGCCCTCGTGGGCAAGGTCGCGGCAGTCCTGCTCGCTGCGGTACAGGTAGGACTGGATCACGGCACCGACCCAGGGGAAGTCCGCCCGCAGGTCACGCAGGATCCCGAGCGTGGAGTCGGTGGTGGTGTGGTCCTCCATGTCGAGGGTGACCGTGGTGCCAGCGGCTTCGGCCGCCTCGCAGATCGCCCGGGCATGGTCGAGGGCGATCTTCTCGCCGTCCCCGGGCAGTGCCTGTCCGATAGCACTGAGCTTCACGCTGACCTCGCCCATGCCGTGCTGGCTGAGGTTCTCCTCGGCGAGAGCCTTCAGCAGGCGCACGTAGGCGTCGCGGGTGCGGTGCGCCTGCTCAGCGTCGAGCGTGTCCTCGCCGAGGTAGTCGATCGTCGCGAGCCGGTTGGTCAGGCGCAGCTCGGCCGTGGCCCGGACCGCGTCGGCGGTCGCGTCACCGGGCACGAACCGCCTGACCACGCTCCGGCTCACCGGTGCGTTCTCGACGGCGCGTCGCACCAGGTCAGACTTCGACAGCTGCAGGAGGGAGTTTCGCAACAGGTCGCTGGGTTCCACGGGTGGGGATCCTCTGGCATTCGGGGGCGGGTCGCTGCGCCAAGGCTAGCCGCAGCGCGGCCACCGAAAGCGTGCCCGGGTATGCCGGCCGGTCGCCTCCCAGCGGCACCCTTGCGTGGCGCGCTCAGGCGGTGCGCCGGCGAAGCGTGAGGCTGCCGAGCACCAGGGCGGCGATGATCCAGACTGCGATGATCAGGGCGTCCTCGGTCACGTCATGGGCGGCGTTCGCGGTGGTGGTGACCGTCTTCATGGCGTCAACGGCGTAGGACAGCGGCAGCCAGTCGGAGATCGTGCTCAGGATGTCCGGGAGCCGGTCGCGCGCCACGAGCAGGCCACACAGGAGGAACTGTGGCAGGACGAACGCGGGCATGAACTGCACCGCCTGGAACTCGGTGCGCGCGAAGCCGCTGGCCAGGAGGCCCAGGGCGGTGCCGAGGACCGCGTCGAGCACGGCGACCACGACGAGGAGCCAGAGCGGGCCCTGCACGTCGAGACCGCACACGTACACCGCGAAGGCCGTGGCGATCACCGCCTGGAGCACAGCCATGCCGCCGAAGGCGAGGGCGTACCCGAACATGAAGTCGCCCTTGCCCATGGGCGTCGTGAGCAGGCGCTCAAGGGTGCCCGACGTGCGCTCGCGCAGCGTCGCGACGCTCGTGACGATGAACATCACCACGAACGGGAAGACCCCGAGGAGAGCGGCACCGATCGCGTTGAAGACCGGCGTGTCGTTGAAGATCCACGCCAGGAGCCCGATCAGCACGATCGGGACGACGAGCATGAGGCCGATGGTGCGGTGGTCGGACCGCAGCTGCAGGAGGACACGGGCTGCCGTGATGACGGTGCGCCGGGGGTTCATCGCTGGGCCTCCATCTCTGCCGCCTGGTCGATCAGGGTCAGGAAGGCGCGCTCTGCGTCGGGCGCCCCGGTGCGCTGGAGCAGCTCCTCCAGCGTGCAGTCGGCCAGGACCTCGCCCTGGCGCAGCAGGACCAGCCGGTCGCAGCGGATCGCCTCGTCCATGACGTGGCTGGAGACCAGGAGTGAGATGCCCGTCGAGGCGAGCCGGGCGAAGAGGTTCCACAGGTCCCGCCGCAACACCGGGTCGAGCCCCACCGTCGGCTCGTCGAGGACCAGTACGTCAGGCTTGCCGACCAGCGCGCAGGCCAACGAGACCCGCGACTCCTGACCCCCGGACAGGCGCCCCACCAGCGAGTCGGCGTGGCTGGCGAGGTCGACCACTTCGATCGCCTCGTCGGCAGCGCTCACGGGGACACCGAGGATCCGGGCGAAATACCGGACGTTGTCACGGATCGTCAGGTCGTCGTAGATGCTCGGTGCCTGCGTGAGGTAGCCGACGCGGTCACGTAGTGCCGGGCTCCCGGCTTCGAGGCCGAGAACGCGAACACTGCCGGACTCGACGATCTGGACACCGACGATGGCTCTCATGAGCGTGGTCTTGCCGCTGCCGCTGGGGCCGAGCAGCCCGACGACCTCACCCGCGGGGACGTCCAGCGACAGGTCGGGCAGGACGACCCGACCGCCGCGCACCACGCGCAGGTGGTCAACCTCGATGGCGTTCACGTTTTTCATCACATGATGAATATAGGCCTCGACGTGGCTGGCCCGCAAGGGTTTCGGTGGCGTTCAGGACGGTGGCGTCAGGGGATGACGGGAGGCGCGAGGTACTGCTGCAGCGTGGGCGCCAGCAGGGCGATCAGCTCGTCATGGGTGGCATCGACGACGCTTGGGAAGCCGATGACGTAGCGCATCATGCCGACGCCGACCATCTGCCCAGCGGCAAGGGCCGCCCGGAGCTCCGGGTTTGCAGCCAGGCCAGTGGCACCTGGCGGGGTGAGGTCGCGCGTGACGTGCCCGAAGATCTCGCGCACCAGGAACTCCCGCAGCATCCGCGCGGCCTCGTCGTTGGTGACTGCGGACCGGACCACGCCCTGGAACCGGGCCCGTCCCTCGGGTGAGTCCCAGATCGTGAGGAAGGTCCTCACCATGGCCTCGCCGACGACCTCCCGGGGGCCGCGGACCACCGCCTCGATGAGCACACGCGGGTCGGCGGGGACGTCCATCACCTCGGTGAACAGGGCGGCCTTGCCGTCGAAGTAGTGGTGCAGGAGAGCCGGGTCGACCTCGGCGGCCCTGGCGATGGCCCGCAGCGAGGTGGCGTCGTAACCCTTCGCCGCGAACTCGCTCCGCGCCGCGGTCACGATGGCAGCACGGGTGTCGCCGCCGCCCGGGCGGCGTCCCCTCCGACTCACCGGACAGTCCCCGTGGCCGGCTCCTCCGACACCTCGTCGAGGTGGAGCCGGGCGAAGGCCAACGCCTCGGCCAAGTCGATCTCACGCTGCTCGGACGTGAGCTTCCTGGTGCCCACCTCGACCACGACTGACCGGCAGAACCCTTCTGCCACAAGCTTTTCCAAGAGTCGGCCACACGGCTGCGCCCCGCGGCCCGGCACCAAGTGCTCGTCCTTGTAGGACCCCGTCCCGTCGGCGAGGTGGACGTGTGCGAGGCGCTCGCCCAGCGTGTGGGCCATGGTCATGACGTCGGAGCCAGCCGTGGCCGCGTGCGACAGGTCGAGCGTGACGCTGTCGTAGGGCTGGTCGACCGGGTCCCAGTGCGGGAGGTAGGCCTGCACCTCGCGGGCGCGCGCCCGCCACGGGAACATGTTCTCGACGGCGAGCCTGATCCCGAAATCGTTCTCCCGCAAGGCGATTCCATCGATAAACGACTTCGCGTACTCCTTCTGCCAGCGGAACGGCGGGTGCAGCACGACCGTGTCGGCGCCGACCTCGAGGGCCAGCTCGATGGACTTGTCGACCTTCGTCCAGGGGTCGGGGCCCCACACCCGCTGGGTCAGCAGGAGCGTGGGCGCATGGACCGACACGATGGGCAGGCCGTGGTGCTCCGAGAGCGCACGCAGGGCCCCAGCCTCCTGCGACACCGGGTCGGTCCACACCATGACCTCGATCGCGTCGTAGCCGAGCCGCGACGCCATGGCGAAGGCGCCCGCAGCGGACTCGGGGTAGACCGACGCGGTGGAGAGCCCGACCATGGCCGAAGGGGCCTGGGGCTCGGAACCGCTGGTCGACATGGGTTTCAGCCTAGGACAGCGCCCTCAGTAGGGGCGTCGGCCGGGTCTCGTTGAGTCGGCCCGGTCAGCCCATCGTGTCGAGGCGGCGCAGGATCACGCCCTCTCGCAGCGCCCAGGGGCAGATCTCCAGCCGGTCCACCCCGAGGAGGTCCATGCTGCCCTCCACCACGATGGCGCCGGCCAGCAGCTGAGGAGCCCGCGACGCGGAGACGCCGGGCAGCGCGGCCCGCTCGCTCGCACGCATCGTCCCCAACCGCTGGACCACTTCGGCGAGGGCGTCGCGCTCGAGCACGCGGACGGCATACGGGCCCTCGCTGCTCGGGGCGGCGCCCGTGATCCGGGCCAGCGAGCGGATCGTCTTGGAGGTGCCCACGGCACGGTCAGCCGCCCCCGCCTTGGCCAGCGGGCGCATGGACGCAGCGATCTCGGCCCGCACCATGCGGCGCGTCTCCCGGATCTGCTCCTCCGAGGGCGGGTCTCCCCGCAGGTGGTCGCGGGTGAGGCGCCCGGCCCCGAGCGGGAGGCTCACCGCCGCGTCGGGCTCCTCGTCGAGCCCGACCGCGAGCTCGAGCGACCCGCCGCCGATGTCGACGACGAGCAGGGTCCCGGAGGACCACCCGAACCAGCGGCGGGCCGCGAGGAAGGTCAGCCGCGCCTCGTCGGCGCCGGAGAGCACCCGCAGCGCCACCCCGGTCTGCTCGCGCACCGCGTCGAGCACCTCCTCGCCGTTCGGAGCCTCGCGGATCGCGCTGGTGGCGAAGGGGAGGAGCTCCTGGACGCCCTGGTCCTCGGCCACGGTCAGGCACTCCTGGACGAACTCGACGAGGCGGTCTCGGCCGCTGTCGTCGATCGCGCCGTCCTCGCCGACGTGCTCCGAGAGCCGCAGCTCGATCTTGTGGGAGCTGGCCGGCAGGGGCTGGGCGCCGATGTGGGCGTCGACGACGAGGAGGTGCACCGTGTTGGATCCCACGTCGATGACGCCAAGTCGCATGGCGCGACCCTATCGGGCGCGCCTAGGGTTGAGCGGTGCCCGAAGCCCCGCTCGACATCCCGCGCACCTGGGTCGAGTTCACCGACCCGGCCAACCGCGACCAGCGGTTCCGCTGCGACCTCACCTGGCTCACGTCGAGCTGGACCTGCATCTTCGGCTCAGGCTGCCACGGCATCTACGCCGACCGTCCCGACGACGGGTGCTGCACCCTCGGCGCCCACTTCACCGACAAGGACGACCTGAAGCGGGTCAAGGCGGTGGCCAAGCAGCTCGGCCAGGACGAGTGGCAGCACCACCCCGGCAGCACGAAGACCTCCGCGTGGACCGAGAAGGAGGACGACGCCACCAAGACCAAGGTGGTCGACGGGGCGTGCATCTTCCTCAACCGGCCGGGCTTTCCCGCCGGCGCCGGGTGCGCGCTGCACCAGCACGCCATCCTCACCGGCGAGTCACCGCACGCGCTCAAGCCGGACGTCTGCTGGCAGCTGCCGATCCGCCGGACCTACCGGACGGTGGAGCGCCCCGACGACACGAGCTACCTGGAGATCTCGATCGGGGAGTACGACCGCCGGGGCTGGGGTCCCGGAGGCCACGACCTCGACTGGTACTGCTCCTCCAACCCCGAGGCCCACGTGGGCCGGGAGCCGGTCTACCGCAGCTGCGAGGCGGAGCTGGTCGAGCTGATGGGAGACCGGGCGTATGCCGAGCTCGTCCTTCGCTGCGAGGCGCACCTGGCGACGGTGAAGGCGGCCCGGGCCACCTACGGCTCGCGGCGGCTGCTGCCGCTGCTCGTGCACCCGGCGACGCTCGAGGCGGGTGGGCCCGGTCGGCCGGCGGCCGCCCGGGCGCCACGCTCCCGCTCCACCGCGTGAGCGGAGTCCGCCGCAGCCCCAACATCTGGGACTCCCCGCAGGTCTACGAGATCGAGAACCTCGCCGCCGACCGCTCCGGTGTCATCGAGTCGGCCATGGCGCGGGTGCACCCCTTCGCGGGCACCCGCCTGCTCGACATCGGCTGCGGGACAGGCTTCCACCTGCCACGGTTCGCCGAGCTCGGGGCCTCGGTTGTCGGGGTCGAGCCGCACCCTCCCCTTGCCGCCTTGGCCCGAAACCGACTGCGCGACAATGACATCCGTTCCGCGGCCGTCCTCGTGGCGAGCGTAGAGGCTCTGCCTCTGGCCAACCGTTCCGTCGACGTCGCCCATGCGCGGTGGGCCTACTTCTTCGGCGCGGGTTCGGAGCCCGGCCTCGCCGAGCTGGACCGGGTCATGAGACCCGGCGGTACGGCATACGTCATCGACAACGACGCCACGCGTTCCACCTTCGGCGCCTGGTTCCGCGACGCCTACCCCACCCATGACGCCCGGGCCGTCGAGCGCTTCTGGCAGCGCCGGGGCTGGAACTGCGAGCCGCTCACCATCCGGTGGGACTTCGAGCGCCGGGCCGACTTCGAGGCGGTGGTGGCCATCGAGTTCCCGGAGGCCGCAGCCGAACGGATCCTGGCCGGCCACCCGGGCGCAGGGGTGGACTACGCGGTCAACCTGTGGTGGCGCCGGTTCTGAGCCTCTCCTCTACCGACCGTGCCTATGGTCCCTGTTCCCTGGCGCGGCGCCTGCCTAGCGTCGGTGGCGACGAAGGGAGAGGGAGATGGGTTACGACGTGAGGATCGACCGGGAGAGCGGACGGCACCTGGCGGTGAGCTCCTTCGAGGCATCGCCGGACGAGATGGGCCAGCAGCAGCCGGCAGCGTTCGGTGCCGTCGCCGGGTATCTCGCACGCACCGGCATCCCCATCACCGGACCTGCCGTGTCGCGGTACGAGCCGGCCGAAGGGGGTGGGTTCCGGGTGTCCTCGGGCTTCGTGGTCGAGGGCGACTTCGCTACGGGGGACGGCGTCGAGCACCAGCGGCTGCCCGAGTGCGAGGTGGGGACGACGGTCCACGTCGGTCCGTACGAGAAGCTCGGCGAGGCCTATGACGCGCTGCGCCGGGGGGTGCAGGAGGCCGGCCGGGAGGTCGAGGAGTCCGGAACCATGTGGGAGGAGTACCTCACCGGGCCGGAAACTCCCCCGGACCAGACGCGGACAGTGGTGTCCTGGCCGCTCCGAGCCGAGGCTGCCGCCGGGGCGTCCACGTAGCCGCGGCGTCCACGTAGCAGTGCCTTGACGGCATACCTCCGCCTGACCCGGAGGTATGCCGGTGTCTCGCCTTCCTCGTGGTGTCGCCTTCCGCGTGGTGTCGCCTTCCTCGTGGTGTCGCCTTCCTCCAAGACCGCTGGCGCGCGTTGGCGCACGATGGGCGGGGTAACGACGTCCTGACGGAGGAGGATCACCATGACGGCAACGAAGGGGTACCTCGCCACTGCGGAGGTGGACGTGAGCGCGCCCGCGGACCGCGTCTGGCAGGCGATGACCGACCCCCGCCTGATCGCGGAGTACATGTTCGGGTCGCGGGTGGAGACCGACTGGCAGGTCGGCAGTCCCATCACGTGGAGCGGCGAGTTCGAGGGCAGGCCGTTCGAGGACCACGGCACCGTCGTGGCGGTCCAACCGGGCCAGCTTCTCGAGGTCACCCACTTCAGCCCGCTGTCCGGCCAGGCGGACCGGCCCGAGAACTACCACCGGGTGCGCTACGAGGTGACCGAGTCGGGCGGGAGCACCCACGTGCGGCTCGAGCAGGACAACAACGGAACCGAGCAGGAGGCCGAGCACTCCGCAGCCAACTGGCAGCTGATGCTGGACGGACTCAAGCGGGTGGCCGAGCGCTCCTGAGCGCTCGGCCACCGCGGCCTGCATGCCCTGCGCGCTGCTGCGGCTGTGCCCTGCCCTGCCGCGCGCCCTGCCCTGCGCGCTGCTGCGGTTGTGCCCTGCCGGCCTCTGCCGGGCCGCGCCCTGCCTTCTACTCGCGGGGGTGGCTCCGGTAGTAGTCGCGCCAGACCAGCCGGTGCACCGGCACCCACCTCGGGATCGAGCGGAGCCCCGGGATGAAGGGCAGGAACACCAGGCCCAGGGTGAGGAGCATCATCAGGCCCCACACCTCGGCGTCCGCGTTGTCCGAGCTCGAGAAGGGCGGGACCTGGTACCAGAAGGTGTAGAGCCACATCCAGGGCTGGCCCGGGTACGAGCCGGTCTCGTTCATCATCCCCCACTGGTCACCCCCGAGCTGCTGGGCCCGGGCCTGGTCCTCCAGGTAGGCACCGTCGGAGAGCAACAGCAGGGGCCGGGTGGGGTCGCCGCCGTAGAAGTTGCCGGAGGAGGTGAGCGACCCCTCCAGACCGCCCGACTTGGCGAGGGCGAGGAACCCGGCCGCGAGCGCGGGCACGGGACCGTAGTCGCCGGCCGCCACCTTCGCCGGGTCGCCGTCCGGAGCCTTGGCCAGGGCGTCGCTGTACGCCGTCCCCCAGCCGGTCTGCTTGGCGGTGTCGGCAGCCCGCCAGGTCGACAGCGCGGTCGCGACCTGTGTGTCCTGGCTCTGTCCGGCGAGGGGCTGGAGCACGAGGTCGGCTGAGTTGACCGGGAACCGGACTCCGCCCCACTTCTGCAGTGGGACGCCGAGGAGGGTCTGGCCCTCGCTGTTCGCGTTGTAAGGCGGCCCGTAGGTGGCGCTGGCGCTGGTGCCGGCGAGCTCCGCGGTGGCGGTGGCGACGACGTCAGCCGGCGCCGCGTTGGCCCACGTGCTCATGGTGATGGCCTTCTCGTCCGGGGAGGAGAAGGCTGCCGCGAGTCCGAGCGAGAGCACCAGCACCACGACGAGCGCGATGACGAACTCCCTGACCAGGTCATAGGGCCGGGTGCTGAAGGTGTGGGCGTCGGGCACGAGGTGTGCCTCCCGGCCCGATCCGCCATGACGGCGGCCCTCCCGGTGCTCCCCGCGGGTGCTGTGGGTCGTGGTCGACATGTCACTCCCCTTCCGCTGCGTCGATCGGCGGCACCACGCCGTGCCGGCGGACCAGCACCACATGGATCGCGACGATCAGGCCTACTGCCAGGGGCAACAGGACCACGTGCCAGAGCAGCATCTGTCCCGGGTTGAGCACGTTGAACCAGTTGCCGAAGCCCACGGCGTTGAGTCCGTCCTTCGCCTGGGTGCTGATCCACTGTGAGTCGAAGTTGCTCTGCGAGAGGTAGCCGGTGAACGCCGTGCCGATCGAGGCCAGGAAGGCCACCACTCCCGTGATCCACGTCAGCGTCCGGTGGCCGCGCCACGCAGCCATCCAGAACTTGCCCCACAGGTGGATCACCATGAAGGCGAAGAACAGCTCGACGCTCCACAGGTGCACCGAGTTGACGTAGCGGCCGAGGCTGGACACGTGCCACCAGGCGACGCCCCCGATGGCCAGGACCACGCCCGAAGCCACCACGACCAGCAGGGCGGCGAGGGTCAGGACCCCGAAGACGTAGATCCACGAGGCGACGTATGCCGGCTGGCGGTCGGGGAGGGCCTGTCCCTCTGGGACCAGGTGCAGGACGCGGGTGCGCAGCCATGTGGTCCAGCTGTCGTGGACCCCCGGTGACGGAGCCTGCTCGGCTCCCCGCATGGTGGTCATGACCCGCTCCACGGGTGGTCGCCCCTGCGATCGCGGGGCCTGGGGAACGGAATGACGAGCGCGAGCACGAACACGACGACCATCGCCAGGATGACGAGGAGGTTGGTGAGGCTGATCGAGATGACGCCCCAGTGGATGTAGCGTCCCGCGTCGGTGGGCAGGGCTGGCAGTGCGCTCAGTGCGGGCAGTGCGGGCAGTGCGGCAAGGCTTCTCATGGGAACCACCTATTGTCGAAACCGCTCGGGCAAGGCGCAGTTCCTCCCGTGGCTGCACGGAGCACACTGCCCCCAAACCCGTATTCCTGGCAAGGGACCATGGTCCCTTGCGCCTCTTCCGGCGGCGCGTTCCCCATCTTGTCGGCGCGGGCTCATAGGGTCGCGCCATGGCCTCGAAGACCCGCTCCCCCGGCTACCGCTGCTCCGAGTGCGGGTGGACTGCCGTGAAGTGGGTGGGACGCTGCGGCGAGTGCCAGGCCTGGGGCACGGTCTCGGAGGTGGGTGCCGTCTCGGCCCGCACAGTTGCGGCGGCGCGCGTCGACCGGCCCGCGCTCCCGATCGGAGACGTCGACGCGCGCCGCAGCGAGGCCCGCAGCACCGGGGTCGGTGAGTTCGACCGGGTTCTCGGCGGCGGGCTGGTGCCGGGTGCGGTCGTGCTGGTCGCGGGCGAGCCCGGCATCGGCAAGTCGACCCTGCTCCTCGACGTCGCCGCCCGCGCGGCCCGGTCGGGTGACGGCGCGAGGGTGCTCTACGTCAGCGGGGAGGAGTCGGCGGCCCAGGTGCGACTTCGAGCCGAGCGCATCGAGGCCATGGCCAAGACTCTCTACCTCGCGTCGGAAACCGACCTCGCGACGGTCCTCGGGCAGATCGAGGCGGTGAAGCCACAGCTCCTGGTCGTCGACTCCGTGCAGACGATCGCCAGCACCGAGGTCGAGGGCGCCGCCGGCAACGTCGCCCAGGTGCGGGAGGTGGCGGCGTCGGTGATCCGCATGGCCAAGGGCCAAGGCATCGCAGTCCTGCTGGTCGGCCATGTCACGAAGGACGGCTCGATCGCCGGACCCAGGGTCCTCGAGCACCTCGTCGACGTCGTCGTGCAGTTCGAGGGCGACCGGCACTCGCGGCTGCGGCTGGTGCGGGCGGTCAAGAACCGCTACGGCCCGACCGACGAAGTGGGCTGCTTCGACCTCAGCGACGTGGGCATCGTCGGACTGGCCGACCCCAGCGGCCTGTTCCTCTCGACCCGCGCCATCGAGGTCCCCGGCACCTGCGTCACGGTCACTGTGGAGGGCCGTCGACCGCTGGTGGCAGAAGTCCAGGCCCTGGTGGCCCGCACGACGATCCCCACCCCCCGGCGGGCCACCAGCGGCCTCGACGCCTCCCGCGTCGGCATGATCATCGCGGTCCTCGACCGCCGCGCCAACGCTCCCATCGCCCAGAGCGACGCCTTCGTCTCGACGGTCGGCGGAGTGCGGCTCACCGAGCCGTCGAGCGACCTCGCGGTGGCCCTGGCCATCGCCAGCGCCATCCTCGACCGCCCGCTGCCGGCGGGCACGCTCGCCCTCGGTGAGGTCGGGCTCGCCGGAGAGATCCGGCCGGTCAGCGCCGTGCCCCGCCGGCTCGCCGAGGCCGCGCGCCTGGGCTTCCAGACGGCATACGTGCCGTGTGGAGTCCTGGGCAGCGGTCCGACTCCCGAGGGCATGAGCGTGGTGGAGGTGCCCGACCTCGCCACGGCCGTGCGCACGTCGCTCGTCGCCCATGCCCGATAGGCGCCCGATAGACTTTGCGCTCAGATGGTTGGGGAAGCAACAGATGGAGACACGGTGAGCCCCACGCAGGACGAGTTGCTGCGCGCCACTCTGGCGACCCTTGCACCGGGCACCGAGCTGCGCGACAGCCTCGAGCGCATCCTCCGCGGCCGCACCGGCGCACTCCTGGTCTTCGGCTACGACAGGACCGTCGAGCAGATCGCCAGCGGCGGCTTCCCGCTCGACGTCGAGTTCTCCTCGACCCGGCTTCGCGAGCTCGCCAAGATGGACGGCGCGATCATCCTCGACCGCGACGGCACTCGCATCCTCCGCGCGGCCACCCAGCTCGTGCCTGACCCCTCGATCGAGACCAGCGAGTCGGGCACCCGCCACCGCACCGCCGAGCGGGTCGCCAAGCAGACTGGCTACCCCGTCATCTCGGTCAGCCAGTCCATGCGCATCGTCGCCCTCTACTTCGCCGGCGGCCGCCACGTCCTCGAGGACTCCTCCGCGATCCTCTCCCGGGCCAACCAGGCGCTCCAGACCCTGGAGCGCTACAAGGCTCGGCTCGACGAGGTCACCGGGACCCTGTCGGCCCTGGAGATCGAGGACCTCGTGACCGTCCGTGACGTCGCGAGCGTGCTCCAGCGTCTGGAGATGGTCCGGCGGATCAGCGAGGAGATCAGCGACTACGTCCTCCAGCTCGGCGTCGACGGGCGGCTGCTGTCCCTCCAGCTCGAGGAGCTGACCGGCGGGCTCAGCAACGACCTCGAATGGGTGATCCGCGACTACCTGCCCGAGTCGCGCAGCAGCCTGACCATGGACCAAGCCGTCGCCAACCTGACCGCCCTCGACTCCACCGAGCTGCTCGACCTGTCCGCCGGCGCCAAGGCGCTCGGGTTCAACATCGTCGGCGACTCGCTCGACTCGGCGGTCAGCCCGCTCGGCTACCGCCTGCTCAGCAAGGTCCCCCGGCTGCCCGGGGCCATCACCGACCGCCTGGTCGACCACTTCGGCGGCCTCCAGAAGCTCCTCGCGGCCAATGTCGACGAGCTGATGGACGTCGACGGCGTCGGCGAGGGCCGGGCCCGCCTCGTGCGTGAAGGTCTTTCGCGGCTGGCCGAGTCGAGCATCCTCGAACGCTACGTGTGACCGCGGCGGCGCAGCTCCACGGGCCAGTCCTCGACTGGTATGCCGGGTGCGCCCGGGACCTGCCGTGGCGCCTTCCCGAGGCCACGCCGTGGGAGGTGTTCGTCTCGGAGATCATGCTCCAGCAGACGCCCGTCGCCCGCGTCGAGCCGGTGTGGAAGCAGTGGGTGACGCGGTGGCCGACGCCCCGTGCGCTCGCGGCCGAGCCGGCCGGTGAGGCGGTGCGCGCCTGGGGGCGGCTCGGCTACCCGCGCCGTGCCCTGCGGCTGCACGAGGCGGCGATCGTCATGGTCGAGCGACACGGCGGCGCAGTGCCCGGCACCCACGCCGAGCTGCTCGCCCTGCCGGGCGTCGGTGCCTACACCG
>DASSJT010000196.1:0-2252 GCA_035691065.1 Dermatophilaceae bacterium
TGACTGAGCCGGAGGCCGTGAGCCGGCTCAACGGCAACACGGCATACGAGATCACGTATGCCGTGTTGCCGGCCTTCCGCGAGGAGTGACGTCCCCAGTCCATCCCCTTCAGCGGCGGGTTGATGGCCCGCCGGTGACCATGCAATGTGTTGTGCCCGGCCCTGCGGCCGCATCCAAGAGTCCGTATCGACGGTCTGGCCCGCGCCGGCTACGCCGTGCGGGCCGTGCGGGTCGCGCGGGTCGCGCGGGTCGCGCGGGCCCGGCGGCGTCTGACCGCTGCGCGATGGGGGATCACCACCCACAGGTGCCGGTGGTTGCCGGGGCGGCGTCGTGCGGTCCCGGTCTGGTTGGCACGGCCGAGGCTCTCTTGGCGCCAAACGGCCTCGGCCTTGATGAACAGCGGGTCTGCATAGAACGACATCCTGCCCTCCTTGGCATGGACATTCGATGCCTCAAGAGTTGGCTCCTGAGGTTGGCCCATGCTCCTGAGGTTGGCCCATGGCGCGCACGCCGACGGATCAGCCGTGAGGTGGCCGTCTTGGTCGGCGTGCCGCGCAATGAGCTGAGCTGTCACTCGGTCGTGACGTCGATGGTGACGGGAACCCCGTTGGTGATGACGTCGTAGACGGCCGAGCGGGCCCGGGACTGCTCGACGATCTGGCGGAGCTCCTCCGCCGGGGCGTCGCCCTTGACCGTGAACCGGACGCTGATGTTCTCGTAGCCGTTCCGAACATCCGGGTCCAGCCCGAAGATGCCGTTGAGGTCGATGTCACCGGACACGGTGGACCGGACCTCGGTCAGGCGGACGCCGCGCGCGGCGGCGATGTTGGCCAGGCCGGATGTGAGGCAGGCGGCGAGCGCATGTAGCACGTACTCCACCGGGGTGGGTCCGTTGTCCCGGCCCACCAGGACCGCCGGGTGGTCGGCGTCGAACAGGAAGGTCCGCTCGTGCCTGCGCTCCTGGCCCACGCCGTGGAAGCCGTGGATCGTGCTGCGGTTGTGGGTGCCGCTGAGCCATTCGTTGTCGGCGCGGAACTGGAACTTCGCCGCCTGCGGCGCGGCCTTAACCGCGTCGAGGGTGGCGAAAAGGGTGGCGGTGTCGACGCCGTTGCGGGCCGACTCGTTGAGCGTCTGGGTCATGGGCTTTCTCCTTCGGTGTGGTACTGCGTGTGTGGTACTGCGCGGGCTGCGCAGGTCTGTGGGACGCCTGGCGGCGTCACGCGGGGGCAGCTTCGCGACTGCCAGCAGGCTGGCCGGCGGCAACGGTGGCCGCCTCGACCTCGATGGCCATGCTGAGCCGCTTCTGGAGGTCGACGAACTCCGCGACAGGGGGATAGCCGGCCAGGGCGCAGGTCAGCTCGAAGATGTCGCGCAACGCCGTGTCGCGCTGGTGCTGGTAGCCGGCCAGAGCAACCCTCTCCTCGGTGCCGCCGCTCAGCGCCTGGTCGAGCGCGACGGCCAGCAGCTCGGCGTCGCGGTAGGCGTCGCTGAGGCCGTGGCCGGTGACCGCGTCGCGGTGGTAGCCGGCGTCGCCGACCAGTGCCCAGCCGGGGCCGTGCGCCCTGCGGAGCAGGTTGGGGGTCCGCAGCATCCCGGTCACCGCTGATGTGCGACGCCCGTCACGCAGCCGCGTGGCGAGGTCCGGTGCCGTCCGATCGAGGTATGCCGTGAAGGCCTCCTCGCGGGATGCCGCACGGCGGCGCGCGTCGCGGGCGTCGGCGGAGGGGCTGCAGATCCAGATGCAGGCTTCGTTGTCGTGAGTCGGGAAGACTCCGGTGAGGGCGCGATCGGCGACGTTGAGTTCGATGCCGTCCCAGGGCAGGCCGGCGAAGTACGCGTACTGGACCGCGCCGTCGTCGCCGCGGTCCTCGATGACCTCGGCCCCGACTGCGCGGGCCACCCGGGACCTGAGCCCGTCGGCGCCCACGACGAACCGGGCGTCGATCTCCACCGGGGCACCAGCGGCGTCATGGCCGTAGACGCCGGTCGCCCGACCAAGGTCGTTCAGGTGCACCCCGCTGACCGTGACACCCATCCGCACGTCGGCGCCCGCGGCGGCGGCCGCCTCGGCCACGAGGGAGTCGAGGATGTAGCGGCGCGGCGCGACGAGCAGGTCCACTCCCGCCTTGTCCTTGATCGCCCTGGTCGTCGACTGGCCCTCGACGCTGAACGTCACCTGGTGGATGGCCGGCGCGCCGCTGTCGAGCACCGCCTCGAGCAGCCCCCAGCGGTGCAGCTGCACCACGCCGGTC
>DASSJT010000197.1:0-2248 GCA_035691065.1 Dermatophilaceae bacterium
GCGAGCGCCCTCGACACGGTCCTCGGGCTGGTGCTGCTGGCGGCGGTCTGCTGGTGGGCGGCGCTGCGCTACGGCCGCACCCGGCCGCTGGGGGGTGCGTGATGCCGGCCCGCCGGACCGAGGAGTACGTCGAGCGGGTGCTCTCGCTGGTCGAGCAGGTGCCACCCGGCCGGGTGACGACGTACGGCCTGATCGCCGAGGTCGTCGGCAGCGGCCCGCGGCTGGTCGGCAACGTGATGGCGACCGAGGGGGGAGGGGTGCCGTGGTGGCGGGTGGTGCGCGCCGACGGATCGCTGCCGCCCTCGCACGCCGACGAGGCCCGACAGGCATACCTGGCGGAGGGGACGCCGCTACGTCCCTCGGGGTCGGTGGACATCCGGCGCGCGGTCTGGCTGCCGCCCGAGCGGGAGCCGGAGAGCCCGTCATGACCGCCCCACGGGTGTGACGTGTCCGGTCCGTCCCCTGTCACGCTGGCGTCGCCGTCCCTGGAGGTGGCGATGGGCGTGGCCGTCGAGCGCAGCGTCGCGGAGTGGGTGGACCCGGTCGGTGACCTGCCCCCGCGGCCGGGAAGCACGTGACCGCGCCGGCGCGCCCCTCCGGCCTGCGCCGAGCCCCGTTCGAAGCCTTCGCGCCGGCCGGGTTCGCCGTGATCCTGGGCACCCTGCTGGGCATGGCATGGGCGTCGCAACCGTCGTACTGGTTCGACGAGGCAGCGACGCTCAGCGCCGCGGAACGGTCCCCAGGGCGGCTCTGGACGTTGCTCCATCACGTCGATGCCGTGCACGGGCTCTACTACGGGCTGATGTCCGGCTGGGTGCGCCTGGTCGGGACGGGAGAGGCGGCCACGCGGGCCTTCTCCGCCGTGGGTCTGGGGGTGACCTGCGGACTCGTCGCACTGCTCGGTGCCGAGCTCGGTGGCAGGCGGCTGGCCTGGTCCGCCGGTCTCGCGGCCGTCGTCCTGCCGGGGCTGGCCTGGAGCGGCACCGAGGCCCGCCAGTTCTCGTGGTCGGCCGCACTGGCGACCGCGGCCTCGCTGGCGCTGCTCCGCGCCCGGCGGACCAGTCGTGCCCGACACTGGATCGCGTACGGCGCCGCCCTCACCGTGGGTGCGTACCTGTTCCTGTTCTCGCTGCTGCTGGTGGTCGCGCACCTGCTCACCCTGCTGCTGCTTCCGGGGCGAGTGGCCCGCTCCTGGTGGGTGGTGACCGGGGTGGCTGCGGGCCTGTCCGTGCCCCTGGCCGTGACCGCCGTCGGGCAGTTCGACCGCCAGCTCGGGTGGCTGTCGCTGGAGCCCGTCTCGGTCCTCGAGCAGATCGGGTTCTCCCAGTACTTCCTCAGCTCCACGACGTCCGGGAGCCGAGCGGCGATGATCGGTGCTGCCGCGCTCCTCGCGCTGACGGTCCTCCTGGCCATCAGGTGCGTGCGAGCTGCCGGACGCTCCCGCGAAGTCCGCAATGTCCTCCGGGTGGCGGTGCCCTGGGCCGTCCTGCCGCCCTCGGTCCTGGCCCTGGTCAGCGTTCTCGGACACCCGGTCTACCAGCAGCGGTACCTCACGTTCTGCGCTCCGGGCGTCGCCCTCGTCATCGGTGCGGGGCTGGTGGCCACCTCGCTGCGTCCACACGCGATCTTCGTCGTGGGTCTCGCGATCGTGGTCGCGGCGTCCCCGGTGCTGGTCGGGCAGAAGCAGGTCGACTCCAAGCACCACGAGAACTACCGGGTCCTGGCCGACTTCCTCGGTCCGCGGGGCCACGCCGTGCCCGGCGTGGTGCTGAGTGCGGCAGGCGCGCAGGGGATCCTCCTGTCCTACCCGGAGCGGGTGCACGGAGTCCGGGTGCTGAACCGTGGCGTCGACCCGCTCGCCTCGACGGGCCTGTGGGGCACGCTGCACGGTCCCCGGAGGACGGTGCTCACCCCGGGCACGGAGGTCGGCCTGGTGAGTCTCACGGCACACCCGGAACGCGCCCGGCGCTGGGAACGCTGGCTACGGGTCCACGAGTGTCGGTCAGTGGGCCGGGCTCGCGAGCGGAGGTACACCGCCCGCGTGTACCACTGCCGGGCGGCCCGCAGGCGGGACCCGTGACCCGCCCCGGTCTCAGCCGAGTGCGGCGATCGCGGCGTCGTAGTCGGGCTCCTGGCTGATCGTCGGGACGACCTCCGTGTGCAGGACGGTGCCGTCGCCGTCGAGCACCAGCACCGCCCGCGCCAGCAGGCCGCGCCAGTTGCCGTCGGCCATGGTCAGGCCGTAGTC
>DASSJT010000198.1:0-33080 GCA_035691065.1 Dermatophilaceae bacterium
ACGAGCAAGGCGACGCTCACCCGCTTGTCTTCACGGCGCACGACAGCCATCACGAACGCGAAGGCCGGGTCGGCCCCACGGCATACGTGCTGCTGCCGGTCACCCTGCCAACCGCGGTGGCAAGGGCGACCGGGAACCCCGTCCGGACCGCCTGATTGGATGAGGTCATGAGAAGCAAGGGGGTCGTGATCGCGGCCGTGGCCGTTCTCGTGCTCGGGCTGGCGGGTGCCGGGCTCTGGTTCTGGCACCAGAAGCAGGAGGCCAAGCGCGACCAGGCGGCGCAGGCCGCCCTCTCAGAGCTGGCGGCAGCCTGGGCAGCCAAGGACCTCTCGAAGGCCCCGCTCGCGGACCCGGCCGCAGCCACCGGGTTTCGCAAGGCGATCGCGGGCATGGGCACCAGCCGGACGGCAGCCCAGGTGCGCGACTTCCACCGCAGCGGCGACACCGCGACCGCTGGCCTCGTGGTCCGCTGGCGGGTGGGGGACGGCGTCGCCTGGACCTACACCGTTCCCGTTCGCGAGACCGCCCGACAGGGTGTCTGGAAGGTCGAGACCCCCGTCAGCGGCTCCTTCGCCCACCCGCAGCTCAAGGCCGCCGACACCATGGCCGCGAGGCACACCTTCGCACCCCGAGCCGGCCTGCTCGACCGTGACGGGCGGCCGCTCATGCCGCTGGGCACGGTCTACCCGGTCCAGCTGGATCCGGCCCGCGCCACCGAGGACACCGCCCGCCAGCTGGAGCGGATCGTGGACGAGCCCGCGGGCAGCCTCGTCAAGAAGCTCGCCGCTGCCAAGAAGGCCGGCACACTCTCGCCCATCCCCGTCATCACCTACCGGGAGAGCGACTTCCTCGCCCGCCAGACCGCCCTCGACGCGCTCAAGGGGGTCATCTACCCCAAGCGCGAACAGCCGCTGGGGCAGACCCGCACGTTCGGGCAGCCGCTGCTCGGCTCGTTCGGTCCGGTCACCGCCGAGCTGGTCAAGGCGAGCAAGGGTCGGTATGCCGCAGGCGACTACGCGGGCGGCAGCGGGCTCCAGGGACAGTACGACGAGCAGCTGGCGGGGACGCCCGGGGTCCGCGTCACGAGCAGCACCGGGGCGACGCTGTTCGAACAGCAGCCCGGGAAGGGAGCGGACGTGAAGACGACGCTCGACCCGGACGTGCAGCAGGCCGCCGAGAAGGCCCTCGAGCGAACGGGCTCGGTGCCGTCGGCCATCGTTGCCGTCGACGTGCCCTCGGGGGACATCGTGGCGTCCGCGAACAGCCCGGCCACCGGGTTCAACCGCGCACTGACCGGGAAGTACGCGCCGGGCTCGACGTTCAAGGTGGCCACGACCTACGCCTACCTCACCCATGGAGCGACGACGCCGTCATCCCAGGTGACCTGCCCCAAGACCTTCACGGTCGACGGCATGGTCGTGAAGAACTTCGAGGGCGAGACCCTCGGCACGCCGACCTTCGCCATGGATTTCGCCCACTCGTGCAACACAGCCTTCGTGCAGCTCGCGGCGAAGCTCGGCGACCAGGACCTCAGCGACGCCGCGAAGGCTCTCGGCATCGGCGCCGGCTGGGAGAAGTCGCTGGGTGTCGAAGGTGCTTTCGGCGGCAGCATCCCGGCCAACACCGGCGCCACGGACAAGGCTGCCGCGGCGATCGGGCAGGGTCGCGACGAGGTCTCCCCCGCCTCGATGGCCGTCATGGCGGCGTCTGTGGCCCGGGGCAGCTACGTGCCGCCCGCGCTGGTCCTGGACGACGAGGCCAACCGGGAGCCGCGGGCGCTTGACGACAGGGCGATCGGACAGCTGCGCGACCTGATGGGCCTCGTGGTGACGAACGGCACCGCGCCGGTCCTGCGCAACACTCCCGGCGGCACGGTGCGCGGCAAGACGGGCACCGCTGAGTACGGCACCGCCAACCCGCCCGAGACGCACGCGTGGTTCGTGGGCTACCAGGGCAGCCTGGCGTTTGCGGTGCTGGTCGAGAAGGGGCGCAGCGGCGGCAGTGTGGCGGCGCCGATCGCCAAGGCGTTCCTGGAGAACCTCAACTGATCCCGAGAACCTCAACTGATCCGTGGGGGCCATCAGCGCGAGCCGGGCCAGCACAGCGGCACGCGGGCAGACCGGCATACGGGCAACCAGCACACACCCGGCGGCAGCAACGAGGGCCCTGCCGGATCGCTCCGGCAGGGCCCTCGCTCAGACTGTGGGCAGTCAGTTCTCGATCGTCTGCCGTGATCGAGTCTCGAGTCAGATCGGTCGGACCTGGTCGGCCTGCGGGCCCTTCGGGCCCTGGGTGACCTCGAACTCAACGCGCTGGGCCTCGTCGAGCGTGCGGTAGCCCTGGATGTCGATGGCGGAGTAGTGAACGAACACGTCCGGGCCACCGCCGTCCTGAGCGATGAAGCCAAAGCCCTTCTCAGCGTTGAACCACTTCACAGTGCCCTGTGCCATTGGGGTAACTCTTTCTTTTGTAGCCAATTCGTTTGCCGCAGGCGCGGCAGTTTTGGCTGCATCCACGTACCCCCACCGTGGCAAACAAAAGCCCGCTCCGCTGGTGACAGGGCGGGCACTTCTTCGACGTGCGAGGAACTGCAACTGCAACCGTGTTGAACGCTAGCAGACACACCCACGCAAATGTGGTTCACCCCACGCCGGTTTCGCGGGGCATTCCGCGCTGGCTCACCGCCGGCGGCCGGTCACCCCGAATCGTCGCGACCATGTCGACCACGCGCCGGGTCGCCCGCACGTCGTGGGCCCGGAAGACCGTAGCCCCGAGCCACGCAGCGACTGCCGTGGCGGCGAGGCTGCCCTCCAGCCGCTCGTCGGCCGGCAGGCCCAGGCTCTCCCCCACGAAATCCTTGCGGGACAGGGCCTGCAGCACAGGGAACCCAAGTCGGGCGAGGTCACCGGTGTGCCGCAGAACGGCCAGTGAGTGCAACGTGGTCTTGCCGAAGTCAAGGGTCGGGTCGAGCAGGATCCGCTCATCGGGTATGCCGGCCAGCTGGGCATCACGGGCTCCCTCGCCGAGCGTGCGCAGCACATCCTCGACCACTCCGAGCGGCTCGGGGGGGTAGCTCACCGCCACCGGGTCGGTGCGTGGCGGAAGGCCGCCGGTGTGGGACACGACGTAGCCCGCCCCGAGGGCTGCGGCCACCTCCACGAGGTGGGGGTCGTGGCCCGCCCACGTGTCGTTGACGAGGTCGACGAGCTCGGCGCCGGCGGCTCTGGCGACCTCGGAGCGCCACGTGTCGAGGCTGAGGACGAGGTCGGGATAGGTGCGTCGGGCGTGTTCGAGGAACGGCACCACCCGGTCGACCTCCTCGTCAGGACTGACCTGCTCACCCTCCTGCCCTGCGCGCACCCCGCCGACGTCGACGATGTCGGCACCGAGCACGACCGCGTGGTCGAGGGCGCGCTTGGCCGACTCGAAGTCGGCGTGGCGGTTGCCCGCCCAGAACGAGTCTGGCGTGCGGTTGATGATGGCCATGACCGCCGGGCGGGCTGCATCGAACCTGCGGCCCCGCAGGACGAGGGGCGGGGTACGGACCAGGTCGACTGGCGTCACAGCTGGCTCGTCCATGAGCGCCATCGTGCCATTGGACGGCTGCTGCGACGCCTGACGCCATGGCTCAGGCAACAGCAAACTCCGCCTGGGGAACCGTCTCACCGGGTTTCCGCAGCCGTGCTGCCACCACGGCGAAGGGCAGCAGCAGGACCAGGTTGACGAGCGCAGCGGCCGGGAGCTCCGAGCCCGCAACGACCGACCCCAGCCAAGCGACCACACCGAGGCCGCCCCACCACGGCAACACGCCGGCCCGCCACAAGCCCAGCCCCATCGCCAGGATCGCTGCGAGTGTGCCCAGGAGGAACAGGGCCAGCGCGACGCCGAGCAGGGGGTCATCTCCGCCGATGGCGCCGGCCTTTGCGGCCAGCGCCTGGTCGGGTTCCTGCGCCAGCCCGGCCAGGGGGACGTAGTAGAACGCGGTATGCATCGCCACCCCCAGCGTAGACAGCAAGCCGGCCAGCCCCGTCGCGGCAGCCAGCACGGGTCGAGACCTGGCGATGACCAGTGCCGCCGCCAGTAACGCGATGCACCACGTGGCCGCGAAGACCACTTCGAGCAGTCCGGCGGCGTGCCAGAGACCCAGCCGGTCGGCGACCGCCTGAAGATGCGAGGCGGTATCGGCCACGGGGTTCGCGTCGTTCTCCACGTACGCGTTGTCAACGGTCAGCCGGGCCGACTCTGAGGCGGTGAGGAGCACGGGGCTCAGGAGCAGGGCGCCAATCATGATGCGCGAGTGCAGTGTGTTCATGGCGTCAACGCTGCCTGTGGACGGCCCTTGAGTCGTCCGGCTGGAGTCTCGAGCCGGTACAGCGATCGGTGCCGTGCCGGGGGTCGTCGTCGCGCACCGACCGATCCAGTGGTGGAGGCGCGTCATCCTCGGGTCGCGCCCGGGTCATACCGCAAGCGGTATCCCCGGGTGGCCGCCCGCCAGTACCGTCCTTAGGTGGGCAGTCGGGTGCACCGGTACAGAGTCGACGGCGCCCTCGTCCTGCTGCTCGTCCTTCTCGAGCTGGCGGGCTTCGGGCAGGACGCGGGCATCGGCGTACCCTCAACCGCTCTGGAGATGCTGCCGCTGTTGTCGCTCCTGTTCCGGCGGACCGCCCCTGCCGCTGCCGCGGTCACGTACCTCCTCGCCGACGTCGCCTCCGCCGTCCTCGGGCTGCATGCCCTGAACAGCGCGCCAATTGTCATCGCCATCATCGTGGGGGTGTACTCCGCTGGGGCGTACTTGCCGCTGCCCTGGGCCTTCACCACGCTCGGGGTGTGGGTCGCAGCTCTGGCAGTCGACTTCGTGGCCGGGCGAGAGGAGGGTGGGGCGGGCGACCTCGCATTCGCCGCGCTCATCCTCGCCGCGGCCTTCATTCCCGGAGTCATCGTCCGGCGCGTCCGGAGTCAGGCGGACGCTGCGGAGAGAGCCGCACGCGAGGCCATCTCCCGGGAGGCAACCACGGCAGCCGAGGCGGTGGCCGGCGAGCGCGCCCGCATCGCGCTGGAGCTCCACGACGTCGTCGCTCACGCCGTCTCGATCATGGTGATGCAGGCTGCCGCAGCCGACGAGCTGCTCGACACCGACCCTGACCGTGCTCATGCAGCGCTTGGTGCAGTCCAGCATGCCGGGCGATCGGCCGTGGCAGAGCTGGCCCGGATGTTGGACCTGTTGAGAGATGCACGCGACGACGAGCTGGCGCCGCTACCGACCCTGGATGCGTTGCCTGCCCTGGCGGAGGAGGCGCGACGGGTGGGGGCGGACGTCACGATCAGCGGCGACCACGTCGGCCAGCTAGCCCCGGCAGTCCAGCTCTGTGCCTACCGCGTGGTCCAGGAGGCCCTCACCAATGCCGGCAAGCACGCCATCAAGCCGCAGGTGCACGTCGCCCTGGAGCGCACCGACTCAGACCTGGTGGTACTCGTGGAGGACGACGGAGGGACCGGCCCCCGTGCCGCCGATGGCACGGGTCATGGGCTGCTCGGGCTCCAAGAGCGGGTCGAGCTCTTCGGGGGCACCCTGGAAGCAGCGCCTCGGGAGCGTGGCGGTTTCCGGGTCCGCGCCGCATTGCCCTTGGAGGGATCGTCGTGACGACTGTGCTGATCGTCGACGACGAAGAGCTCTTTCGCAGCGGGCTGCGGATGGTGCTGGACTCACGCCCGGGAGTCGAGGTGCTCGGCGAGGCCGCCAGCGGCGCCGCCGCTGTCGCGGCAGTGCAGGAGCACCGCCCGGACGTCGTGCTGATGGACATCCAGATGCCGAAGGTCAACGGCATCGACGCCACACGGCAGATCGTCCGGATGGGCCTGCCCACGCGGGTGCTGATGCTGACGACCTTCGGTATGGACCGCTACGTGGTGGAGTCGTTGCGGGCCGGCGCCAGCGGCTTCCTCCTCAAGACCGTCCCGCCAGCCGAGCTGGTCGCGGGCATCGAGGTCGTCGCGCGGGGTGAGGCCCTGCTCGCCCCCTCGATCCTGCGCCGCCTGCTCGCAGAGTGGATCGCCCGCCCGCTCACGGATGAGCAGCACCCCCGGCTTGCGTCGCTCACCGATCGAGAGCGCGACGTGCTGCGCCTCATTGGCAAGGGACTGTCCAACGCGGAGCTTGCGGCGCATTTCCACCTCGCCGAGGCAACTGTGAAGACCCACGTCAGCCGCATCCTCGCCAAGACCCGGTCCCGCGATCGCGTGCAGGCCGTCGTGCTCGCCTTTGAGACGGGGCTCGTCCGGCCCGGTGAATAGCCAGCGCGGCGGGGACGGCGGTGTCAGCGCAGGTTGCCCGTGTGGCCGAGCGAGTAGCTCCCCGGCTGGGGCCACACACAGAGACCATGCGGCCCGGCGTCGACCGGGATCCGGTGGGTCACGTGGCCTGTGGCGGTGTCGATCACGTAGACCACCCGGTTGTAGCGGCCGCTGAGCCACAGCTGCGACCCGTCCGCGCTGACCCCTCCCATGTCCGGCGAGCCGCCGCCGGGAATCCGCCAGAGCGCGACCCGGTGGAGCGTTGCTGCGTCGAGCACCGAGATCGTGCCCTCATCGCGGTTGGTTATGTAGATCCGGGCGGCATCTCGGCTCGGGTAGATGCCATGCGCACCTTTCCCGGTGTGGAGGAAGCGGCTGACTTGCAGCGTCTTGGAGTCAATGACCCAGACCCCGTTGCGCAGCATGTCCGCCGCAAGGAAGTAGCGACCCGACGGAAGTAGCCGGACGTCCTGCGGCATCGCGCTGGCCCCGGCCCGGAGCCCCGACTTCGGCCCGCCCATGCTTCTCGCCATGGCCGGACTGGTGGCCCCCGGCGTCCGGATGTGGTTCAGGTCGATGACCCGCATGACCTTCGTGGCATTGCGGTCGATGACGAGCAGCTTGCCGCTGAACTCACAGCTGGCCACGAAGAACGACAGGTCGAGCGAGTAGTCGGCGTGGTTCACCCCAGCACACGGAACAGGCAGCGACCGTTGGAGCCGCATGGTGTGGGGGTTGCGGACATCGATCCGGTGAAGCCGTTCCGCCATGACCAACGCGTGTGCGCCGTCGGGGGTGAAATAGAGGTTGTAGGGGTCGGCGACCGGCACGGGCCGCCCGGCGCGCCCGGTGCGCGCGCTGATCGGGACCAGGTTGTTGCCCCGGTCGTCGTTGACCCAGAGCGTTCGCAGGTCCCATGAGGGGACGACGTGCTGCGGCTCCGTTCCGGTGCGCAACCGCCCCACCACCCGGTACGTCCGCGGGTCGATGAGCTGGACTGTGCTTGCCTGGGTGTTGGGCACGTAGATCATCGGACGGTCACCACGGACAGCCGACGACAGGTGGCCGGGCCCGTCACCGGCATACGCATTGGTGACCTGCGGTGTTGGCGTGGCCGCCGCGGCGCTGGAACCTCCCGCTCGGGCGGGCTTGGGGTCCAGGGGCGGTGCGGCCGTGCAGCCCGAGACGACTGCGGCGACGACCACGGGCAGGACCATGCGGAAGTGTCGCCGACGAAAGAGCATGGATCAGCCCTTCAGAAGGGTGGTCAGGGTCACCGGCCGCAGTCCGAGCCGCGACAGATCCGAGAGTATGCCGGGCAGGGCCTCTGCGGTGCCCGGATGCCCGAGGTGCAGGCTCACGATCGAACCGGCTCGGACACCGCGACGGGTGCGCTGGCGGACGAGGGCCGCTCCCGGGTCGAGGAAGTCCTCGGGGTCGACGTCGTAGGAGATGCACCTCTGGTATCCCGCCAGCCGCGCCGCACCGCGAATCGTGGCGGTGCTGAAGTGGGTGCCCGAGGGGCGGAACCAGAGGCCGGGGTAACCCACCGCCTGGCGCAGTGCCTGTGCTCCCCGGGCAACCTCCGCCCGGGCCTGTGCGCTGCTCAGCTGCTTCATCTGCTGGTGGCTCCAGGTGTGGTTGCCGATCTCGTGGCCGTCGGCCGCAATGGCACGGATCAGCGAGGGGTCGGCCGCGACCCACGTCCCGACGGCGAACACGGTGATCTTGGCGCCCACTGCTCGGCACTCGCTGAGCACGCGCCGAGTGAGGGCGGCCGGGCCCTGGCCGTGGAAGGTCAGCGCAACGTGGGGACTGGTGGTGGGCCCGTGGGTGATATCGGGGCCGGGGCCGAGCGAGACGGCCTTGGGCGTACCGCCGTCGGACGAGCCGGGTGCGGTCGTGGGTGCCGGGTACGCGGCTGAGGTCGCGGCCGACGCACCTGGCCGGGGCGCGCGCGCTGCGGGGGCACCCGACGGGCCGCACCCGGCGACGGCGAGCGCCGCACCCGCCGCCCCACCGAGGAGGACGCGCCGGGTCGGGCCCGAGCTGCCTGGGAGTTGCACGGCTTCGCCCGACTCGGCAGACACGGATCCGGACGGGGCTGATGGTTCTTCAGGTGGCTGGTTCACCTCGGGCACGGGCGCACGCTCGCACCCGTTTCTGGGAAATTTCTGATACTCGAGTCTCTGCTGGGCGAGGGACGCAGTCCCCGCTGGGCGAGGGACGCAGTCAGAGCGTGAGGCCGAGCCAGAGCATCGTTCCCAGCAGGGCGGCCAAGCCGGCCCACACCACCAGGTCGGCACCGGAGTCGACCAGCGCGCCTACCCCTCTACCGATGCGCCCCTGCCCCAGGGCGCCCTCGGTGGAGGCAACCCGCGTGACGCCGACGCCCACCAGGATGATGTTCACCGCGCAGGCAACGCAGAACAGGCACAGCACGCGGATCGAGAGCGCCGACTGCTCGAGGTACCACGTGACGAAGGCCGTCATGAACACCGTCACGCCGAAGACCGACGCCAGGTAGCGGGATGAGAGCGCGCTGCCCAGCAGGCCGGCGAGGCCGGCCGACGCCGCGAAGCCGAACACCGCGAGGGCGATGATCGAGTTCGGGATGCCCAGCGCCGACGACTGCCAGTGCGAGTAGACACTGCTGCACGAGAGCACCGAGTTGATCTCACAGAAGGACGAGGCGGTCGGCTTGGCTGCCCACCTGATCCGCTCGACCGTCTGCCACCCGGCGGAGATCATGCCGAGACCGCCGCCGAGCACCATGAGGCCAAACCACGGGCGCAGGGACCTGACGGCAGGGGGCGCCGGGACGGTCGGGGCGTGCTCGGTGCGGAACGTGCTGGTCATCTGTGCCTCCTGCGATGCCGGGTCACTCCGCACGCTAGGAAAGCGGCCCCAACCGGGACAGGGCCTTTCGGCCCGATCCGCCCGGACAACCCCGCCGCGGCGCAGCTCTTCGGCCGCCCCGCGCGCTTCCGCCCCGGAGAACAGCACCATGGGCCAGTTTTCGGCCCCCACCGGCTCCGAAGGGCTGACCACCCCGCCATGGCTCAGTTCTTCCGACCTGCGGAGAGCTTCGGATTCCCCACACTGCGGAGGGCGTGGGATTCGAACCCACGAGACGGTTGCCCGCCTAGCGGTTTTCAAGACCGCCGCACTAGGCCACTATGCGAGCCCTCCTGGCCACCCGGCATACCCCTTGTCTTTGGGGGTAGGCCAGTGACGCACCAACCGTATAGCCAAGGCGTGGCTGCGGTTGAATGCGCGTTGGGCCGAAGGAGGGCGTGTGGACGACTACACCCGGGAACACGAGAGCGAGGCCGCGCGGCTCGACCGCAACTGGAGCGAGCTGCTCCAGGAGCTTCGGGTCACGCAGACCGGCGTGCAGATCCTGACCGGGTTCCTGCTGGCCATGCCGTTCCAGCAGCGGTTCAGCGGGCTCAGCCGCTTTGGTGTCGGTGTCTACATCAGCGCGGTCGTCCTGACCCTCCTCTCCACCTGCCTGCTGATCGCGCCGGTGAGCATGCACCGGATCCTGTTCCGACAGCGGCGCAAGGCCACGCTGGTCGACCTCGGCGACCACCTTGCCGAAGGTGGCCTGACGGTCCTGGGTCTGGCCATCTCGGCGGTCGCGACGCTGATCTTCACGATGGTCTTCAGCGAGGGCTGGGGGCTGCTGGCGGGGGCGCTCACGCTCGTGCTGTATGCCGCCGCGTGGCTCGTCCTGCCGCTCACCATGCGGGCTGTCGAGGAGAGCCCGCGCGCACAGGACCCGCGATAGGGTCGATCTCCATCCACGAAAGGAGCCCCGCATGGGCAAGCTGTCCTTCCTTGCCGGAGCGGCAGTCGGTTACGTCCTGGGCGCGAAGGCCGGGCGCCAGCGGTACGAGCAGATCAAGGCCAGCGCCAACAAGGTATGGGCGAGTGACCCCGTGCAGGCGCGGGTGGGCGATGTGACCAATGCCGCCAAGAACAAGGCGGCGCCGTTCGTCGCCGACAAGCTTGGCGACGCCGCCAAGGCGGCCAGCCGGGCGATGCGCGACCGCACCCACCCGTCCGCCAGCGGCACCCCCGGCGGATCCAGGTCAGCAACCGCTACCAGCACGACCACCGGCACCGGTACCCGCACCGGCACCGGAGCCACCACGGAAACCGCCCGCGGGCCCAACGGCCAGCGCCTGGGCTGAGCTTGGCGTAGGACGTCAGAACAAGAGGGTTGCGGGTGTGATCCCCGAGTCGGGGTAAGCCAGCCGCCCGAGCACGAGCGCCGTTCCGGCGAGCCCGAGGTGCAGGCTCGGTCCGAGCGGCCCCGGCACGAGCCCGGGCCAGCCCAGCGGCTCGTCATCCCAAGCCGCGACCAGCGCCACCGCGGCACGCTGGGCAACGCCCAGATAGTGGTCGTCTCGCCACACCTCGGTCGCCAGGGCCAAAGTGTCGAGAACGCCACCGAGTCCGTGGCAGAGACCGAGTCCGCCGGCCAGCGCGACGCTGCGGCTGTCCCAGCCCGAGCGCTCGAGCTCCCCCACGGAGAGCATGCAGGCCCGCACGGCCCGCAGCGCGTCGGCCTCCAGCGCGGCCACGTCGAGGGCCGTTCCCTTCGCGGCCAGCTGGAGCATGCGCAGCCGCGCGGCACCTATTCCTGCCGCCCCGTTGCACCAGCTGACCGGACAGGTGGGCGGCCGGTCCCGACGGTCTGGCCAGCCGCCGCGCCGCCGGTCGAACTGCTCCGACTCCCACCGGACGGCCTCGGCTGCCAGTCCGGCCGCCGGTCGGGCCAGCCCCGGATGGCGCGCGGCAGTCTCCGAAAGCGCAACGGCGATCCCACTCGCTCCGTGCGCCATCCCAGAGAGCGCCGGCCCACGTGGCCCGGAGGCCAGCGGCCCACTCGCCCAGCTGAATCCGGCATCGGAGGCCCTGGCCATGCGGGCCAGCGCGCGAACGCTCTGGGTCACCTCGACGACGCCCGCTCCGGTCACCAGCTGACCGAGCAGTATGCCGGCCACCCCGCTCGCGAGGTCGGCGCCGGTCCCAGCCACGGCGGGCGGCGCGGATGGGCGCCTCCCAGCGGTGAGGCGTTCGTTGCCGAGCCGCTCGACCGTCGCCGCAGCGGCGAGCACCCCGGCCCGCCCGTGGAGGAGCCCGGGGGCGGTGACGTGCTCGAGCCGGCCAAGTGCAGCCGCGGCTGCGAGCTGGGCGGCATGCATGAGGTCCGACCGCTCCGACGCGATCGCGAGCTGCGCGAGGGCGAGCGCGGTGCCGGCATCACCCTCGTAGACCGAGGAATGCACGCGCCGTGGCGGCTGCGAGTCGAGCAGCGCGTCTGCGCAGCGGTCGACGGCCTCCTGGAGCAGCACCGCAGCGGCCGTCAGCGCGCGGGTGGAGGTCGGTCGAACTGGCTCAGCGCTCATCTCTGACACCCCTCTCGCGGGGCCATTCCCTGGTCCCCACTCAGCAAGAGCCAAGGCCCAGTCTTTCTGATACAGAGTTCGCTGACATCGGGGGAAACACGGAATGAAGGGCGGACCCGAGAGCCGGTCCCACGGCATACCGCACCCTGCCTTTGGCAAAGGGAGGGGCAGCCCTGACGGGTGGAATGTGGAGTCAGGCCACGTCGCGTCAGATGAAGAGGGCCGGCTCGCGGAACAGCGCCTCGTAGGGGTCTTCTCCGCGCTGCGCGGGGAACCGGATCGTCGCCGGGATGCCGGTCGCGATGGCGCCTGCCGGGACGTCCTTGACCACGACCGAGTTGGCGCCGATCTGGGCGTCGTCGCCGACGTAGACCGGCCCGAGGACCCGGGCGCCGGTGCCGATGGTGACCCGGTTGCCGATCGTGGGGTGGCGCTTGACCTTGGCGAGCGACCGGCCGCCCAGGGTCACGCCGTGGTAGAGCATCACGTCGTCGCCCACCTCGGCGGTCTCGCCGATGACGACTCCCATGCCGTGGTCGATGAAGAAGCGCCGGCCGATGGTCGCGCCGGGATGGATCTCGACGCCGGTGACGGCGCGGGCGATCTGGGCGATGACCCGCGCGAGCAGCTTGGTGCCCGGGCGCATCCACAGCCGGTGGGCCAGGCGGTGGACCCAGATCGCGTGCAGTCCGGGGGAGGTGAGCACGACCTCGACCCGGGAGTTCGCCGCCGGGTCGCGAGCGATCGCGGCGTCGACG
Organism: Dermatophilaceae bacterium; assembly: GCA_035691065.1. GTDB lineage: Bacteria > Actinomycetota > Actinomycetes > Actinomycetales > Dermatophilaceae > DASSJT01. The sequence continues at coordinate 12,470 of DASSJT010000198.1, forward strand.
TCCTCCCGGGCGGAGGCCAGTGCGGAGCGCAGGGACATGGCGGTGGCTGCGCTCAGTCCAGAAGGTCGGAGAAGAGGATGGTCGACAGGTAGCGCTCGCCGAAGCTCGGGATGATCACGACGATCGTCTTGCCGGCGTTCTCGGGGCGCTGCGCGACCTTGTCGGCGGCCGCGAGGGCGGCTCCGGAGGAGATGCCGACGAGCAGCCCCTCCTCCTTGGCGGCCCGGCGTGCATAGTCGACAGCGGCCTCCGCGTTGATGTCGATGACCTCGTCATAGATGCTGCGGTCGAGGATCTCGGGCACGAAGTTGGCGCCGATGCCCTGGATCTTGTGCGGGCCGGGCTGGCCGCCGTTGAGGATCGGCGACTCCTCCGGCTCGACCGCGATGATCTGGACGCCCGGCTTGCGCGCCTTCAGCACCTGGCCGACGCCGGTGATCGTCCCGCCCGTGCCGATGCCCGAGACCACGATGTCGACCTGGCCATCGGTGTCCTTCCAGATCTCCTCGGCCGTGGTCTTGCGGTGGATCTCGGGGTTTGCCTCGTTGGAGAACTGCCGGGCCAGGACGCTGCCCTCCTGCGCCCCGATCTCCTCTGCCTTGTTGAGGGCACCCTTCATGCCCTCGGCGCCCGGGGTCAGGATCAGCTCGGCACCGTAGGCTCGCAGGAGCGCCCGACGCTCCTTCGACATCGTGTCGGGCATGGTCAGCACGACGCGGTAGCCCCGGGCGGCGCCCACCATTGCCAGCGCGATACCGGTGTTGCCCGATGTCGCCTCGACGATGGTCCCCCCGGGCTTGAGCTCGCCGGAGGCCTCTGCGGCGTCGATGATCGAGACGCCGATGCGGTCCTTGACCGATGAGGCCGGGTTGTAGAACTCGAGCTTGGCGGCGACCGTCGCGTCCGACTGGATGACCCGGTTGATCCTGACCAGCGGGGTGTTGCCGATGAGCTTGGTGACGTCGTCATAGATGGGCACTGCGGACCGCCTTGTTGTCTGCCGGACGAGGTATGCCGGGGGGTTGCGCTTGGTGGAACGTGCGGCTGCCGCTGGCTCTTCCCGGGAGCCTGAGCAAACAAACGCTTATGCATCATCCAACATTCAGTTATTGAAGAGCAACCCACCACCGAGAAATGATGTCCCACGGGCGTCGCCTTGGCTGCGACGCGAGGGAGGTCACAGATCGGTATGCGCCCGCTTACCCGTCACTAGACTCCGCACCATGTCTGCGCTCCAGGTCGTCGCGCTTGTCGTCTGTTTTGGTGTGACCGCGGTGGCGGTGGCGCTGTTCGCGCGGACGATTGGCGGGTTCGTGCGGGTGTTCGGCCTGGGCCAGCCGGACGGGTCGCGGCGTGGCGAGCCGGGGGCGCGGACGGCGACACTGGTGCGGGAGTTCCTGGGGCACACCCGGATGGCGCGGCTGCCGGTGGTGGCGGTGGCGCACTGGTTCACGATGATTGGGTTCGGGGTGCTGTTCTTCACGCTGGTGAACGCCTTCGGCCAGCTGCTCGACCCGGAGTTCGTGCTGCCGGTGATCGGCCACTTCTTCCTGTACGAGTGGATCACCGACCTGTTCGCGTTCGCCGGCTTCTTCGCGATCCTGGTGCTGATGGCGGTCCGGCAGCGGAACCACCCGCGCTCGGCCCCCGGTGAGGGCGGACGCCGCTCGCGGTTCTTCGGCTCGACGTTCTGGCAGGCCTACTACGTTGAGCTGACCATCCTGGGCGTGACCATCTGCATCGGGTTCCTGCGGGCCTTCGAGTGGACCCTGTCCCGGCTGCAGGGCACGGGCTATGACACGGCCCTGCACTTCCCGCTGACCGGGTGGATCGGCAACTTCTTCACCGGTCTGAGCACGGGCACAATCGAGAACCTCGTCGTGATCGTGGCTGCGGTCAAGATCCTGATCTCCTTCGCCTGGATGATCACCATCGCCCTGGTGCCGACGATGGGCGTGGCCTGGCACCGGTTCCTGGCCTTCCCCAACATCTGGTTCAAGCGGCACACCGACGGGCGCACCTCCCTGGGGGAGCTGCAGCCGATCTCCGTCGGCGGGGCGCCGGTGGATTTCGAGAGCATCGAGGAGCTGCCCGAGGACGCCGCGCTCGGGGTCGGCAAAGTGCAGGACTTCACCTGGAAGGGCCTGCTGGACTTCACCACCTGCACCGAGTGTGGCCGCTGCCAGTCCCAGTGCCCCGCCTGGAACACCGACAAGCCGCTGTCGCCCAAGCTGCTGGTGATGGCTCTGCGCGACCATGCCCACGCCAAGGCCCCGTTCCTGCTGGCGGCCGAGGAGGACCGCGGCGGGCTGCCCCAGACGACCGTGGCCCTGGCCGATCTGCCACTGGTCGGTGCCACCGGCTACGACGCCGGGCACCCCCTGGGCGCTTACACCCCGCACGGCCCCGACGCCGTCATCGACGCCGATGTGCTGTGGTCGTGCACCACCTGCGGAGCCTGCGTCGAGCAGTGCCCGGTCGACATCGAGCACGTCGACGCGATCGTCGACCTGCGCCGCTACCAGACCCTGATCGAGTCGGCCTTCCCCAGCGAGCTGGGCGGGCTGTTCAAGAACTTGGAGAACAAGGGCAACCCCTGGGGCATGGCCGCACGGGCCCGGCTCGACTGGGCCAAGGACCTCCCCTTCCCGGTGCCCGTGCTCGGGCAGGACGTGGAGTCCGCCGGCGAGGTGGACTACCTGTTCTGGGTCGGCTGCGCCGGCGCCTACGAGGACCGGGCCAAGAAGACCACCCGCGCGGTCGCCGAGCTGCTGCACACCGCCGGCGTCTCCTTCGCCGTCCTCGGCGACGGCGAGACCTGCACCGGCGACTCCGCCCGCCGCGCCGGCAACGAGTTCCTCTTCCAGATGCTGGCCCAGCAGAACGTCGAGACGCTCAACGAGGCCGGTGCGACGAAGATCGTGGTCACCTGCGCACACTGCTTCAACACGATCAAGAACGAGTACCCCCAGCTCGGCGGGACCTACCAGGTGCTGCACCACACCCAGCTGCTCAACCAGCTGGTACGCGACCGGCGCCTGGTCCCCGTGGCCCGCCCCGACGCCGCCCCGGCCAAGTCCACCGCCGCCGACCCCGCCTCCAGCGCGCCGACCGTCACCTACCACGACCCCTGCTACCTGGGCCGCCACAACGGCGTCTACTCCCCGCCCCGGGAGCTGATCGGCGCCCTTCCCGGCGTCCAGCTCACCGAGATGGAGCGAACCGGCCAGAAGTCGTTCTGCTGCGGCGCTGGCGGCGCCCGTATGTGGATGGAGGAGAAGCTCGGCACCCGGATCAACCTGGACCGCACCCAGGAGGCCCTCGACACCGGCGCCCAGCGCATCGCCATCGGCTGCCCCTTCTGCCGGGTCATGCTCTCCGACGGGCTCACCCAGAAGCAGGCCGAAGGCGTCGCCGAGCAGGTCGAGGTCGTCGACGTCGCCCAGATGCTCCTTGCCGCCGTCCGCCGCGGCGGTGACGACGCACCCGAACCAGCCCAGGCCGTCCAGCCCACCCCGGATCCGGAGCCAGCGCCGGCCGGGTGAGCCGCCCCGGCTCGGTCAGGCCTCGAACATCGCGAGGACCTCGGCGCGGCTGAGGTCGAAGATCGACCCGTGCTTCCAGCGGGGAGCTTTGTCGCGGTCGACCAGGAGCGCCCGCACCCCCTCGACGAGGTCACCGCGCCGAGCGAGGTTCGTGCCCACCACGAGGTCCTGGTCGAGAACCTCGCGCAGGGACGCCATCCCACGCGCCCGACGGATCGCCTCGAGCGCGACGGCCACCGAGAGGGGCGACCGCTGCTCCAGCAGGGCCGCGGCCTTGCGTGCCTCTGGCTCCGGCGAGGCCTGCAACCTCGTGAGCACCACCGCGGGATCGTCGCCCGCATAGCACTCGTCGATCCAGCCGCGCTGGGCCACCAGCCGACTTGGTCCGACAGCTGGGCCCAGATCCAGCGTGTCGGCACCCTCGGCCAGACTCTCAAGGAGGCGTGGGACCTCCGCCGACGGCACCACGGCGTCGGCCAGGCCAACCGCGACCGCATCGGGGCCGTCGATCGTGGTGCCGGTGAGGGCGAGATGGGTGCCCAGCTGTCCGGGCGCCCGGGCCAGGAGGTAGAGGGCACCCACATCGGGCGAGAACCCGATCTTCGTCTCGGGCATCGCGATCCGGGACCTCTCGGTAGCCAAGCGCAGACTCGCGTACGCCGAGAGGCCCACGCCCCCGCCCATGACGATGCCGTCCATCACGGCGACCACAGTCTTGGGGTAGTCGGCGATCGCCTCGTTCAGGTCGTACTCCCGAGCCCAGAACCCCGTTGGGTCACCGTCACCGAGGACTGCTCTGCGCACGGCAAGAATGTCGCCGCCCGCACACAGCCCGCGGTCACCGGCGCCCTCGATCGAGACCGACTGGATGCCCGGATCGTCCACCCATGCGTCGAGCTGCGCCCTGATGGACGCCACCATGTCGTCGGTCAGGGCGTTGATGACGCGCGGTCGGTTCAGCAGCACTCGGCCCAGCACGCCGTCGCGGGCAAACAGCACCTCGTCGGTCGCCACGAGGCCTGGGGCGTATGCCGGGATGGTCTCGGAAGTCACGTCGGCCACCCTTGCACAGGCCGGTGGGATCGCCGGCCCGCGGGCGAGTGCGCCGGCCGCCCGGGCCGGCAGAGCACGAGGCCGGGGTCAGGCGTAGTCGGCCATGAGCGCGGCGAGCCGGGCACGGGAGGGGATCTCGAGCTTCCGGTAGATGTGCGCCAGGTGGGCATCGACCGTGCGCGGAGAGACAAACAGCTCCTCGGCGATCTGGCGGCTGGTCAGGCCCTCGGCGACCTTCTTCGCCACCGCGCGCTCGGCCCGGGTCAGGGCGTCGAGCGGGGACGCCTCGACCGGCTCGACCTCGTCGCTGAACATGGCAGCGGCTGCCAGCGCCCCGGCATACGTCAGCTGCCCGTCGACGACCCATCCCTCGGGCGCCGGCCGACGACCTGCCTCCACCCTCACCAGGCCCGGCCGCGGGATGGGGACGGCCCGCCGCGGCGCCCGCAGGGCACGGGCGCCGGCGGCCAGCTGCTGGGCGCCGGAGGGCGACTGGGGCTCCAGCACGGCGGCGAGCCCGTCGAGGGCATCGGCGGCGCGCAGCGGAAGCGGGCACTCGGCTGCGCGCTCCAGGGCCGAGAGGTATGCCGGGTGGGCCTGCCCCGGGTCACCGAGGGCGAGGAGGGCGTCGCCGAGGAGCAGACGAGCGTCGATCCCGTCACGGGTGAGCCGGGCGCTGTCGGCCAGGACGACGATGTCCGCCGCGGCGCCTGCCGCCTGGCGCAGCTGGCCGGCGGCGAGCAGGTCGCGGGCATCCTGCAGCTGGACCACCAGCCGCACGGCCCACGGCAGCGACTCGCGTTCGACGGGCGGCCCCGCGGCGGGCTCGCCGGTGATGAGCCTGTGCAGCGTGTCGGCGAGAAGCGCCACACGGTCTTCGGCGATGGCAGTGGCCTGGTCGCGGGCCGACCGGGCCATCGCGGCGGCCTCAACATGTCGCCCCTGCTCGAAGGCGATCCGCGCCATCAGGGTCCGCGCTGACAGAGCCATCCACAGCTCGTCGGGCGCGGCGCTGGCCATCACGGCGGCGGCGAGGTTGTCAGCCTCCTCGAAGTCGCCGCGCGACACCAGGACGTCGACGAGGGTGCGCCTGGCCTGCCGCGTGCCGTAGACGTCCTGGTCGCCCAGGGCCGCGCCCTTCTCGGCCTCGGCCCGGGCTGCGGTGAGCTGGCCGGCGTCGAGGTGCATCTCGGCGCGGATCGCCGCGGTGCGAGCCCGCTCGTGGTCTGGATGGGGTGCCTGGGCAGCGTGCTGCTCGGCGCGGTCGAGGAAGCGCAGCCCCTCGTAGGTGCCGCGGACTTCAGAGGCGGCGATGCCGGCTCGGCGGGCGACCTGGGCGCCCACCTCCGCGGGCCCGTCACCGCTGGCGAGCACGGCCTCGAGGATGTCGAGCGCGTCGCGGGCCCGCATCGCCGTGTAGAGCGATGAGAACACGGCATTGGCAAGCCGGTAGCCGCGGTCGCGGGTCTCTGGGCGGGCGCAGGCTGACTCGATCGCGGTGCGCATCACGGGGACCTCGGCGAGCCACGGGGCGTCGCCCGCGCCCGAGAGGGCGTCGTCAGGGGTGACTCGCTCCGCCCAGCGCAGGAGCCCATGCGTCAGCTCGGCCGAGTCGTCGGTCGAGGCGGTCACGAACGCGCCGTGACGGCGGATCGGCTCCAGCATCGTGAACCGGCCGTCAGGCTGGACCTCGACCAGGCTTCGCCTTGCCAAGGCCGCGGCCAGCTCGGCGGCCTCCGAGCGCGTTGCGCCGCAGATGTCGGCCAGCACGTCGAGACTGATCGGCCCGTCCATGAGCGAGAGCCTCCGGAAGCACCGCTGCTGCTCGTCGTCGAGCAGCTCGTAGGACGCCTGGACCGCCTCTGACAAGGAGGCGGTCGGCACGACGTCGGTGAGGCCAACGAGCGCGATCTGGACGCTCAGCTGCTCGATCAGCAGCGGGAGCCCACCGCTGCTGCGGAGGACGCGGCGCACCGAGTCGCCCTGGGCCACGAGGTCGAGGGGGTGGCCACCGGCACCCGCCACGCGGCTGAGGAGCAGCTCCACCGCCGGGCCCTCCAGGGGCTCGCGGTCACGCGGAACCGGGAGCGGGCCAACGCGCACGACCTGCTCTGCCGGCCGGCCAGCCGTGGCCAGCGCGGTGCACAGGAAGCGCACCCCCGTGGTGGAGTCGACCACCTCCTGCAGGAAGGCGCCAAGGCTGTCGAGTGCGCCGTCGACGCCGTCGAGCACGAGCAGGGTCTCGGTGCCGTCGACGGCGCGCTTGAGCGCCATGGCCGTGGCGTCGCCGGGTGCCACTTCCGCGTCGAGCGCTTCGAGCGCGCCGCGGTAGAGGGCCTCGAGGGAGCCCAGCCGCTGCGCTGACACCCAGCCCGTGCGGTGTGAGTCGCGCTGCTGGACCGCGTGCCGGGCCAACAGGGTCTTGCCGCTGCCGGGTGGCCCGACCAGCGTGACCCAGCGCGCCGTCTCCAAGAGTGTACGCAGCCGCGCCTGGAGCTGGGTCCTTCCGACGCACGGCAGCATCACCCCTGAAGGCTACCCAAGCCCGCCGACCCCCTCCGACTCCCTGTGGACGCGTCAGGGGCGCAGCGCCTGCACAGCAAGATCAGTGATCCTACGGATGCGGAGGCGGGGGCGGGCGGTCATCCTTGTGCACACGGCAGCGAGCGGTTCAGCGAGTTGGCCGGGCGCTACGACAAGAGGCGGTCGAGCGCCAGGCGACTCGGGCGAGGGCCCCGTGGAGGGGCGAGGCTCACGTCTTCCGCTGGCGGCCGGGTGGCTGGTGTTCAGGGGGATGCCGGCCACAGAGACAGGGCCTGGTTGGCGCACAGGGGCGCGCTGACCAGGCCCTCTCTCTGTGTGCCTGTCTCTGTGCGCAGGTGTCTCTGCGCGCATGTCTCAGTGCCGACGTCTCAGTGCGCACGTCCGGTTGCAAAGGCTCGCAGTGCGGCCGCCGCCGCCCTCGTGACGGTCCGACTCGAAGGCGGCGGGCGACGTCAGCAGGTCAGCCGAGGCCGTTCTTGCTCAGGAACTCCTTGGCCACGGTCTGCGGGTCCTTCTTGTCCGTGACGACCTCCTTGAGGAGGGCCGCCAGGGTGGAGGTGTCGAGCTTGGCGGAAACCGCGTTGAGGGCCCCCTCGATGTCGGGCGTGACCTTGGCCTTGGTGATCAGGGGCACGACGTTCTGGGCGGCGAACAGGTGCTTCGGGTCGTCCAGGACCACGAACCCGTTGGTGACGATGTTGGGGTCGGTGGTGAACAGGTTGGCTGCATCGACCTGGCCGTTCTTCAGCGCGTTGACCGAGAGGGGTCCACCGGCATCGAGCGCACGGAACTGCTTGAACGTCAGGCCGTAGACCTTCTTGAGCCCGGGAACACCCGTGGGCCGGGTCTTCCACTCCGGCGGCCCGCCCAGCGTGAGCTTCTGGCTCTTGCCGGCCAGGTCGGAGATCGACTTCAGCGAGTATTTGGCGGCAGTCTCCTTGGTGACCACCACGGCGTCCTTGTCCTCGGCGGCCGACTTGTCGAGCACGGTCAGCGTGTCAGGGAGCGACGCCTTGAGCTCGGTGTAGACGCCCTCGGCATCGGTGGCCTTGGCGTTCTTGTTGAAGTACTGCGTCAGCACGCCGGTGTATTCGGGAATCAGGTCGATCGAGCCGTCCTTCAGCGCCGGGATGTAGGTCTCTCGGCTGCCGATGTTGAGCCTGAGCGGCTCGTTGACGGTGACGCCCTTGGCCTTGAGCGCGCCGGCGTAGATCTCGGCGAGCAGCGCGCTCTCGGGGAAGTCGGCCGATCCGATCGAGATCGACCCACCACCGGCCGCGGACGAGGACGACGAGCTGTCGGTCGCGAACGGGTTGGAACCGGATCCGCTGCTGCCGCAGGCGGCGAGCGCCAGGGACGTCAGCAGGGCGCCGACCGTGAGCGCGATCTTGGAGGTTCTCACTGTGTGCTCCTTGTGGTTGAGCGGAGTACGGGGATGTACGCAGCGGGTTCTGGGGATCGTGGGTTTCTGGGGGTCGTGGCGGTTTCGGGAGCAGGTGCAACGGCTTCTGGGAGTGCCTTCGGCGGTGGAGATTCAGGGACTGTGGGGCACCGCACCCTCCCGAGTCTCCGCTGTGGCACTGACAGTCGCCAGGTCACGGGCGTCGGCACCACGGTGGGCGCGGCGGCCCGTGATGCCAGGGGATACGGCATACCTCTGGACCAGGCCGAAGGACAGGTCGACGACCACTGCAAGCAGGGCCACCAGGACTGCACCCGACGCCATCTGCGGGAAGTCGCGGATGGCCTGCCCGTCGATGAGGAAGCGCCCGAGGCCGCCAAGCCCTGCGATCGCCGCGATGGTGGCGGTGGCGATGACCTGCAGCGCTGCCGAGCGCAGGCCCGAGAAGATCAGGGGCAGGGCGCACGGCAGCTCGACCGAGCCCAGCACCTGGATGCCGCGCATGCCCATGCCCTTCGCGGCGTCGCGGGCATCGGGGTCGACACCCTCCACGCCGGCGTAGGCGCCGGAGAGGATCGGCGGGATGGCGAGGACGATCAGCACCACGAGGCTCGGCCAGAGGAACGCTGCGTCGCCCGACAGCCGCGGCCCGAGGAACAGCACCATGATGAACAGCAGGCCCAGGCTGGGGATGGCCCGGGCGGCGCCGGCGAGGTTGACCACGAAGAACCGCCCGCGCCCGGTGTGGCCGATCGCCAGGCCCAGCGGGATGGCAACGGCGCCCGCGATGAGCAGTGCCAGCCCCGAGTAGCCGAGGTGTTCCAGCAGCCGGCGCACCACTCCGTCGCTGCCCTGCCAGTGGGACGCGTCGGAGAGCCAGTCGATGACGTCGCGGATCATGCCCGGGCCCTCCGGACGCGCTCCCAGGGCGTCACGAGCCGGGTCACCAGCAGGATCGCGATGTCGAAGGCGACCGCGAGGATGATGCAGGCGAGGATGCCCACCACGATCGGGTCGTAGAAGTTGCGCTTGAACCCGTCGGTGAAGAGCTGGCCGAGCTGCGGTATGCCGATCACCGCGGCAACGCTGACGATGCTCACGTTGCTGACGGCCGCCACCCGCATCCCGGCGGAGATGACGGGCACCGCCAAGGGGAGCTCGACCAGGAAGAACCGCCGCACCCGTCGGAACCCCATGGCGGTGGCCGACTGCGCGACGTCGTCGGGCACCGCGCCGAGGCCGTCGGCGACAGTGCGCACGAGGAGAGCCACGGTGTAGATGGTCATGGCGACGAACACGTTGTTGCGGTCGAGGATGCGCGTGCCGAGGATGCCTGGCAGCAGGATGAACAGGGCGAGGCTGGGGATGGTGTAGAGCAGGCCGGTGCCGACGGTGAAGGGGGCGTAGAGGGGCCGGTATCGGCGCGCGAGCCAGCCCAGGGGCAGGGCGATGAGCAGGCCGAGCACGAGGGGCAGCCCCGCCAGGTAGATGTGCTGGGCCGCGAGGGTGAGCACATCCTGGAGGTGGTCGCGCAGCCAGGTCATGCGACGTCTGCCCCGGAACCGCAGCGATAAAGGAGCGAGGCGCCCAAGGCTGGGGAGCAAGGCCGGGTGGAGATGGTCATGCCACCGGTGCTCCGGGGTGGGCTGGGTCTTCGAGCCGGGGGCGCTCGGCCTGCTCGATCGCCGTTAGCACCTCGTGCGCCAGCACGGTGCCGACCAGGACGCCGGTGTCGTCGACGATCACCCCGCGCCGGCTCGGCGACGACAGCGCCGCGTCGAGGGAGGCCCGCAGCGGCCCGTCGGCCCGGGCGACCGTGCCGCCGCGGTGCAGCATCGCCGAGGTGACGGCCCGGTCGCCCACGCGACGCGGCTCGACCCACCCGAGCGGCCGCCGGTCGTCGTCGACGACGAGCACCCAGTCACCCGCGACGCCGGCCGGCGACTCTCCCAGGAGCACCGTGCGCTCCGACTGGAGCGGCAGCTTGGGCGTCGGCTGGAAGCTGAGCGCGCGGTAGCCCCGGTCACGGCCGACGAAGTCGGCGACGAAGTCGTCGACGGGATGCGCCAGGAGGTATGCCGGCTCGCTCACCTGCGCGAGGTGGCCCCCCACGCGGAACACGGCGACCTGGTCGCCGAGCTTGATCGCCTCGTCGATGTCATGGGTGACGAACACGATGGTCTTGCCGAGCTCGTCCTGGAGCCGGAGGAACTCGTCCTGCAGCTGCTCCCGCACGACTGGGTCGACGGCGCTGAACGGCTCGTCCATGAGCATGACCGGCGGGTCGGCCGCGAGCGCGCGGGCCACGCCCACGCGCTGCTGCTGGCCACCGGAGAGCTGGGAGGGGTAGCGCCTGGCGAAGCTGGCGGGCAGCCCGACCCGCTCGATGAGCTCCATCGCGCGGGCCCGGGTCTTCGCGCGGTCCCAGCCGAGGAGGCGGGGCACGGTGGCGACGTTGTCGAGCACGGTGCGGTGGGGGAAGAGGCCGGCGTGCTGGATGACGTAGCCGATGCCGCGGCGCAGCTCGGCTTCGTCCATGTCGGCGGTGTCGCGTCCGTCGAGGTAGATCGCCCCGGACGTGGGCTTGATCATCCGGTTGACCATGCGCAGGGTCGTGGTCTTGCCACACCCCGAGGGCCCGACGAGCACGGTGATCTGGCCGGTCGGGGCGGTGAGGGTGACCGCGTCGACGGCGACCGTGCCGTCGGGGTACTGCTTCGTGACGCTGTCGAACCGGATCATGCGCACCACTCTCGGCTTGGCCGGGCCTGCTCCTGTGCCGCTGGGGACCTAACGTAACCCAGTCTCCCGACAGCGACCCCGTCGACACCGGACCGTGAACCTCCTGCAAGCACGGAGTAATACTGGTCGCGTGCCCCCTCACGACCGTGGCATCACCCTCGACGGCACGACCCTGACTCTGGAGCACATCTCCAGGGCGGCCGAGGGCGTGCCGGCCCGCGCACTCCCCGAGGCGCTCGAGCGGGTGCGCCACAACAACGTCCTGGCCGACGAGATCGCCCGCCGGCAGCCGGTCTACGGGCGCACCACCGGTGTCGGGGCGAACCGCGACCAGCAGGTGGGACCGGCCGACCCGGGGCCGGGGCTGTTGCGCTCGCACGCAATCGGCTGGGGTGAGCCGCTGCCGGCTTCGGTCGTGCGCGCCGCCTGCCTCATCCGCGCGAACCAGCTGCTCGTCGGCGGGTCCGGCGCCACGCCGGAGCTGGTCGAGGCCCTGGCCGAGCTCGTGGGCGCGCCAGCGGAAATGCTGCCGGTGGTGCCCCGCCACGGGTCGCTTGGGGCCGGCGACCTGTCGGCGCTGGCCGACGTGGGGCTGGCGCTGTCGGGCGAGCGCCCTCGCGCTACAGGACAGTTGGTATGCCGGTTGGCCCTGACTGGCGCGGACGCGCTGCCGCTCATGTCGTCCAGCGCCTTCACCCTGGCCGAGTCGGGCCTCGCGGCAGCGCAGCTCGCCGAGCTGGCCGATGTCGCCGACATCGTCTGCGCGCTCTCGTGGGCGGTGCTGCGCGGCAGCCCGGAGGCCGTCAGCCTGTCGGCGGCCGGTGCGACGCCCCGAGCGGGTGCGCAGGAGTCGATGGCCACGATCCGCGCACTGTTGGAGCCCCAGGACTACGAGCCAGCACACATCCAGGACTTCTTCGGCCTGCGCGCGTGGCCGCAGGTCCACGGACCGCTCCACGATGCGCTGGTGTCCCTGATCGAGATCATCGAGACGGCGTCCAACACCGCCTCCGAGAACCCGCTCTTCTCCGACGGCGACCACAACGGGACCGCCACCCACCACGGAGGGTTCCACACGGCATACCTCTCGCTGGCCCTCGACCACGCGCTGCTCGCCCTGGCGGGCTCGGCCCAGGGCGTCATGTCGCGGGTGACCCACATGGTGAGCGGAGGTGAGCTGGGGCTGCCGCGGTTCCTGACCGACGGCGCGCCGGGGGCGTCGGGCCTGATGGCGGCCGAGTTCGTGGCAGCGTCAGCGCTCTCGCTGGTGCGCCAGCACGCCGCGTCGCCCTCGTCGATCCAGACCGTATGGCTGTCGCAGGGCGTGGAGGACGATGCGGGCTTCGCCAATCTCGGCGCGCTGCGCCTGGGAGGCGTGGTCCCGGCATACCGCCGCATGCTGGCCGTCGAGCTCCTGAGCGCGGCGCGCGCTGCCGCGCTGACCCGGACCTCGCTGACCGGGCGGCTGGGCGAGGTGCTGGACGAGTGCGGCGATCTCACCGTTGACCTGGGCGACCGTGAGATCGGCCCCGATCTCGAGGCAGCAGAGGCGAGCCTGGAGCGTCTGGCGGAGCCGGATCAGCCGGGATTGGCCCTTCCCTAGGCGCAGTTCGTCGGGTCGGGCTCGGGGTCGCGAGACGTGGTGCCCTCAGCGTCCCTGCGCTCTGGCGGGGGCCCGAGGAGACCCTGCACGAGGAAGGCGGCGGCCTCCCTGTGCCATCTGCGGGCGAACCTGAGCAGGGCGTGGCCGGCGCCCGGGATCGGGCGCCACGTCACGTCCACGCCCAGCGTGCCGAGCTCCCGAGCCATCCAGCGCGTCGCCTTGGGCGAGGTGATCCGGTCGCGGGTGCCGTGCATCAGCAGGACGCGCAGGCCGGGCCCGCCGCGGGGGAGGTCGCCGCGGGCGACCCAGGGAGCCAGGCCGACGACCACGGCGACCCCCGGCTCGTCGGCAACGTGCAGGGCGGTGCGGCCACCCATGGAGTGGCCGAGCAGGCCAAGGGGTATGCCGGGGTGGCGGCTACGGAGCTCGGCGAGGGCTTCGCGGGCGTCCGCGACCGGACTGGCCTCGTCGCCGTTCCACCCGCGGACGGTGTGCAGCAGTCGGGCCACGGCGACCTGGCCCTGGCCGCCGGCCGCGACAGCCCGCGCGAACGGCACCATGCGCAGTGCCGCGACATGCCGCCACCTCGCCCGGTGGCGGCTGCGTTCCTGGCCGCCGTGGAGGACCAGCACGGCAGCCGCTGGGCGCTCCGGCTCGGAGGTCCAGGCGAACTGCCAGGTGCGGGTCGTCAAAGATCGGCCTCCTCGGAGGGTTCCACGTCGTCGAAGTCGAGGGCGACGCTGTCGGCCAGCCACACGGCATACGCAGCACTGGAATGGGTGATCGGCAGGGCGACGATCTCGGGGGTGTCGTAGGGGTGTTCGCCGCCGACCCGGGCGCAGATTGCCTCGAAGTGGCCCGCGGTCGTCTTGGCGAGGATGAGGTGCTCGCGGGCCTGCTCGAGCTCGCCCTTCCAATGGTAGATCGACGTCATCTGTGGGAGCACCTGCGCACAGGCGGCGAGTCGCGACTCGACGAGGCCCCGGGCGATCGACTCGGCGGTGTCCTGGTCGGGTGCGCTGATGCGGACCTCGATGAGCTCGAGCGCTGACATGTCACACCTCGGTGCGGTGGAAGTTCTGGAACGAGCGGCTCGCCGTGGGACCGCGCTGGCCCTGGTAGTGAGAGCCGTACTTGGCTGAGCCGTAAGGGTTCTCGGATGGGCTGCTGAGCCGGAAGAAGGCGAGCTGGCCGATCTTCATGCCCGGCCACAGGATGATCGGCAGGGTCGCGACATTGCTGAACTCGAGCGTCACGTGGCCGGAGAACCCCGGATCGACGAAGCCGGCGGTCGCGTGGGTGAGCAAGCCAAGCCGGCCCAACGAGGACTTCCCCTCGACGCGGGCGGCGAGGTCGTCCGGGAGGGTCACCGCCTCGACCGTCGAGCCCAGCACGAACTCGCCGGGGTGGAGGACGAAGCCCTCGCTCGGGGCGACCTCGACGAGGCGGGTGAGGTCGGGCTGGTCCTGGGACGGGTCGATGACGGGGTACTTGTGGTTGTCGAACAGCCGGAAGTACCGGTCGAGGCGCACGTCGACGCTCGACGGCTGGACCATGGCCGGGTCCCACGGGTCGAGCAGGACGCGCCCGGTCTCGATCTCGGCCCTGATGTCCCGGTCGGAGAGCAGCACGGGCTCAAAATACCCGCCGGTTGCCTGGGGCAGGGCCGGCAGTGGGCGGCTCTTTCGCAGGGTGTCGCCACAGGGTGTGCAGGGCAGGTGCGACGGTCGCTGATACGGCAGGCGCCGCGGTAGCGCTGCTGCGACGTGGGCTAGACTTCCTCGCGCGCTGCCGCGGTGAGAGCTGACGGCGGCGTACGCCGGTGTAGCTCAATGGCAGAGCGCCAGCTTCCCAAGCTGGACACGCGGGTTCGATTCCCGTCACCGGCTCCATCGATCCAACGACCGTGCGACCCGACACGCTTGTGCCGCCACATCGCCCTCCGCCAGGAGAAGTGAAGGCTTGACAGCCCCTCCGGCCTGCATGCTCTCCTATCGGGTCGGTGGCTGTCCTCGGCCTATGGTCACCGCTGCTTCGGGCCGGCCAGCGCTATGGCGTCACGGCGACCGAGGTGGGCGCCGGCACGGGGAGTTCGGGGTTCACGCTGAACGTGGTCGCTGCGTACCGTCCGGGACGTAACGGCGGAAGGGAGCCATCCGCTGAGCAGGTGGGCATGCCCTCCCCTCCGTTCGGCGAGCACTCGCTGTAGGTAGCCGCAACGCGGACGATGTAGGTGCTTTGACCCGTCGGGATCGTGACCTGCATAGCGCACAAGGGCCAGGACGGGGTCGGATGCTGTCCTCCTCCGACGAGGAGCACTCGATAGATCGATCCACACCCGACTAGGTGGATCGGCGTGCCACTGTTGTTCTCAACTGTGACCTTTGCGGTCACGGATGTGCCAGCGCGCATAGTTGTCGTGGGCAACGTGATGCTCGCTGTCACAGACCCGGGTTGTGGGGTGGGAGGGCTCTTGGCAGGGCTCCTGAATTGGCATGCAACGATGACGTCCGCCAGGCCGCTGGCGCTCACCACGACTGGACCGGTGGCGTGGCAACTGCCCCTGCTGTCCCCGTACTGCGGGCTGGTCCCGGTGACCGTGTAGCTCCCTGGCGGCACGGAGATGGAAAACCTCCCGTCGACTCCTGCTGTCGTCTTGATCTCGTGACCCCTAGACGATCTGAAGACGACCACGCCGGATACCCCAGACTGATACGCGCCGACTGGTCCCCCCGGCATACGCAGGACCCCAGTGACCGTAGCGTCTTGCCCGGAGGACTCTGCGACTCTCGTCGTCGCGGAGGGGCCAGGAAGGAACGTAGGGAGCACGCCTGCGCCCAGTACCGCCAGCATCAGCATGGATCCTGCGGCTATACGGTTTCGGCGGTCCCGGGAACGACGGGCGCGCAGCAGCTCCTCAAACGGTGGAGGGTTGATCGGCTGCTCACGACCCGCTTCGGCCGCGAGAAGCTCGTGTAGATCAGCCATGGAGGGCCTCCTCGCGCAGCAGCGGGCTGAGCGCGTCGCGGGCGCGACTCAGCCGAGACTTCACGGTGCCAGGGGCTATGGCCAGCTCGGCCGCGACCTCCGCCACACCCAGACCGACCAGGTAGTGAAGGACTACGACCTGCCTTTGACCCAAGGGCAAACGTTCCAGCGCCCGCCGAATGTCCAGAGAGTCCCCAGTGGGCTCTTGTGTCGTTCTGGCCGGGCCAGCGCGTAGGAGGGCCTTGATGCCGTTTCGCGCTTTGCGGCGCCGGTTCGAGAGCAACCGAAGGGCCACCCTGCGTGTCCAAGCCTCTGGGCTATCGAACTGGGAGACGGTCGGCCACTCTCGAAGCAGGCGGATGAACGCCTCCTGGACACATTCCTCGGCCTCCGCACGGCTGTCAGCAGCCAGGCTCACGACGCCCACGAGGCGCGTGTAACACCCTTCGTAGAGATCGCGCACTGCGTCATTGCTGGTGCGGGTCGAGTCCTTCACACCCAGAACACCCCCCAGCGCAGGCAATGGTTCCATCCAAACCTGCTCCCGTACAGGAAAGCGGTCCCGACCGGTCACGAGCGCCCCGCCCCAAGAAAGATGGTGCGCCCGCTCTCACAGGTCATACTGAAACGTTCTCATGTGAGGGATGTCGGCGACCCAGGCCACATCCGTTGAGTGCGCTCGTGCGTAGGACAGCCCACTTCCCAAGCCGGACACGCGGGTGCGATTCCCGTCACCGGGCTCCATGCACTGCCGAGAGCCGAACTCGCCTTCGTCGGGGGTCGGATCCGTCGATGGAAGCGGCTCACGCCCATAGTGTTCTGCGGACCACGGGCGTACCGTGGCGCGTGAAGGCAGTCCGCCCGACGGCAACCCAACCGCCCGGACCTCGCGGGTACCAGAGTTACCCGGTCAAGGCGAACAGCAGTGCCTAGGACGCCGCTATGTCTGTACGTACGTCGTCGGTACACGGGTCGTTCACCATACGGGACGAACCCACAGTCGCCGAGCCCGCCGCCTCCTGGAATGCGTCCGCGGGACTGGGCCCTGACGGCGGAACCTGGACGCATGCCGACTGGGTTGCACGGCTTCGACCCACGACCAGTCCCGCCATCACGGCATACCCCATGCGCGACGTATGGCTGATCGAGGTAACCGCGCCCTTCGCGGAGGTGGCCCAGGAGGTCGACCATGCGGTCGGGCAGGCGCTCGCGGAGTGCCCTCGCGGGGTGGTGCTGGAGCTGACGGTGCCGCTGACTCAGACAATGCCGCATCACCTGGACATGCTGGCCGCGACGGGCCGCCACCCGTGGGCATGGCCAGCGACCCCGGTCGCCGTGTCCATTGGAGATCCCAGTACGGCAATCCTCCTCCAGCAGCGCCCTTACGGCCGGCACCTCACGCTTTGCTCGTCGATGCTCCAGGGCTGGGCGCAGATCATGACTTGTGAACCCAGCGCAACCGCCCATCTTCAGCTCGTGCCGACCGCCCGTGCTACGCGGGTCGTGCAACAGTTCGTGGCTCAAACCTGTCTGGACTGGCGCCTGCCTTCACGCCGCGAGACCGCCAGCGTGATAGCCGGTGAACTCACCACAGTCGCAGTGCAGCGCACCAACGCCGGTGTCGACGTGCTCTTGTCCCACGTCGGCGAACGACTGCGCATCGCCGTTCGTGACCGTGGCCCAACCCAGCCCTGCAAGCAGGGCCTCGCCCAGGACCAACCCCGTGACCAGGACCTGTGCGTCGTCCGGACCCTCGCTGACCTTACCGGCACCCTGCCGACCAAAGACGGCGGGCAGATGGTCTGGGCCGTCCTCGGCCCAGACCTGACCCGCCGTCCGCGGCACACGGGTACCACCGGCTCTGCCAGGTCACTCAGGTGGTGCCGCTCCCGGGGAGCGGCGCGGAGAGACGGCCTGCTCCCTGGCTCGAAGGGCCGCCTCAGCGAGTCAGGCGCAGGCGCTTGACTCGGACTGCTCGTCTGGGGATCCGGGAAGTGCGAAGACCGCCCACACGGACTTGCCATCAGCCTGTGTCGTCACGCCCCACGAGCTGCTGAGCGCCGCCACGATACGGAGGCCCCGTCCCTGGGACCGGGTTGACGGCATCGATGCGGGGCCGGAGGGAATGCCCTGGGAGCCGTCCCTTACTGCCAGCCTCAGTCCCCGTGGGCCACGTTCCAGCGTGACGGTGAACGGTGTAACGGCATGAAGCACTGCATTAGTGGCGAGTTCACTCACCACGAGAGTGACAACGTCGACATGTCTGGACAAGCCGTTCTCGCGCAGACGCCATCCGACGAAATTACGTGCATCCGCCACATGTCTGGGTTCCGGCGGCCACGCTGCGTGGTACGACCACGGGGGGTCGGACTCAGTCATCGCGTTGCCCACTTCTGTGAGGCGGCGACCGACACAAGGCGAGATCTTGCCGATGCACGGCCAACGACTCACACTCTGCCCTCGGTCTGTGGATCGCGCAAGCGATGCCCGAGGCGCCTGGGAGTAGCGTGGGAGACCGCCTCTGACTGCGCTGGCCGTTGTGAGCGCAAGGTCCACGGTGAGCTGATGTCAACTGACAGATGGCTGGGGAAAGCTCGGAACCGTTTCGTCGTCGGGTCTCAGGCGTTTGCCGGTTCAGTCGGGCGACTCCTGCGCAACCGCCGCAGCACGCTCGGAAGAGATCCAGCGCCGCAGCACGCCGCTCTGCTGGAGGATGCTGAACCTGTCCGGCACACCCCCGTGCTCGACCATTCTGCCGTCCACGACGCGCGCGGCGTCCATCACCGTGATGTCGATCGGGGCGCCGGTCGGAGGTCCGAAGAACGGCCCGGTCTGGGTTCCACGGGAGCGAAACCGCACCCAGGCCACGTCACCGCGGACGGCCCAGTCCTCGAGCGTGTACACGATGTCCGGCATGGACGCGTGCACCTCCTGAATGGCCCGCTTCAGCCCGGCAATCGCCTCTTGGCCGGAGGCCGCGAGGTTCGCCTGGTGCTCGACGAAGTCCAGCGAGCAGAGCTCGTCCACCACGTCGGTGTTGCCGGTGGCGAAGCCCTCCATGACCACTCGGCGGAGGACCTCCACCTCCGCCGGGAACTCAGGTGAACCCATCACGACCTCGCTCCACAGTCACCGCTGCCGATGGGAGAGGAGCGTACTGCCGGGCCACCGATGGCCATGGCTGGGGACTCGCATGGAAGACCAACGGGCCCGCGGTCCTGATGTGTCCCTTCATCTGATGGCACCCGTAGGCCACGGGCCTCTGCCCCACCGCCGGCGAGGATCAACGCGGGAAGCAAGCCAAGACGAGGGCAACAGGCATCGAGAGCATGACGACCACATGCAGGTCGAACCGTCCCGGTTCATCCGAACCATCGCAGCACCCGACCGATCACGGGCCAACGATGCCACCCGTGTGACACGACGTGCTCACGAGCGGCCCGCGCGACTTCCCTGGCCCGCCCACCGATCGACGGGCTCTCCTCGTCGGCCCGCGCCTGCGCCTGCCTCTGCAAGAACCGCGCACAGCGGAGGCACACCGCCACCTCCGGATGGGAGCCCAGCCTCACCAGCTGGGCCTCGGGAAACTCGCCGTCACAGCACCAACAGCGGGACCGGTGTTGCTGTCCGACCTCGGCAGCAGTGGCCATGAGCCCATCGTCCGCCCCGTTCGACCGCGGAGACCAGAGAGGAGGCCGCGGGTCCCCCGAGCTGCCGCTCGGGGGATCCGGCGACACACCAGGGCTGCGCTGGGTTCGCTCTGAGATCGTGGACGTATGGCCTCGTTGGAGCTCCCCCGACTAGCCCAACGGCTGGACCACACGGCATACGCTCAAGCGGGGAGCGGGCGGTTGTGAACGATCTGCTTCATCACCAGTGTGGACGTCATCCGCAGGATGCCGGGCAACCTCCCGAGCTGGTCGTCCTGTAGGCGCTGGTAGGCGCCCAGGTCTGCGACAACGACACGCAGCAGGTAGTCCGGGTCGCCAAAGAGCCGCTGTGCCTCGATGACATGGGGAAGGCGGGTCAGTCCCTCCTCGAAGGCCAGGAGGGTGTCGCGGTCCTCCTGCCGCATGGTCACGAAGACCAGCACGTCGAAGCCGAGCCCGACAGCCGCCGCATCGACCACCGCGCGATAGCCGCGGATGACGCCGCTTCGCTCGAGCTCGCGCAGTCGGCGGTGGCATGGCGAGACGCTCAGCCGCACCTTGGCGGCGAGATCCGTGACGGAGAGCCTGCCGTCAGCCTGGAGCTCGGCAAGAATCTGGCGGTCGACCTTGTCCATTGACCAAGGATCTTCCACTAGAGACGCTCTTGGAAGCAAATCTTGGAAGCATCGGCTCGGCTAGCGCCGATAATCTTGCTGGGCAAGCACGCTCCATGGAAGAAGCCTCTCGTGGCCGCCAGTTCCGTCCTCGCCTTCTGGGCCCTCGCGGCCCTGCTCATCGTCGTTCCAGGCGCCGACTGGGCCTTCACGCTCAGCGTCGCCGCGCGGGGCCAGTCAGCGCTGCCTGCGGTCGGCGGCCTTGCGATCGGCTATCTGGGAATGACCGGAGTCGTGGCAGCCGGCGTCGGGGCCCTCGTGAGCCGCACACCCTCCGCCCTGACTGCCCTCTCGGTGACCGGCGGCCTCTACTTGATCTGGCACGGAGCCATGACGTTCGTGCAGACCTCGGCACAAGGGTCACCCTCGACTGACAGCTCCACGGGGTGGGTCATGCTGGTCAAGGGCAT
>DASSJT010000199.1:0-35604 GCA_035691065.1 Dermatophilaceae bacterium
ACGGTGCCGCCGCACTGGCCGCCTTCGGGGCGCTGCTGGACCTGACCCCGGACGCGCCCACCCCAGTCGCACCGCAGCGGACGCCGACACCGATTCCAACCGTGGGCGAGTTGCTGCGCGACAACCTGCGCCGGCGCCAGCACGAGCTCGGTCGGGCATGGTCGGGCCTTGCCCATCCGGGCAGGACCCTGCGCCAGGCGCGGGTCGCGCTGCGGCGTGGCAGGAAGTCCTCACCGAGAAGCCCGCCCCACAGACCAGCCTCAACCACCCGGTCGGCAACGACCGCCTGCTGGCCCTCGTGCGTGGCCGCCTGGACCTGGTCAAGCAGATCGCCCATCTCCATGACGCCAAGGTCAACGACGTGGTGCTGGCCGTGGTGGCCGGAGGTCTGCGCCAGCTGCTGGCCAGCCGTGGCGAGCACGTCCAGG
This sequence comes from Dermatophilaceae bacterium, assembly GCA_035691065.1. Lineage (GTDB taxonomy): Bacteria > Actinomycetota > Actinomycetes > Actinomycetales > Dermatophilaceae > DASSJT01. Next base: position 429 of record DASSJT010000199.1, read on the forward strand.
GGTTGGTGCAGCGCGCCATGGTGACCATCTCGGAACACCAGGAGGAGACTGGGCCGGCGCAGGGCAACAAGCCCGGTTGGATGATGGTGCCGCTGCCGTTGGGAGAGCCGGACCCGGTGCGCCGGCTTGAGCTGGTCGCTGCCGAGACGGCCGCCCGCAAGCACAAGGCGCGTCCTGAGGCGGGCAGTGGGATCTTCCGGTTCATCGCCGGCCAGCGGGTTTGGTACCGGCAGTTTCCGCGGCAGCGGTCGGTGAACCTCGTCGTGACCAATGTCCCGGGTCCACCCGTGCCGCTGTACCTTGCCGGAGCGCGGCTGCTGGAGCTGTTCCCCCTGATGCCGACGATGGGCAACCTGACACTGGTTGTCGGCGCGGTGTCCTACGCCGGCCAGCTCAACCTCACGGCAGTCGCCGACCGGGACGCATCGCCGGACGTGGAGGTCTTTGCCCAGGGGGTCCGGACGACCCTCGACGACCTCGCGCGATCGGTCGCCCTACCGGCCTCCTGACGGTGGCGCAACGGCTCGCGATGGCTCAAAGGGTCATCGCGCCCGACGGCTCAAAGGGTCATCGCGCCGGCGATGAGCTCGACGAAGCCGGTGGGCGCATCGAAGGGGGCTGCGTGGGCGCTTCCGTCGATTCGATGCAGACGCCCGGTGGGGATGGCAGAGGCAAGCGACTGGGTGAAGCGCGCCATGAGGTTCGGACTTCGTGCGCCGTAGCTGCAGACGACGGGGACCTTGATGGACGCAAGATCCCGCGCAGACGGATAGTCGCCGACGGTCATACGGAAGTCCGCCAACGCAGGCTGGGCGTTCTCCATGGCGGTCTGACGCCACTCCTCGGGAAAGGCGTCCCAGGCGGTTCCGCCGTCACGGTAGCTGTAGGCGGCGCGCAGCAACGCGTCGGCAGCGGCGCCGTGTCGGCCCAGGAGAGTCAGCGAGCCGATCTTGGCCAGTGCCCCGACCTGTGCAGCCGAAGGAAGATGACGAGTCGCCCGCCAGGGCGCCTCGTGGGCGATGGCTACCTGCACCAGATCGGGGCGGCGCACCGCCAGGTCAATGGTGATGGTCGCACCGGCGCTGATACCGACCACGACCGCGGGCGTGCTCGCCAAATGCTCCAGGATCACCGCGGCATCGGCGGTGTGCCTGGAGACCGATGTGACCGTCTCGGCTTCGGAGCGGGCGTAACCCCTCCGGTCGTAGGCAATCACCCGTCCGATCCGGGCGAGTCGCTCGATCGTGGGACCCCACGTTGAAGCGGTCGCGCCGGCAGGGTGGACCAGAAGGATCGGCACACCTGCGCCGACCTCCTCGTAGTAGAGAGCGCATCCGTCCGACTTCACCGCGCCGATCATCGGGCACCTCCGACCGCCGCTCCGCTCACGGGCTGCTCCGGCGACCTGCCCACCAGCCTCGTGGTGCATCGCATGCCTGCTGTGAGCTGGGAAGCTCAGCGCGATCGTCGCGCTCCGCGCCCGTGCTGGGGCAGGGACGAAAGTCACATTCCTTGGGTATGCCGGTGAGACGCCTTGGTGGTGTTGTCACCGACTCAACGGACAAGGGCCCCGAAGTCAGCCGTCGTGACCGCCTTGACCCACGTCAACAGCCACTCGCACGGTCACGGTGTCGGTGACGAAGTACCGCCGCGCCGGGCCCTTCCACAACCCAGATTTCGCCGGGAAGCTGGACGTGCATTCGGAACCGGCCACGAGGGCAGGACAGTGAACCCGGGGGTCCGGGTTCTTAGAAGGCGGACACGTTCGCCGGGGCGCGCTGCGGACGAGTCAGGGTCCGCACAACCGCATCCTGCCCGTGCCGACGGACGGACAGTGCGGTCAGCAGACGGAGGACGGGATCGAGCACGGACGCGCCGAAGTCAGGAGTCGGAACGTCGACACTCGCCGCGAGGTCGTCGGCGTGCACGACCACCTCCATCAGGCGCGTGACCAGGAAGTCGTCGGTGGCCAGAGACCAGCCCTGCCAAGGGATGTACGTGGTCGGCGGGGCGTCTGACAGCACCGACTCGAGCTCGGCCTGCGCCTGCCCGAGCAGAGCCACCGCCGCCTCGGGTCCCTCTGCCGCCTGTTGGTCCGACACCTCGCGGATGGACCGATTGGCATCGCCATCCAGGTCTTCCCGCACCCAGGCCGCTCGCGCATAGTGCTCCAGCACCGGGATGGTCTCCGCGCCGGCAGCTTCAGGGCGCTCGGCGTCAGCGGCACGAAGCAGGGCCACGACGTTCACCGGCTGGCTGACCAGGTGCCGGGTCAGGCCCCCGACGGTCATGCCAGCGCAGGCTGACTCCTTCGTCCACGCCGCGGAGACCTCGGGCCGGAGGACCAGGTCGGATATGAGTCCCGCCGCGCGGACGACGCCGCCGCGGTCGAGGGTTCCGGTGAACTGGAGGGTCACGGCGACGAGTCTAGGCTCCGGTCTGCTCAACAGGCCGCCTCGCTGTTCCGGTACGAGCCCTCGTCCCGCCCACGTCCCCCTGGTTCCAGCGTGGCTGTTGGGGACCTCAGTCCCTCCCCTTCCTGCGCAGTTCCTGCGTGCATGGAGGTGGCAGTTGCGTCGGAACGGCGCAGACAGGAAAGAGGGAACGCCATGACCGGTTGGGTTGGAAGCATTGAGGGCACCGCGGGAGACAACTCCTTCTTCCGCCACGTGCTCTTCACAGCGAAGAACCTGCAGCTGGTGGTGATGACGTTGCAGCCCGGCGAGGAGATCGGCGTCGAGATGCACGACCACCTCGAGCAGTTCATCCGGGTCGAGTCCGGGCGCGCGGCCGTCACCATGGGCCCTTCTAGGGACGAGGTCACCCAGAAGGAGGACCTGGAGGCCGGCTTCGCCGTCGTCGTGCCCGGTGGCACGTGGCACAACGTGGTGAACACGGGTGAGGGAGAGCTGAAGCTGTCCACGATCTACGCACCGCCGCAGCACCCGGACGGCACGATCCACCGGACCAGGGCCGAGGCCGTGGCGTCCGAGCACGACTGATGTGGTCGGCTGACCTTGGTGTGCCGTTGCCGAGACGCGGTGGATCGAGGGCGCCACCCGGTCCATAGTTGGCTCCAGTGCAGCGAGAGCCCTCCGCCTCGGAATCCGCCGACGGGTCACCTCGCCAGGCAGGGGCACCCATGGGCACGTCACCAGGCATCGGTCCTGAGTTCGAGGCCGTCACCTTCACCCACGACGGACGGACTCGGGAGGTCTTCCGCGCGGGAGCCGGACCTGCGGTGGTGGTGGTCCACGAGATCCCTGGCGTGCACCCAGGGGTCGTCGACTTTGGGCGCCGGCTGGTCCGCGCCGGGTACACCGTCTACCTGCCGTCGCTGTTCGGCCGGCCCGGCGAGCCGGCGACCACCGGCGCGATCGCGCGATCCATCGCCCGCGTCTGCATCTCGCGGGAGTTCTCCTTCCTGGCCGACCGCACCAGCCCGGTCACGGGGTGGCTCCGGGCCCTCGCCGCGCACGCGCACACCGAGTGCGGCGGCCCCGGAGTCGGGGCCGTGGGGATGTGTCTCACAGGAGGGTTCGCCCTGGCCATGGCGGTCCAGCCGGAAGTGCTCGCGCCCGTCTTGAGCCAGCCGGGACTGCCCGCGCCCATCAGCCGAGCCAAGCGCGCTGCTGTGGGCCTGGACGCTCAGGACCTGGCCGCCGTCCGGGAGCGAACGCGCGACGGACTCTGCGTCCTGGGGCTGCGCTTCAGCAACGACCGGGCTTGTCCCGCCGAGCGATTCGACACCCTGCGGCGGGCCTTGGGCGACGCCTTCGAGGCAGTCGAGATCGACTCCTCGCCGGGGAACCCGTTCGGCATCTCGAGCAGCGCACACGCCGTTCTGACCATCGAGCTGGTCGACCAACCTGGCCATCCCACGCGCGCCGCGCTCGATCGCGTCCTGACTTTCCTCGACGAGCAGCTTCGCCCCAGCGGCGACAGGTGAGCCCCAGCCAGGGGATGTCAGCGCCGGACGGCATCATGGGCCGATGGCCGAGCGACCGCAGCGACCCGAGCGACCGGAGCGACCCGACGGGCTCACCCTCGTGTTCGAGGACGACTTCGACGCCCCCGCGCTCGACCGCTCCGTCTGGCTCCCGCACTACCTGCCGGCGTGGAGCTCGCGCGCCAAGACGGCGGCGACCTACCACGTCGCCGACTCGTGCCTGCACCTCGCGATCCCGCCGGAGCATGGTCTCTGGTGCGCCGGCGACCACGACCCGCCGCTGCGCGTGTCGGGTATCCAGTCGGGCAACTTCTCCGGCCCGGTCGGAAGCACCGTCGGGCAGCAGCCCTATCGGGATGGCCTCACCGTTCGCGAGGCCCAGGAGGAGTTCTGGGGGTGGACACCCGAGGGCGGCTACCTCGAGCTGCGAGCCCGCGCCGTGGTCTCGCCGCGCTCGATGGTCGCCTTCTGGATGGTGGGACTGGAGGATCAGCCGGAGCGCTCGGCCGAGATCTGCATCGCCGAGATCTTCGGGTCTGCCGTGCGGCCGGGTGAGTCAGCGGCCGTCGGGATGGGCCTCCACGCCTTCCGTGACCCTGCCGTTGCGGAGGACTTCGAGGCGGTCCCGCTGCCCATCGACCCCGCCGAGTTCCACACCTACGCGGTCGACTGGCGTTCGGGGGACGCCGACTACCTCGTCGACGGTCAGCGGGTCCGCACCTGCCTGAACCCGCCGGCATACCCGATGCAGGCGATGATCGCGGTCTTCGACTTCCCGGACTGGTCGCGCGGTGACGACGCCGAAGCCGTCCCCGAGCTCGTCGTCGACTACGTCCGGGGGTACCGCCGGCTGCGCTGAGCAGCACGGCAGTGGCCCTCGACGCCGCTCAGCGCGGGAGCGGGCCGTGGACGCTGAACCTGGAGGCCCGCCGCTGCAGGTGACGGTGCGCGGGAGGGGCGGGGGGACGGACCACGGGCACGTGGAGGTCGGCGAAGAAGAGCCGCTTCGCCAGCTCGACGACCAGCAGGTATGCCGCGACCATCACGGCCAGTGCCCCGTAGAAGGCCAGCGGCGGCCGGGCGAACCCCAGGACGTTGGCAAGGGGCGACAGCGGCAGCAGCACACCCAGGGCGACGACGCCGAGCGCTGCTGCCATCAACGCCGTGCTCGGCCGGCTGCGCAGGAACGGCCGCCGCGTGCGGATGGCGAAGACGATCAGTGTCTGCGTGGCCAGGGACTCGGCGAACCACCCGGCGCGGAACAGGTCAGGCCCGGCAGAGAACACACCGAGCATGAGCGCGAAGGTCAGGAAGTCGAAGAGGCTGCTGATCGGCCCGAAGAAGACCATGAACTTCCGGATGAAGGCGATGTCCCAGTGGGAAGGGGCGCGCAGCTGCTCAGGGTCCACGCGATCGGTCGGGATGGCGAGCTGACTGGCGTCGTAGAGCAGGTTGTTGAGCAGGATCTGGCCCGGAAGCATGGGGAGGAAGCTGAGGACCGCCGACGCGGCTGCGGCGCTGAACATGTTGCCGAAGTTGCTGCTCGTGCCCATCAGCACGTACTTGACCGTGTTGGCGAAGATCCGCCGGCCCTCGACGATGCCGTCGGCGAGCACTCCCAGGTCCTTCTCCATGAGGATGATGTCGGCGGCGTCCTTAGCCACATCAACGGCCGTGTCGACGCTGAGGCCGACATCGGCCTTGTGGAGCGCCAGCGCGTCGTTGACCCCGTCGCCGAGGAAGCCCACGGCGCGCCCGCGGTGCCTGAGCAGACCAACGATGCGGGCCTTCTGCTCCGGGCTCACGCGGGCGAAGATGGTCGTCGTCCTGGCCGCCTCGCTCAGCGCGGGGTCGTCCATGGCTGCGACGTCGGGGCCGCTCAGCGTGCCCGCCGAGGCGAGTCCCAGGTCTCGGTAGAGCCGTTCCGCCACGGTGGCGTTGTCCCCGGTGCACACCGTGACATTGACCCCAAGCTCCTGGAGACGGGTCAGGGAGCCTGCCGCGTCGGGCTTGGGCGGATCCAGGAACACCAGGAAGCCACGCAGGGTGAGCTTGGTCTCGTCGCGAGCGGTGGGCGCATCGACCTCAGGGGCAGGCCGGGTTGCGACCGCGATCACCCGCCGGCCGGCTGAGAACTGGTCGCGCAAGACATCTTCCGCCCCCGGAGGTATCGCGATGGCCCGGTGGAGAACCGCCTCCGGAGCCCCCTTGACCACCAGGGTCTTGGTGCCGGCGGGTCCCCGGACCAGCGCGGATGACAGGCGCCGGTCGTGGTCGAACGGGACGACCCCGCGCCGCTCGAATCCTTCGAGCGCGCGCGCATCGTCCGACTCCCACATCGCCCGTTCGAGTGGGTCCGCCACGGCGGCCAAGCCTCGCTCGCCTTCCGGCCGGGGCTCCGCGGCGAGGAGGGCGGTCTGCAGGACGTCGGCGGAGGGCTGCCCAGCCGGGTCGATGCTCGCGGTGAGCATGAGCCGCCCGGTTGTCAAGGTGCCGGTCTTGTCCGTCACCAGGATGTCCATGTCGCCGAGGTCCTCGATGCTGACGAGGCGCTTCACCAGGACCCGGTGCTTGGCGAGCTCTCGCGAGCCCGTCGCGAGGCTGGTGCTCACGACTGCCGGCAGGAGCTGCGGGGTGATGCCCACCGCAATGGCGAGAGAGAAGAGAACGGCGTCGATGAGGGGACGGTGCAGTGCGACGTTGGCGGCGAAGATGAGGGTGGTCAGGACCAGCGCCACCCGCAGCAGGAGACCGGAGAAGCGGCGCAAGCCGGCCTGGAACTCGGTCTCCGGGTGCCGACTGCCCAGGCCCGACGCGATGCGGCCGAACTCCGCCCTCGGCCCGGTGGCGACCACGACGCCGAGGGCGTCACCCATGGTGACCACCGTGCCCATGAGGGCGCAGCAGGTGAGGTCGCCCATTGCGGTACTGGACGGAACCGGCGTGGTGTCCTTTTCCACCGGCAGGGACTCTCCGGTCAGCACACCCTCGTCACACTGGAGGCCCGCCACCTCCAGGAGCCGCAGGTCGGCCGGCACGACCTCGCCGCGAGCGATCCGGACCACGTCCCCCGGCACGAGAGCGCTCACGTCGACGAGCTCGCTTGCACCTCCGCGCAGGGCAGTCGCCCGATGCGAGATCTGGGAGTGGAGCGCGTCGCTGGCCCGCTCCGCGCGGTACTCGTTGGCGAAGCTCAAGGCCACGCTCGCCACCAGGATGACTCCGATCACGACGGTGTCAGTGCGCTCACCCAGGAAGAACGACAGCAGGGCGGTACCGGCGAGGAGCAGCAGGAGCGGGCTGCGGACCTGACGGACCAGCACGAGCAGGGGCTGGGCATGGTGAGTTCGAACCGCGTTGGGGCCGCCGGCTCGCAGTCGTGCAGCTGCCTCGTCGCCGGTCAGCCCCACGGGGGAGCTGCCGAGTCTGGCAAGAACCTCGTGGGCATCGAGGGCGGCTGACGCGGCGACGCCCAGACCCAAGCCGGCACCGGTGTCGGCGCTGGTGCGCGTCCGAGCGGTCATGTCCCAACGATGCACCCGACCATGAGGATCCCGCAGGGTCCAACGGCCCGGCCATAGTCAACCAAACGGTTGACAAAGGTGACTCAGCGGCCTACCGTCTATTCAACCAATCGGTTGATTAACGAGGAGGCGCGGTGGGCGACGAGCAGCTCTCCCGGGTCTTTGCGGCCCTTGCAGACCCGACCCGGCGGGACATGGTCGGCCGCCTGGCGGCCGGAGACGCGACCGTCGGGCAGCTGGCCGAGCCCTACGGGGTGTCGATGCAGGCCGTGTCCAAGCACCTGAAGGTGCTGGAGGACGCCGGGCTGGTGAGCCGAAGCCGGGATGCCCAGCGCAGGCCGTGCCACCTGGAGGCTGAGGTGTTCGACCTCATGACCACGTGGATCGAGAAGTACCGGCAGCAGGCCGAGGAGCGGTTCCGCCGCCTCGACGCCGTGCTGGCCCGGATGGACGACGAGCAGGACGGCACACGAGACGAAGGAGCAGCATCATGAGCGCGACCGCAGGCCACGCAACGCACGAAACCCGCATCGAGGCAGACCCCAAGCTGCCGACGATCCAGATCACCCGCGACTTCGACGCATCGCCCGACCGGGTGTTCCGCGCCATGACCGACCCGGCGCTGGTGGCGCGATGGCTCGGGCCCGACAGCACCGAGACGCGCATCGACAGGTGGGAGGCGCGCACTGGCGGCAGCTACCGCTACTCGATGTGGCGCGGCGGGGAGGAGATCGCCTCCTTCTACGGGTCGTTCCACGAGGTGCGCCCGCACCAGCGCCTCGTGCAGACCTTCACCTGGGAGGGTGCACCTGACGGGGTGTCGCTCGACACGTCGGTCTTCGAGGACCTCGGCGACGGTCGCACGCGCATGCGCCAGACCTCTGTGGTGGAGAGCCTCGAGGTGCGCGACGCCATCATCGCCAGCGGCATGGAGAGCGGCGTGCTCGAGGGCTTCGCCAAGCTGGATGCCCTGCTGGCCCAGGGCATCCAGTGATGGCCCGGGTGGGGAGTAACGGCCCAGGGTGATGAGTGACGTTTGGCCCTGATTCGGGCTTTGGCCGCGGGGCACCCTCGAAGGTGAGGTGATGTGTCGTGGTCGCATTCAAGAACCGGACCGAAGCGGGGCGGCGCCTGGCCGAGCGGCTCACCTACTTGCGTGGTGAGGACGTCGTCGTACTGGGACTGCCCCGTGGTGGTGTGCCTGTTGCCGCCGAGGTCGCCAAAGCCCTCGGTGCGCCTCTTGACGTGATCGTCGTGCGGAAGCTCGGCGTACCGTTCCAGCCCGAGCTCGCCATGGGCGCCATCGGCGAGGGCGGTGCTCGAGTCCTCGACCGCCGGATCGTGGAGCGCGCCGGCATCCGCCCCGAGGAGGTGCGTCGGGTGGAGGAGCACGAGCGTGCCACCCTGCTGCGCCGGGCCGAGCGCCTCCGGCACGGACGGGCGCCCCACCCCCTGACCGGCAAGGTCGCCGTCGTCGTCGATGACGGCATCGCCACCGGCTCGACCGCGAGAGCGGCCTGCCGGGTCGCCCGTGCCCTGGGGGCGGCTCGCGTGGTCCTCGCCGTTCCCGTCGCGCCCCCCGAGGCTCGGCAGGAGATCTCCGAGGCGGACGAGCTGGTCGTCGTGGCGACGCCATCGCCGTTCTTCGCGGTGGGCAACCACTACCAGGACTTCTCGGCCACGACCGACGAAGAGGTGGCGAAGCTGCTGGAAGCCGCCACGACGCAGCCGGTTCCCGAGGTCGCACCCGACCCGGCAGACGTGGACGAGGAGGTCATGATCCCGGTCGGTGGCGCCGACGTCGGCGCCCATCTGGCCATCCCGCAAGGGGCCAGGGGGATCGTGGTGTTCGCCCATGGCTCTGGGAGCAGCCGCCACAGCCGGAGGAACCGCCAGGTCGCTGCCAGCCTCAACCAGGGCGGCTTCGGGACGCTCCTGCTCGACCTGCTCACCCCGGTCGAGGCGCTCGACCGCGCCAACGTGTTCGACATCCCGCTGCTGGCGCGCCGCCTGCTCGCCGCGACCGCCTGGCTCGACCAGCGCGACGACACACGTGGCGCGCTGATCGGCTACTTCGGGGCCAGCACCGGAGCCGGTGCCGCGCTGCTCGCTGCCGCCGATGCAGGTGAGCGGGTCTCGGCAGTGGTCTCCCGGGGCGGCCGCCCTGACCTTGCCGGCTCGCGGCTCGCCGGGGTCAGGGCGCCCACGCTGCTCATCGTGGGCAGCCGCGACCAGATCGTGCTGTCCCTCAACCGCCGGGCCCGGGCTCGCCTGCAGTGCCCGAGCGAGATCGCGGTCGTCGAGGGAGCGACCCACCTGTTCGAGGAGCCGGGCGCGCTCGAGCAGGTCGCCGAGCTGACCAGGGACTGGTTCGACCACTACTTCAAGACCTCGGCGGCGCACGGCACCGCGGGGCCCACCACCAAGCCGGTCACCGGGAACACGGGATGACTGCTCCGGCGACTGCAGCGGTGATCGGCGACATCCAGTCGTTCGCTCGTCCGCTCAACGCGCCGGACGACCTCGTCCCGCTGGCCCGCCGGCTGGGCAGCCGTCGCCTGGTCTGCCTCGGCGAGGCCTCGCACGGGACGCACGAGTACTACGCCTGGCGGGCGCAGCTGAGCCGGCACCTCATCGAGGAGCATGGGTTCACCTGGATCGGAGTGGAGGGCGACTGGCCCGACTGCTGGCGGATCAACCGCTGGGTGCGCGGGCTCGCCGAGCAGGACCTGACGGCCTTCCAGGTGCTGTCCCACTTCGAGCGGTGGCCGACCTGGATGTGGGCCAACTGGGAGGTGGCGCAGTTCCTCGACTGGCTGCACGGCTGGAACCTCCAGCGCGCGCCCGAAGCCCGCGTGGGGTTCTACGGCCTGGACGTCTACTCGCTGTGGGACTCCCTTCGCGAGGTCATCCGCTGGCTGGGCGACCATGCGCCGGACAGCCTCGAAACCGCGATGGCCGCATGGCGCTGCTTCGTGCCTTACCACGAGGACCCCCATTCCTATGCCCGCGGGACCCGGCTGGTCCCGGAGGCGTGCGAGGCAGAGGTCGTGCAGCTCCTCATGGAGGTGCGACGCCGCACGTTTGCGAAAGCGGTCGGCGACGAGGCTGCCTTCGCGGCGGCACAGAACGCCGAGGTGGCTGCGGGGGCAGAGCGCTACTACCGGACGATGGTCATGGGCAACCGCACCTCGTGGAACGTGCGTGACCGCCACATGGCCGACACCATCGACCGGCTCTTCGAGCACCTCGGGGCTCGCTCCAAGGGGCTGGTCTGGGAGCACAACACCCACGTGGGGGACGCCCGGGCGACGGACATGGCGGCAGCCGGCATGGTCAACGTCGGCCAGCTCGCCCGGGAGCGCCACCGCGCCGAGGGTGTCGGCCTGGTGGGCCTCGCCGGCCACCACGGCACTGTGGTCGCCGGGTCCGAGTGGGGCGCGCGGGAGCGGGTGGTGCGCGTGCCGCCGGCCCGCTCGGGGAGCCATGAAGACCTCCTGCACCGGGCGCTCGACGGCCCCGCGGTGGTCGACTTCCCCATCGACCGCTCCGGCCCGTGGCTGTCCAGCTGGCTGGGCCACCGGGCGATCGGCGTCGTCTACGACCCGGACCGGGAGCTCGCCAACTACGTGCCCACCAGGATGGGCGCCCGCTATGACGCCCTGCTCTGGTTCGAGCGCACCGAGGCGCTGCGACCGCTCCACCGCGAGTACCGCCCCAGCGAGCCAGAGCTCGAGACCGAGCCCACAGGTTTCTAGGCCGGCCTCAGCACCAGCGGCGCCGGGCTGCGCGGCGGTGCCTCGGCGGTGCCTCGCGGCGGCGCCTCGCGGGGGTAGCCAAGCCCACGGCATACCTCGTCGTCGTTCAGACCCAGCTGATCAGCCACATGCGCGCCCACCAGCTCGAGTGGGGAATGACCTGTGCGGTGTAGATCGGCCAGAAGTAGGCGAACAGGCCGAGGGTCAGCAGGGTGTAACCGCCGACGACGGCCAGGCCGACCCGCTTGCGCTGGGGTGAGTCGCTCCGCTGGCCGAGCAGCAGGCCCAGCACGAACACGCAGGCCAGCACGACCCACGGCTCGAACGCCACCTCATAGAACGAGTAGATCGTGCGGTGCTGGTAGTGGAACCAGGGCAGGTAACCCCCAGCGAAGCCGGCCAGGATCGCACCGGCCCGCCAGTCACGCTTGCCGATCCACCAGAAGAGCAGCACGAAGATCGCGACCACGCCGAGGTACCAGACGGAGATCGTGCCGATCGAGGTGATGGCCTTCGAGCACTGGGCGACCAGGCAGCCGTCCTGGCCGCGCTTGGGCCCCTCGTAGAAGAAGGATGTCGGTCGGCCCTGGATCATCCACGACCAGGGGTTGGTCTTGTAGGGGTGCGGGGACTCGAGGGTCACATGGAACCGGTAGATCTCCGTGTGGTACCGCCACAGCGACCGCAGCGAGGCCGGGATCCAGCCGTACTCGCGGGATCCGTGGGTCTGCGCCCACGTGCGGTCGTAGCCGTTCTTGCTGAGGAACCACCCGGTCCAGGAGAAGAGGTATGTCGCCAGGGCGACCCCCACGATGGAGCCGCCCGCGAAGATGCCGTCCTTGACGATCGCGGCCCGAGCCCAGGGGCGTATGCCGGCCGCGCGCCGTGCGCCCATGTCCCACCACACCGTCATGAGCCCGAAGGCGACGATGAAGAACAGGCCCGACCACTTGGTGCCGGTGGCGAGGCCCAGGCAGAGGCCGGCGACGATGCGCCACGGCCGCCAGCCGAGCCAAGGGCCCATGCCTCTCGGCCAGGTGCCCGGCGGCAGGGCGCCGACTCGCACAGCGAGGATCTCGCGGCTGCGGTCGCGGTCGATGAGTAGCGCGCAGAAGGCGGCCAGCGCCCAGAACATCACGATGAGGTCGAGCAGGCCGGTGCGCGAGTGCACGAAGTGGTGGCCCTCGAACGCCAGCAGGAACGACGCCAGCGTGCCGAGCAGCGTCGAGCCGAACATGCGCCGAGCGGCCCGCCCGACCATGACGATCGAGAGAGTTCCCAGGAGCGCCACGGAGAACCGCCACCCGAACGACGACGTGATCCCGAAGAGGTGCTCGCCCACTGCGATGATCCACTTGCCGACCGGTGGGTGGACCACGAGGTCGCCGACGGTGCCGAAGACGTCAGGGGTGCCGGCGGTGAACAGGTCGTCAGGTCTCTTGATGCTGTCGGGCACCCGCATCTCGACGGCGTACTCGAGCATCGAGTAGCCCTGCTTGACGTAGTACGTCTCGTCGAAGACCAGCTGGTGCGGCCGGCCGAGCGCCCAGAACCGCAGCAGCCCGCCGACCGCAGCCACCGCGACCGGCCCGGCCCAGCCCCAGAACCGGTCGGTGGGCCGGTATCCGAGCAGGCGCGATCGCAGCTGCTCGGTCCGGGTCACGCGCGTCATCGTATGCCGTGCTGCCGGCTCGGATTCGCCGCGCCACCCGGGTCCCGGCGGAGGCTGAGAGGATCGGGGAGTGAACCCCGAAACCGGCGTGCTGGTCCTCGCAGCCACCCCGATCGGCGATCCCCGCGATGCCTCACTCCGGCTGCGCGAGGAGCTCGCCGCAGCCGAGGTCGTGGCCGCCGAGGACACCCGCCGCCTGCGCCGCCTCTGCTCCGACCTGGGGGTGAGCCCTCGGGGCACGGTCCTCAGCTACCACGAGCACAACGAGGCATCACGCACGCCCGAGCTGGTCGACCGCCTTACGGCCGGGGAGCGCGTCGTGCTGGTGACCGATGCCGGTATGCCGTCCGTCTCCGACCCCGGGTACCGGCTGGTGGGCGCGGCCGTCGCCGCCGGGGTGCGGGTCACCTGCGTACCCGGCCCGAGCGCGGTGCTGATGGCGCTCGCCGTCTCGGGGCTACCGGTGGACCGGTTCTCCTTCGAGGGGTTCCTGCCGCGGAAGGCAGGGGAGCGGGCCCGGGCGCTGGCCGAGCTGGCCAGCGAGCGTCGCACCATGGTCTTCTTCGAGGCCCCGCACCGGATCGAGGCCGCCCTGCGCGCCATGGGTGCCGCCTTCGGTGCCGACCGGCCCGCGGCGGTATGCCGGGAGCTCACCAAGACCTACGAGGAGGTGCGGCGTGGTGGGCTGGGGGAGCTGGCGGACTGGGCGGCTGAGGGCGTGCGGGGCGAGATCACCGTCGTGGTGGCCGGCGCAGTCGGCCAGGCGACCTCCGTCGAGCAGGCGCTCCCCGGCATACTTGCGCGGGTGTCTGCCGGTGAGCGGCTGAAGGACGTGTGTTCCGAGGTGGCGGCAGCCACTGGCCTGTCGAAGAAGGCGCTCTACGACGCGGCCGTCTCCGCAAGCCCATCCCGCTCCCGCTCGTCCTGACTCGTCGGGTTACAGGACCTGCTGGGGGCCCGCCTCGCGGACTTCCTCGACCTTGGCCAGGGCCTCACGAAGGTCGCTGATCCACTCGGACTGGTGCTTGCCGACCAGCCGCACGGTCCAGGCCAGGGCCTCGGAGCGGCTGCGTGCGATGCCGGCCTCGACGAGGGTGTCGAGGACCATGCGCTCGCGCTGCCGCAGCCGGGTCATGACCGGGATCGACAGGTTCGTGAACACGTAGCGGCTGTCGCCGCACGCCGCGCCCCAGGCCACCTTGCGGCCGAACCGGTACTCGGCCTCGTCGGCGATGCGCATGCGCTGCCGGCGGGTCTCCTCGCGCCAGCGCTTGATCCGCCCGGCCTCGGCGGCCGACCGGGCGGCCGAAGCATCGGTGTCGGTGTCGGTGTCGGTGTCGCTCTGGGCGTCTGCCTCGGTATCCGCCTCGGTATCCGCCTCGGCGTCACCGGACGTGTCTTCCACCAGCTCAGGCGCCGGGATGCGCCCAACGACCAGGATCTCCTCGCGGTCGACCGTGACCTCGGGAGGCTCGACAAACCACTCGTCGGGCAGTCGCCCTGCGAACCATGCTGAAATTTCGCTCATACCTTGATTACAGGATTACACCTGTTGCAGCGTCAATCCGCTGAGGGCGAACGGAGCCTCAACGACCTCGCGTCACAGCCGGGCGTCCCGTCACAGCCGGGCGTCCCGTTACAGCCAGCTGACGTGACCCTTCAGCACGGCGTAGCCGACGAACGCCACGACGTCGAGGAGCGTGTGCGCCACCACCAGCGGCCCCACCCGCCTGGTCCGGCTGTAGACCCACCCGAAGAGCAGCCCCATGGCCAGGTTGCCCAGGAACCCCCCGAAGCCCTGGTAGAGGTGGTAGGTCCCCCGGATCAGGGCCGAGACCGCGATGACTCCCGGAAGCCCCCACCCGGCGTCTCGCCACCTCGTGAAGAGGTAGCCGACCATCACCACCTCTTCGAGCACGGCGTTCTGGCCCGCGGCCAGCACGAGGACGGGGATGGTCCACCAGTGCTCGCCGAGGTTTGCAGCGGCCACCGTGGTGTTGAGGCCGAGGGCGCGTGCCGCGGCATACAGCCCGAGCCCGGGCAGCCCAACGACGGCCGCCAGGAGCGCTCCACGGCCCAGGTCCGGGAGCGGGTTCCGGAAGTCGGCGCCGATGTGGTGCCTCGCCTCCGGATCGTCGCGGGTGAGCAGGTGGAGGGCCAGGGCGACAGGCACCAGGGCGAGGGCGATCCCCACGAGCTGGTAGGCGAGGTCGAGCCAGGGGCGGTCGGGTGTGACCGAGGAGTTCATGGCCGTGGTCTGGCGACTCAGCGCCTGCTTCTCGGTCAGCTTGCGGATGATGGCGAGCACCGACCAGATCGCCGAGGCGCCCAGCGACACGCCGAGAACCAG
This sequence comes from Dermatophilaceae bacterium, assembly GCA_035691065.1. GTDB lineage: Bacteria > Actinomycetota > Actinomycetes > Actinomycetales > Dermatophilaceae > DASSJT01. Next base: position 15,682 of record DASSJT010000199.1, read on the forward strand.
CACCGACTCGACCAGCCGGGATCGGCGCCCCTCTGGTGCAGGCGCGAGTGCCTGGGTCACGCTGGGAGCGGCTGGCGCCGTCGGCGGCGCCAGCGCCGGATCCGCCGCCAGGCCCAGTAGACCGATCCGAAGAGCACCAGGAGTGCGAGGATCACGAGCACCGGGATGAAGATCGCGATCAGGCTCAGGCCCAGCGACGTGCCGTCCTCGACCGTGGACACCACAGGTGCGCCCGCCCCGAGGGTTCCCGCGTTGATCGCCGGGCGAGCGGCCACCTTCCCGGTGTGCACCAGCCCGGAAACAACCACACCGAGCACGACGCCGACCCAGGGGTGGCTGGTCATCCACGTCGAGTTGTCGAGGTCCTCGGCCGCCGACGTCGCCGCGAAGACCAGCCCGCCCATGCTCGGGCGGATGAACGTCTGGACCGCGTCGTTGACCGAGTCGACCGCCGGAATCTTGTCGAGCACGACCTCCGCCAGCAGCAGGATCGCGCCGATCCCGATGGCCCACCAGCTCTCGATCCAGCTGTAGGCCGACGGCAGGTTGATCACGTCGGTGAACTTCGCGACCAGCGCGACGAGCAGGAAGGGGATGTAGGCATTAAGCCCCGCCGCAGCGGACAGCCCCATGCCGGTCAGGGCGGCGATCATCTGGTCACCTGGCCGATCATCAGCTCACCTCGTGTGGTCGACGACGTCGTCAGGACATTCCTACCCCGAAAAGGTGACAGAGGCGGTATGCCGGCCGGCCGGCATACCGCCTCAGGCTCTCCCGCCAGGCGAACGGCTCTGTGGAGTCAGCGGTCGCGGTCCACCATGTAGGGGATGAGGTCGGCCACGAAGCGGCGAGCCGGCGACTCGGGCACGTCTGCGAAGGCCTCTTCGAAGGCCACCGTGGCGGATCGGGCAATCCCGCGGCCGAACTCGTCGGCGAAGGCCACGCTTCCGTGGCCTTCCATCATCGCCATGATTTCGCCGACCTCGACGGCTGAGCGCTCGCCAGGTGCCAGGGCCAGGTAGCGGTCGACGCGTTGGCGGTCGTCGGCGTTCGTGGCGGCAAGCAGGTGGATCAGCATCAGGGTCCGCTTGCCCTCACGTAGGTCGCCGAGAGCTTCCTTTCCGTAGACCTGTTCCGAGCCCGTCAGGTTGAGGATGTCATCACGGATCTGGAAGGCGGCACCGAGGAAGAAGCCGAACCGCAGCATCGGTGCGAGATTCACGGCCCCCCTGGAGCCGATCAAGGCTCCGACCCGCAGCGGCAGCACCGTCGTGTACCAGCACGTCTTCTTGATGATGAGCTCGAGGTAGTCGTCGGGGGTGAGGTCGGCGCGGCCCTCGCGCTGCCATCCGAGCTCCAGAGCCTGCCCGTCGACCGTCTGGCGCGCCATGAAGTCAAACTCCGACCAGATCCGCGCCGCGAGTCGGCCGCCGAGGCGGTGTTCGTTCTCGCGGAGAGCACCGAGGGCAAGGACGGCCAGCCCATCACCGGCGTTGATCGCCAGAGCGGGCCCATATCGCCGGTGGAGCGTCGGCTCTCCTCGCCGCAGCTCGCTGTCGTCCTCGACGTCGTCGTGGACCAGGAATGCCGTGTGCAGCAGCTCGATGGCGGCCGCGGAGGGCAGGGCATCCTCGAGCGTTCCTCCGAATGCGGCGCACGTGGCGAGGCACAGCGCAGGTCGCAGGGCCTTGCCACCGCGCTCGAGGTACTCGGCGGCCGGGCCACCGAGGTACTGGGAGAACTCGTCCCCAGCCAGGTGCGAGAGCGCTGCGCGACGCGCCATATCGCCGTACCCGCTGAGCGCCTCGAGGAAGGTCTTATGCGCGTCGGCCATCGCGTTCATCCTGGCCCTCGTCCATGTCCTCTACCACCAAGCTGAGCCCGACCGGTTCATAGGGAGCGGCCGAGCTCAGGAGGAGGGCGTGGTACTGGCCGGCCGACTGGTCTGGCGGTACCTCGACCCTCACCCTCACCTCCCGGGATGTGCCCGGCTCGACGAGCGTAAGTCCGGAGGGAGTGAAGGACACGGCCCGGGCTGGCAGACCAAGTCCGTTCGCGGCGACCAGGCTGGTCACATGAAGGCCGACGTCGGCTACCGGCGAGTCTGTGGGGTTGTGGACCCACAGGGAAGCCTCGGAGGTGCCGCCCGCCCGCGCGGCCGGCAGCACCAGGATGTCGCGTCCGGGCGGCGCGGCTGCCGGGATCAGCGCTGCGGTGGCGTCGAGCAGGCGAAGCCAGGCCTCTGACATGCGCGCCGCACTCTCCGCCAGCCTGCCGACATCGCGTTCATCGGAAAGCACCGGGGAGATGGTCGGCCGCCCTTGGGCCATGGCGCGGTCCACGACCTCGAGGTAGCGGTCCACGACCGTGACCGCAGAGAGCAGGCCGAAGCGCTGCACGTCTCCGACGAGGTGTCGCACTTGATCAAGGGTCGCGCCCACAGCCGTCAGGTCCTTTCCCGTCGGGGGATTGGGCCTCCCGCCGAGCCCGTGAGAACTGCCCGCGCCGCCAGAACGCCCGAGCGGGTGGCGGCTTCCACACACCCGGCATCGAGACCACACGCGGTCCAGTCGCCCGCTACCACGAGATTGTCGAAACCGGTGCGCCCTGGAGCCAGCCGGTGCCGTCCCGAGCCCGGCAGGGACTGCACGTACCGGTCGGACGGGTCGAGGTTGGCTCTGACGTACTGTCCTCGCAGCCGCTCTCGGCCGCTGCGACCCTGGTCGTCCCAGAGCTTCTTCCAGGGGAAGCCAGAGGAATCGCCTGCACCCGGCCACAGCGCAGCGACCTCCTCTTCGAGGAAGCGGGCCAGACTCTCCCGAACGACCTCCTCTCCGGTCCGCGGGTCGATATCGGTCATCGCGCCGCAGAGGTAGGCGAGGCTGCGCGGCGCGCCCGTCGAGGGCCAGTCCTCCCTAGGAAGAAGATGGGACATCGCTGCCCAGGTGTCGAACGTGTCGCCGAAGCCGCTGAGGGTCACTCCAGGTGGCCCTTTCCAGCCCAGTTCGGATTCGGTGGCCGTGAACCACAGCTGGGCCGAGCGGGTTGCCACCGTGGCGACGCGATCGACCAGCGCTCGCCAGCCCTCGTCCGCGTCGACCAGCTCGGAAGCCACGTACGGCACCATGCCCAGCGACACGGCCAGCACCGCCACGTCGAAGTCGGTGCCGGCGATGAGGGTCTCCGTTCCCGTGCCTTCCTTCTTCGACAGGTGCCACTCCAGGCCGTCGCCCGGATCGGCGCGGAGCTTGTCGAGGAGCGGTCGGTCGGGCCAGCAGGGCAGCCCGTGGACTCGCACCAGCGGCTCGTATCGCGACTGGCCCGGAGCCAGGTCCGCCTGACGCGTCAGGTGGATGGACCTGATGGAGCGGGTGCCGGAGAGTTGCAGGCGATCCAGGCGGCGGAAGAAGCGGAACTCGACGCCCCGACGGGCAAGGGCCTCGTACAGGGGGGCAAACACAACTTCGCCCATACCGGCCTGCATCCGCCAGAAGATCGACCCCTTGAAGTCGAAGAGCATGCGAGCGGCGAGCTGCAGGCCCAGCCCGGCCGCAAATCGCGGCCTTGACCGGTCGCCACCCTCATAGGCGAAGGTGAGGTCGTACATGCCCCGGACAATGGGGGAGTCCAAGGTCTCCTGGGCAGCTCCATGCCGGGCCAGCCACTCGCGGTAGTCAAGATGGTCGATGCGGTCGAAGTCGGTGCCGAGGAGAAGTCCGTCGACCGCCATCCCTTGCAGGTTCGTCGCCACGAGGTCGACCAGCTGCCACGTGCGCCGGCCCGCCGGGTCGGACAGCACGGTGGCACGGATGCCGTCCCGCCAGGCCTGGAGGATCGGACCCATGAGGTCCATCACCGGTGTCTGGAGGCGCGGGTCCGCGGCTACGCGGACAGCACGTTCGAGCGCCTCCAGCACGGTGGCGAACGCCGTCAAGCCAGCCCCTCGGACCAGGGTCTGGAGTTCGGAGCTGCCCGAGCTGCTCAGGGGTGACGTGCTGAGGAACACTTTGGCAGGAGCGGGGCGGGCGGCCACGGCACGATGGAAGTCCGCGAGCAGCCGGATGGCTCGTGTCGCCACGTCAACAGGTCGGAGGGGCCGGTCCTCCGCGCCCGGCTCGCCCGGCAGGGCATCGTTGCCGGAGAAGCGAGTCACGAAGTGGGTCCAGGTGGGTCCTTGGCGTTCGGCGAGCCCCACGTCCCCGGTTGGCACGACCGCGTCCTGCCAGGTGCGCAAGGGGCACGTCGGATCCGTTCTCGCGCGGTCCAGCTCGCCATAAACCTCCCGGAGCAGGCGGAACGTGGAGTCGTAGTAGCCCAACAGGACGTGGAGGCCGTGCTCCTCGATCCGCCCGTTCTTCCCCCGGCTGCTGGCTCCCTTTCCTCCCAGCCTCCAGCCTCTCTGGTAGACGGTGATCGAGTCGAGGTGCCTCTTCCAGTCTCCTGAGCTCAGCTCCCACGCAGTGGCCAGTCCGGCCATGCCGCCGCCCAGGATGACGACTCGCCGCCCACTCATGTCACTCGGCGAGGAGGGCGTCGGCGGCGGCTGTCTCGTCGGTGGTCGACGACGGCGACATCTCCCTTCTCGCCTCCTCGAGCGTGGCCCGCCACCGATCTGGACGCGAGGCAACCGGGAGCCGGACGAGATCGAGCGCCGCGCGAAGGCGAGACACTCGCGCTCCCTGTTCCGTCGCCACTCGGATCGCCTCGGTCAGGTCGGCCGCTGCCTGGTCCGCGTCGCCATGCTCATCGATGAGGTATGCCGCACGCTCGCGTAGAAGCTCCGGCAGATGGATGAACTCACCGCTCTTGTGAACCATTTGGATGGCCGCCGAGACGAGCTCGTGCGCTTGTTCGATGTCGCCGGCCTCGGCGTCCAGGTGGGCGAGGTACGCAAGGTGGGAGGCGGCGAAGGCCTCCTGACCCATCCCTCGCAGGCTGAGGAGCACCTGGCCGAGGAACTCGCGATCCGCGGGCGCTCCGGCTGTGCCGGCGGCAAAGAACGCGGAGCCCAGGATGATCCAGTAGGCGTAGCCGTGCTCTGTGCCGATGGCCGCCACCTCCGCTCCCAAGGACCGGGCGCCCTCATGGTCACCGAGGAAGCGGCGGATCCAGGCGGCGTAGGTCTTGACGAACGCGAGGCTGAACGGGCCGCGGGGGAAGCCGACCTCGTTTGCCCGGCGGAGTGCTTCGCGTTCCCAGTGTCCAGCCGAGTCCCGTTCTCCCCTGAGGGTGCTCACGCAGGCGAGGGCGATCGCGGACACTGCGATGGGGTCGTTCGGCAGAGGCCAGAAGGGGGAGACGTTCTCGTCACGGGGGCGCGCCAGAAATCCCTTCATGGCGCGCTCGAGGTGAGCCTGCGCCGAGCCGAGGTTGCCCTCATACAGCTGAAGCCATCCCGCGCAGGCCTGCACCTCGGGTTCGAACCAGGAGAACTCCGGTTGGTGGACCATGGCGGTCAGTCGCTCGATCAGTCCCCCGGCGGTGGCCAGCTCGCCACTCACCAGCCAGTAGGACCAGATGGCGATCAGCGACGGCAGTACCTCTGGCCGGGTCCCAAGTGCTGTGGCGAGCGCCTCGGCCCGCCGGTGGTCGGCCTGGACCTCGGGCGCGGCATACCCCTGCATGGAGCTCACGCTGAGGCCGCGAAGCATCCTCGCGGTGAGTTCGCGCAGGTCGCGGTCGTCCGACTCGGGCAGCAAAGCGATCAGCTCCAGCGCGCGGGTCAGCAGCTTTGTGGCCTCGGAGTGCGCGCCGCGACCCTGTTCGGCCTGCGCGGAGCTCAGGTACAGGGCTGCGGCACGGTCGGTCAATCCCGCCAGGTCGAGGTGCTCTGCGATCAGGGCCGGCTCGGCGCCACGCAGGGCGATCGCGTCCGCCACCCGAGCGTGGGTGTCCCTGCGAACGTCGAGAACCTGGGTTTCGTATGCCGCGTCCCGCATCAGCGCATGGCGAAAGCGGTAGGTGTGAGTTGAGGGATCCCCCGGCTCGATGATTCCCGACTCAGTCATGATGTCGAGCTGCGCCGCAACGGCATCGTCGTCTCCGATCACCGCCGAGACTGTTTCCACATCGAACGTCGGACCAACGGTCGCGGCGACCTGGACGACGCGAAGGTCCACCTGAGGCGCTTTGAGCCTCCACGTCAAGAGCTCCTGGAGGCGCAGCGGCATCGGCTCAGACCGGTCCTCGTCCAGGCACGAACGAGTCAGCTCTTCGATGAAGAGCGGGTTCCCCTCACCCTGCGCGATGATGAAGGCCCGCTCCTCATCGGACAGGTCCTTGCCGGCCACGAGATTGTCGACGAGCGTCGCAGCGTCGGCAGCGTCCAGCCGGCCCAGCTCGATGATCCGGGCCTGCTTCCTCCAGGAGACATGGGAGTCGTCGCGTGTGGTGGCTACCGTAAGCACACCACCCAGCCGCCGTTCGACCACGCGACCCAGCAGCGCGAGCGTGGATGGGTCGGACCAATGCAGGTCTTCGACCACCAACAGCTGAGGGGCCCGCTGGGCCAGCGCGGAGATCCACTCGACGAGCCGACGGAGCGTCTCGTCGAGGAGTGCACTCGGGTCGAGCTGCGGAGTGGGATACCGCCCGGTGTCGGCAACGCCGATGAGAGGCCCGAGGAACGGTACAAACGGCGCTGGCTCCAGACCCAGGCCGGTGAGGTGCATCTCGAGCGGCCGAAGCCGGTCGAGGTCTTCGCCGACGACATCGACAACTCGCTCCAGCAGGCGGGCTATCGGCCACAGCGAGACGTTCGCATAGTAGGGAAGGCAACCAACTCCCAGCACCTTGCCACCACTGGCCTCGGCCCGGTCCAGGACCTCGGCTGCCAAGCGGGACTTGCCAATGCCTGCCTCGCCGACCACGAGGAAGGTGCCGTCGCCGCCCCTAGTGCCGGGTGTCTCCTGGGTGGCCTTCCATGCCGAGAGCAGACGATCTCTCGGCCCGGCGCGCCCGACGAGCCCCGCCTTCCTGTAGCGCTCGGCCTCGAAGCGCGCGGCGGCGTAGCGGGGCCGTTCCACGGCGAAGATCTCCACAGGCCGCCCTATCCCCTTGAGCTCGTGCTCCCCGAGCGAGTCCAGGTAGAAATCCGCATCGACGAGCTGCTGCGTGACGTCGCTGATCACCACGGTGCCGGGCTCGGCTGACTGCTGGATTCGAGCGGCGAGGTTGGGCACCGCGCCGACGATGGAGTCACCGAGGACGTTCCGGTCGCCGCTCAGCTCGGAGATGACGACCCGGCCGGTGTGGATGCCCACGCGCACCTCGGGTGCCACACCAAGCCGACGGGAGAGGCCTGCGCGGGCGTCGCGCATCGCCACGGTCAGGTCTAGCCCGGCGAGCACGGCCCGCCGGGCGTCGTCCTCATGGGGGTCGGGATAACCGAAGCCGGCAAGGATTCCGTCCCCCGCGTACTGCACGACGTAGCCGCTGTAACGAGTGACGGCCTCCCGCGCCACCGCGCGGTAGAAGGAGAACACGTCCCGCAGCTGCTCCGGCTCCACGCTTTCGGAGAGCATGGTCGACCCCACGAGATCGGAGAACAGCAGCGTCATGAGCGCTCGCTCGCCAAGTGGGCCGAGCGACCGCGCTGCCACGCGATCCAGGATCCTGGCGGCACGCCGGTTGTCAGGGTCGACCGCCCGTACTTCTTCGGCGGTCGAGCGGGCAGGTTCGAAATCACCCGCATTCAGGGAGGCCTCTGCGGCGTTCAGCAGCCGTTCGAGGAGACGAGCAAGCCTCATCTCAGCGGACGTGGCCGAGCTGGTCACCGACTCACGCCCCCCGGGCGCGGGAGAGGTAGAGCTGGACGGGAGCCAGCGTCTGGCCCTCGCGGGTGGTCAGCTGACCCACGTAGAGACCTGGCGGCACGGTGGTGTCCGAGGTCTGCAGCCGCACCCCGTAGGTGCCGTCGTCGAGGGGCTGCACCGTCACGGTCACGTTGGTGGAGCTGATCGTGGCGCCCCCGGCTTCGATCGAGACGAGGTCCGAAAGCGAAGGGCGGTCCGACTGGCCGAGCCCGGGAACCGGAATGGTCATGCCCTCCAGCTCGGTCGATGTTGCCGTCGTCGGGGGGGCGGCGGCGCGCGCGTCCTGGCTGGTGCGCCCCGGCGGGATGAAGCTGGTGTCAAGACCCTCCCTCGCCACCTGGTCGAGAGTGTTCTGGCCGTAGGTCCATGCCTGTGCCCAGTCCTTGGCCAGCTGCGACCAGTAGCGCCTGCCGTCATCCATCCAGTCCGAGGAGGAGTACCCCTGCGAGGTCATGCGCGACGTCACGTCGCCGAAGAGATCCAGATAGGTCCGCGCCGAGTCGCCGAAGAACTCCACCCACGCCTCGAGGTTGTCCGCCCATGAGGAGGTCGGCCCGGGCGTCCCAGTGGTCGCCGGGGCGTGGGTCCCCGGCTTCGGCACGCTAGTGGTGCCGCCCCTCACGGCGCCCCGTACCCAGTCCGTCCAGAACGGACAGACGATCTTGGCCACGCGATCCCATATGTCGGTGGTGAAGCCGACGATCTTCAGCGCCTTCACCCTGCGCACCGGTCCCATGTCGTTGACCAAGAGGAAACCTCGGTCAACGTCGAGCTCGCCGTCCAGGCTGAGGTCGAGCTCATAGGTCATGCCGGCAGCCTGGTCGCGGTCCTGCCAGTAGTCGCAGTGCAGCAGTGTGTTGAGGCGCTTCACGAGCTGCACCTCTTCGTGGAACACGCCGTGCCAGTGGGCGTCACCGCGTGGGGGAATGTCGATGGGCGCTTCCGCCCCCACGACATCCATCCGCTTGAACATCAGCGGCCCGCGCTCCGGCCAGTTGCGGGGGTCGACCCAGTCTCGCACCGCCGAGAATGGCGCGTCAGTCTCGAATTCGGAGAAGACCCAGGTCCCTGTGAGGCCCCCAACCCTCACGGTCTTCACCGTGCAGATGTCCTCTCCGATGAAGGCACTCTGGTGATGCGGAAGCGACCGACCGCTGGGAGTGTCACGGAATGCGACCATTCCGCTCGAGGACTGCTTGAGGTCAGTGAGGAGCTGGCCGGCATCGAGGCCGTGCGGCTCCGCCACGGATGCCGCCAGGCGGCGATACTCGAGTTCGGCAGCCTCGAAGTCGGGAAACTTGGCCTGGGCCAAGCCGTACAGAACGGCCAAGCGTGCGGAGACCGGGATCTCGGCTTCCGGGGCCTCGGCTACGGCTCGTAGGGACTCCCCGGGCGGAGCGGGCCTGAGTTCTGGGATGAGTCCCAGGTCCAGGGAGCCGAACGCGCCGGAAAGGGAGTGGAGACTCAGGAGCGCGCGTTGGCGTTCAGCAGCGTCCTGGTCGAGGGCATGGTTGATGTCAGGAGTCGGACGGTCAGTCATGGGAACCCGCCTTGCTGTCACGTCACTGGCAGCGGACCCGCCGCTACGGCAAGTCTAAGGACGCGCTCGCATCCTGTCCTCGAAAATCGTCCTCGCAGGCGGACGACGCGGCGGTATGCCGGCCGGCCGGCATACCGACTCTGTCACCTAGCCAGCGGGCCGGCTCGAACCGGCTCCCGACCGCGCGAACTGTGCCAGCTCCACTCGGTTTGCCGCGCCCGTCTTGCGCAGCATGTTGGAGATGTGCGAGCTCACGGTCTTCTCGCTGAGGAAGAGTGCGCCAGCGATCTCCGCATAGGTTCGACCGGCCACCAAGTGGCGCAGGATCTCCTCCTCACGCGGCGTGAGACCTGCAATCGATGCCTGTGCATGCGGCGCGGACCTGGCTGCCACGTCGTCCAGGCTGATCCTGGCTGCCGTCGCCAGCTCGCGGACCAGGTCGAGCACCGGCATGGCGCGCAGCTCCTGCGCGATCGCGCTGCTGGTCCGCAGGGCTGAGGCCGCTGCAGCGTGGTCCGGCCGGGACTGCCTCAGTAGGGCCTCCCCCGCGCGGTACCACGCATAGGCGGTCTCCCAGGGCAGGTGCGCCGCTGCGAGCCGATGCGCCGCCGTCTGCCATTGAGCGGCGTTGTTCCGCGACCGGTGCGCCCGGCCGGACTCGGCGAGGTACCAGTCCGCCATGGCATCGACCTGGGAGGCGGCTTGCGGTTGGGTAGTCGCGCCGTCGAACACGAGCGGAAGCGGCGGCTCCGGGATGGTCCCGCCGGAGACGTCGAGCCGCCGGGGTGGGAACCGCGCCTCCAGTGCACCCATTCTGGCCAGCGCCGCCTGGAGTCCCTCCCCGCCCATCCTGCGGGCCCCGTCCGTCAGGTCCGCGATGGCTCGCGCCGCGAGGGGCACGAGCCACTCGGCCATCGTCGGTGCCGCACCCTCCAGGTCGATGCCGTTCATGGCGGACGCAAGGGCTTCCTCCGCGTCGCCCGCGGCGAGGAGGACGTCGGCCCGCACGGCGTCGAACGCGAAGGGCTTGAACCCGGACAGGTCCGCGAAGAGCTCGTCGGCCCGCTCCAGATGGGCGCGCGCCTCGTCAGGGCGGCCCTGCAGGGCAGCGAGCCGGGCCGCGTTGAGCCGGCTCATCACGTCGACCAGGTGGCCGGGCTCCGAGCCGAGGCACATCCGCACGAGCTCGGCTGCCGGCCCCCAGCTGCCGAGGCCGAGCAGGCCCATTGCCTCGTCGGCTGCGATCCAGGAAAGGTAGGGATGCGGGCAGCCGACGGCCTCCGCCTCGAGACGTCGCCGGCGCTTGTGCCTGATCACCTCCTCGGAGAACGAGCAGTCGATGGCGTTGGCCTCCCACAGCACGGCGTGGACGTACGCCCAGAAGTCGTCCGCTTCGAGGGCTGCCTCCCGCGCCCGGTCAGCCCAGGCGAACGCCTGCTCGTAGTCCTCGCGCAGGAGCGCCATGGCGGACTGGGCGGTCCTCGCGTGGGAGAGCGCCCTCGGGTGCCCGGCCCGCTCCGCGGCCGCAAGCCCGCGGTCCGCGAACTCCGCCGCAGTGGCATCCTCGCCGGCCCAGAGGGCTGCATGCGACTGCTCGGCCACGGCCAACGCGTACTGCCAGGAGTCGGGCTCGGCCGCGGCCATCTCCGCCGCACGTGCCGTCTCCTCGGGACTGATGAACCCCTGCCCGAGGGAGAAGCGGACGTGCATGCGCCGGATGACCAGCTCCGCGGCCACAGCGGGTGAGGTGTGCGGGTCCGTCAGGGCAATGAGCTCGTCGAGGGCTTCCAGCTCACTGGTGTGGTCCGCGGCCTCGGCGGCGGCGGCTCGCAGGCGCCAGAGCAGCTCTTCCCGGGTCTCCGTGACGGTCGGGAGGCGGCCCCGCAGGTCCAGCGCCCGGCGCAGCAGTCGGATGCGCTCGCTGGCTCCTCCGACCTGGCCCGCGGCCTCCGCCGCACGCAGCGACCAGGCGTAGGCCTCCTCGGGATGGTTGGCGTGGAAGTGGTGGTCCGCCAGCGCCGCGAGGACTGCGACATCGTCGCGGCTGTCCTCGTCCAGCCTTGCCTCGATGTATGCCGCGAACGTCTCGTGCCAGGCCCGCCGCTCGTCGGCCGGCAGCTGTCGCTCCATCAACTCGGCCTGCAGCGGGTGGTGGAACCAGTACGTGCCGTCGAGGTCATCGATGTCCAGGACGCCGACGTCCACGGCCTCCCGGAGCAGCCCCCGGAGATCGGCGAACGAGCGTTGTTGCTGAAGGACCTTGCCGAGCTCTCCGGCGGTCAGCCGGCTGCCGCCTACCGCGAGGACCTTCGTGATCTCCCGCGCGTCGGTCGAGAGGCGGTGCCAGTTCGCCATGAGGGCACCCTGCAGGTCGTCGGGCAGCGAGGCGGGGAGATGGGCGACGTCCGGGTCGAGCCCCGCGACGAGCAGGCGGTTCAGGTAGGAGTTGCCGCGGGTGCGGGCATAGACCTCGTTCACCAGCGTCTCGTGGGGCACAGTGCCGAGCAGCCCCGCGACCTGCTCGCGGGTCTCGAACCGCGTCAAGGGCCCGAGCGGCAGCTCCTGGCAGCCGGGAAGCCTGCGCACGTCGGCCAGCCAGGTGTTGAGCGGGTGCCCCTCGGCGACCTCGCCGCGGCGGAGCGTGGAGAGCACAGCCAGCCCTCGGTCCCGAGGGCCGGCAAGGAGATACATCAGCACGTCGAGCGTGCTCTGGTCTGACCAGTGGAGGTCATCGACGAAGAGCACGACTGGGCGGGTCGCGCACACCTCGTCGACCCAGGCGTCGAACTCGACCGGCACGCTGGCCGCCGCCTCTCCCATGAGGGGCGGAGGCGGTATGCCGGCAGGCAGCCTCCGCAGAGCGTGCCGGAGTGCGAGGAACGGGACAGACATCGAACCCAGCGGGAGGCTTCCGCCGCTCAGCACGAGCGCGTCGTCGCCTACGCCGGCCAGTGCGTGGTGGACCAGGGCGGACTTGCCCACGCCGGCGTCGCCGGTCACCAACAGGGCGCTCGCCTGCCCCGCCCGGGCACGCTCGATGACCGCGCCGACCTCAGAAAGCTCCCTGGCGCGCCCGACGAATACCGGTGGCTGCCCTGCCACCCTCACAGGCACGTCTTGAGTGTGGCACCCGGGCTCTGCCGACGTGGCGGATTACGGGCCCACGAGCGGCAGACCCAGGAACCGGTCCCTACGGCATGACGTCAATGATGACCTTGCCGACGACGTGGTCCTCCACGGCGGCATGTGCCTCGGCGGCGTGTTCCAGCGGGTAGTGATGAAGGGGCAGACCGGCTTCGTCGCCGACGCGCACCGCGCCGTCCGTGAGCGCAGCCGAGACATCGTCCAGGGCGCGCACCCGCCAGCTGTGCGGTGCGTTGTAGACCAGCACGAACTGCCACCGGACGTTGGGCACCATGGAGTCCCGGACGGGGAGCGAGACCGTGCTGCCGCCGTCGTTGGCGTAGACCGCCACCGAGCCGTTCCGCGCCAGCACCTCCACGTCGAGCCCGGCGTTCACCGACGGGGACACCTCGACGATCGTGTTCACGCCACCGGGCGCGATGGCACGGGTCTCGCGAATGACGTCCTGCCGCCGGTAGTCGAGGACATGGTCGGCGCCCGCCCGCGCGGCGAGGTTGGCCTTCTCCGGGCTGCTCACCGTCGTGATGACCGTCGCATCGGACCAGCGGGCGAGCTGGATGGCGGCATTGCCGACCGCGCCGGCCCCTCCGGCCACCAGGACCGTGCGCCCCTCCAGCGTGCCGGGACCCAGCCGGATCGGGCCGTCCTCGGTCACCGTCAGGCACCGGTGCGCCGTCAGGAACGGCACGCCGAGACCGGCTCCGAGGTCGAACGAGGCCGCGTCCGGGAGCAGCATGACGTGCGTGGCCGGCACCACGGCATACTCCTGGGCAGTGCCGCCCGCGGGCCGCAGGTGGGCCGCCTCCCAGACCCACACCCGGAGTCCCTCGAGGGCGGCCTCCACTCCCTGGCCCACCGCATCGACGACCCCGGACCCGTCCTGGTTCGGGACCTGCGGCGGATCGACCTCCATGCCCTCGCGCAGCCCGCGGCGCGACTTCCAGTCGGTGGGGTTCACACCCGACCGGTGGATGCGGACCCGGACCTCGCCCGGGCCTGGCTCGGGCCTCGGTCGCTCCACCAGCGTCAGAACCTCTGGCCCACCGGTTTTCGTGTACTCGATCGCACGCACGTCTCGACGGTAGCGGCAGCGATAGAGTTGAGGGAGGCGGGCGCCCGTCAGTGGTGCCCGGTGGCGTTTGTCGGTCGGGGGATCCGTGGACCTCGTGGACCTGCCCAGCGTCGGCGTCGAGGAGGAGTTCCTCCTTGTCGACCCCGAGTCGGGCATACCGGTGCCCGTGGCGGCCGACGTCCTCGACAAGGCCCGCAGCTCCGCGCCGTGCAGCTCCGAGGCGAGCGAGTGGGAGCTACAAGCGGAGGTGTCGCTGGCGCAGGTGGAGACGGCGACTCCGGTATGCCGGTCGCCCGAGGAGGTGGCCGACCACCTGCGTTGCTCCCGGCGCAGCCTGACAGCGGCGGCGGCGGCGAACGGGGTCATACTGGCGCCGGTGGGGGCGGCGCCCTTCGGGCGCCCGGACGCCACGATCACGCCCAAGAAGCGCTACCTCGCGATCCTTCATGAGGTCCCGGCGCTGCTGGAGGAGCAGCTGGTCAACGGCATGCACGTGCACGTCCAGGTGCCCAGCCGCGCCGCGGGCGTGGACGTCATGAACCGGCTCCGCCCCCGCCTCCACCTCCTGCTGGCCCTCACGGCGAACTCCCCGCTCTGGCACGGGCGGGACACCGGCTTCGCGAGCTGGCGCAGCGTGCACAGCCAGCGGTGGCCTGTCGAGGGCCCCCCTCCGTACTGCCATGACGAGGCGGACCACGAGCGCCGGGTCCAGTCCCTGCTCGCCACTGGCGTGATCATGGACCGCGGGATGATCTATTGGCACGTGCGCATCTCCGAGCGCTACCCCACGGTGGAAGTCCGGGCGGCGGACGTCGCCATCGACGTCGAGACGGCGGCCACGTATGCCGGCCTGGTGCGGGCGATCGTGGTGCACGCGCTGCGGGAGGGCGCGGCCGGCATACCGGCTCCCAACGTCGACCCGGAGCTGCTCCGGGCCGCCTCGTGGCAGGCCGCCCGGCATGGGCTCGGTGGTGACCTCCTCGACCTGCGCCGGCCGTCGGCGGCGCAACCACGGATGGTGCCCGCGGGACAGGCCATCCGCCAGCTCGTCACGGACGTGTGCTGGGTGCTGCCGCCGGCCGAGGAGCGCGCGGTCCTGACGGGCGTGGAGGTGATCCTGGCCAGCGGCGGTGGCGCGGCCCGGCAGCGCGAGGCGCTCGCCTCGGCCGGGCGAGCTGGTCTGCTGGGTCTTCTTGCTCAGTGTTCCGACCCCAGCTGAGCTCCGGTGAGGCACTCCCGCATCCTGAACGGGGCCGCCCCGGTCCTGGTCCTGGTCCTCGCTGCGGCCGTCGTGGGCGCGCTCCGCGGCGGCTTCACGGATCTGTTCGTCTACCGGTATGGGGGCCGGGCGGTGCTCGAGGGTCTGCCCCTGTTCGAGGCCCGCGACCCCGTGACCGGGCTGCGGTTCACCTACCCGCCGTTCGCAGCGGTCGTGATGGTGCCGTTGGCGGTGCTGCCGGCGCGGCTCGCGGCCGCTCTGTGGACCGGGGCGTCCGTAGGCGCGCTCGCGCTGGCGGTCGTGGTGGTGCGCCGCGCGCTCGACCGGCCCGCGCCCGGGTGGCTGGTCACTCTCCTGACCGGGGGTGCCCTCGCCTTGGAGCCGGTGTGGCAGAACCTGGCCTTTGGTCAGGTCAACCTGTTCTTGATGCTGGCGGTGCTGGTCGACCTGGTCCGGCCTGGACAGCGCTGGTCCGGGGTGCTGGTGGGCGTCGCTGCCGGCGTGAAGCTGACCCCGCTCCTGTTCGTCGTGCTGCTGGCCCTGGTTGGACGTCGTGCGGCTGCCGGACGGGCGGTCCTGGCCTTCGCCGGCACCGTTGCTGTCGGGTTCCTGGCGATGCCGGGCTCGGCCGGGACGTACTGGGCCCACCGCCTTTTCGACGCCCGCCGGGTGGGGCCGCCGGCGCTGGCCCACAACCAGTCGGTCTACGGTGCCCTGACCAGGCTCCTCGACGGCCCGCCGCCCACCCTGCTGTGGCTCGCCATCGCCGCGCCCCTCGCCCTCGCGGTGCTGGTCGTCGGTGCCGGCTGGTGGCAGCGCGGCGACAGGGTGCTGGCCACCGGTCTGGCATCGCTGGCCATGCTGGTCGCCTCGCCGGTCTCGTGGACGCACCACTGGGTCTGGGTGGTTCCGCTCGCGCTGGCTGTTTGGGAGCGCAGTCCGTGGGTGGGCGCCGCGTGGGCCGCGGTCTTTGTGGCCCGCCCGGTGGTGTGGCCGCCCTGGGGGCAGAGCCGCGAGTTCGGGTGGAGCCCGCTCGACCACCTTGCCGGCAACGCCTACCTCCTCGCCGCCCTCGCCCTCTCTGTCTGGGCGGCGGCCAGCCTCAACCGCAGCGTCGGGTTATCACCGATCCCTATGGACACTGAGCCGACGCGTTCGAGCCCGCCGATCGCCGGAAGGGGGTCGGCTGCCGAGGGCGACCAGCCTCGGGGAGTGCCGTGGCAGGAACGCTAGCTCTGGCGCTCGAGCCGTTCCTTGAGGCGCTGGTAGCTCCGAGGCGCACGCATTGCCGCCTGCCGGCGGACGATGAGCGGCACAAGCAACCTGCCGATCCCGTGTGCTTCGAAGTCCATGACGACCGTCACCCGCGACCGGGTGTTGTCGGCGAGCGGTTCGACCGTCATGTCGACGCGTGGCCTGACCGGTCCACCAACACCCCGAGCGGCCCATTTGGTCGGCGGCCTGCTTTCCGTGATCACCTGCGTCATCGCACGCTCGCTTCGGCCCATTCGCCGAATCGTGGTGAACCGGGTGCCCAAACCGGGTGCCTCACCTTCGATGCGCACGCTCACGACATCGTCTTGCCACTCGCAGAATCGTGACGGGTCGGTGGTGTAGGCGAACACGTCCTCCGCAGGACGCGCGATCTCGATGTGGGAGGTGATCGGTGCCATTGTTCGTCGTCCCTGTAATACGGAGTCAGTGGGATCGGGTCGGGTCTTGGCACCACCCTGCTACGACGAGCCCAGCCGATCAACGGCATACGACATGCGAGAGCCGTCGCCGAGGGCGACGGAGGCCTGCCCAGAATGGACTGTTGACGGGCTCGGCCGTCAGTGTGGCCCTACCACTGCAGCCGCATCTCCAGCAGGGCCTCGAGGGCGACCGACTCGCCGTCGCGGGCACCCTGCCCCACCTGGAGCGGCGGAGGGGTCGGGTCGATCGGGACGGTGCGCCAGCGGCCGAACCGCTGCGGTGCCACGACGAGCACGTAGTAGCTGCCATCCAGGCCGACACCGATCGAGCGGTCGCGGCGCAGGTACCAGCCGACCACGCTCGTCCGGTAGCGCCCACCTCCGGACCAGGGACGAGCCGTCAGCTCCTCGGTCGCCAACCCGGCTTGGGTCGCCTGGGCGACGAACCGGTCGATCAGGACCTGCGCTTTGGCCGACTCCTGCTCGCTGCGCCGCCGCTGCGCCTGGACGTGGTAGTCGGCTCGTTCGGCACGCTCGGCCCGGCGCTTCGCCGAATCTTCACCCATCGGAAGCCTCCCACCTCTGGTCGCAGTCAGCTTGAGTACTCCCTTTACCCGCTCCATCTTCGGGCTTACCGACCACCCCGGCCAGACGGCCTACGGGCCCAGTGCCGGTTCCGTCTGAACGGGCGCTTGCTGCGCCTCGATCCGCTCGGGTCCAAGCAGTGGTATGCCGCACAGCTGGTGGGAACGGGCGCGGGGGTTGAGAGCATGGTTGCGTGGTCGAGGATGCGTGGCAGGGGCTGGCTGATCGGTTCGTCGATGGCGCGTACGCGACCGTAAAGGGGCAGGTGCGGACCTATGTCCTGCACCGACAGCTGCTGCGACACCTGCCACCCCCGCCGGTCTCGGTACTGGACGTCGGGGGAGGCGCAGGGCACCAGTCGCTGCCCTTGGCCCGGCTGGGCTACGAGGTCACGGTCCTGGATCCCTCGCCGGCGATGCTGGCCAAGGCCGAGGAACGGATGGCTCAGGAACCCGAGGAGATCCGGTCGCGCGTCCGGCTGGTCCAAGCGCCGGGAGAGTCGGCTGTGCAGGCCACCGAGGGCCGCCGGTTTGGTGTGGTGCTCTGCCATGGCGTGCTGATGTACCTTCCCGCACCAGAGCACCTGGTCGAGGTCTTGTGCCGCTGTGTCGAGCCCGGGGGAGTGGTCTCGATCATGGCCCTGAATGCCCAGACGATGGCTGTGCGCCCGGCGCTGGAGCACAGGTGGGCCGAGGCGTTGGCCGGCTTCGACGCCGACAGCGAGATCGGTGTACTTGGCACGTCGACCCGCGGCGACACCGTCGAGCACCTCTCGGAGCTGTTGCGCCGTCACGGAGTCGAGCCCCGGGCCTGGTACGGAGTCTGGCTGTTCTCGGACTGGACGGACCTGCCCGTCGCGGACACCGATGTCCAGGCCGTGGCGCAGGTCGAGCTCGAGGCCAGCCTTCGCGACCCCTACCGACAGCTCAGCCGCGTGTTCCACCTCGTCGGGACCGGCGACTCCTAGGCGGACCCTGGTAGCCGTCTTGGCTGGCCGCTTCGAGCAGCAGCTTCGCCGCCACCCGGCCTGAGCCGACCGAGCAGGCCATCATGACCTGACCCCGCGACCACGAGGGTCAGACCTCGTAGGCCACCTCACGGGACTTGACCAGCCAGTCGGCGCATGCGAGAACGAGGTCCTAGGGCCGCCGAATCCTTCCGAGGCGCAGCACCGAAGGGAACGACTCCATGAGCGACTACACGGTCAAGCCACTCGGCCCTGACACCTGGGACGCGTTCGCACGGCTCGCCGAGCGGCACAACGGTGTCTTTGGCGGGTGTTGGTGCACCTGGTTTCAGACCCTCCATGCCGAGAAGACGTTCACCG
Source organism: Dermatophilaceae bacterium (assembly GCA_035691065.1). Taxonomy (GTDB): domain Bacteria; phylum Actinomycetota; class Actinomycetes; order Actinomycetales; family Dermatophilaceae; genus DASSJT01. The sequence goes on from DASSJT010000199.1 coordinate 34,077, forward strand.
CGGAGGGCAACCGCGCCCTGAAGCAGCGATTGGTCAACGAGGGCCGAGCACACGCTGCGCTGGTGTTGGACGGTGACGAGGCAGTGGCCTGGTGCCAGTACGGCTCCGTGGAGGAACTGCCGAACATCTACCATCGCAAGGAGTACGAGGCCGACCTCGACAGGTTGCCCGACTACCGGATCACCTGCCTCTTCGTCGACAAGAAGTACCGCCGCAAGGGAATGTCGGCGCTCGCCCTTCGTGGCGCCCTGGGCCTGATCGCACAGGCCGGAGGTGGGGTGGTGGAAGGGTATCCGCATGACACCGACGGTCAGAAGGTTTCGGTCCTCTACAACGGCACCCGGAGCCTCTTCGAGCGGGCCGGCTTCACCTACGTCCGACCCAAGGGCATGAAGAACTGCGTGATGCGCACGGAGATCTCCTGACCCCTGGCCGCAGTTTCAATGTCCTCGGCACCAGGGCTCATGCGCGGCCATATGAGCGCCGCTGAGCGCGACACAGGGAGGACGATCCTGTCACCGTGGATCAGTAGCGTGCTCGACATGACAGAGATCCAGTTGTTGCGTCCCAAGGGGTTGTTCGCGAGTCCGGCATTCAGCCACGTCGCCATCGTTCCGCCCGGCGCCACGACCGTGTACGTCGGCGGTCAGAACGCCGTCGATCACAACGGCCAGCTCGTCGGCGGCGCTGACGTGGCAGCCCAGACCCGGCAGGTGATGGCCAACCTCGCGACCGCGCTTGAGGCAGCCGGCGCGGGGATCGAACATCTCGTGAGCGTTTCGGTGGTTCTGGTGGAGGGCGCAGACGTGCAGGCGGCATACGCCGCCGCGGCTCCCTCGCTGAGCACCGCGAAGGTTCCCCCGCTGGTCAGCGCCGCGTTGGTCTCCGGACTCGGCGTTCCCGGTGCGCTCGTGGAGGTGTCCGCGATTGCTGCGGTGATCTAGGGCGCCTGGCATGACGCTCCACTCGTTACCTCGGCGGGGCAGGCCGTCTGCAGTGGGCCCTGGCCGGCGGGCAGTCATCGCCGTGGCCATGCGCGCCGTCGGCGGCGGATGAGCTCGTTTCCTGGGAGGCTGTTCTGGTGACTCGGTCTGAGCGTGATCGCGACCCGCTCGGGCGTGCTCGCCAGGCCCGCCCGCGGGACGCGTTGGGCCGCCCTCTGCCTTATGGCGCCGAAGGAGTCGAGCCGGTCTCGGAGGAGCCGCTGCCGCCTGAGGAGACGCTCAGGACAGCGCGAGAGCTGGTGGCGGACGGTCGTCCTTTCGCCGCCCACGAGGTCCTTGAGGCTCGCTGGAAGGCCGGTCCGCCCGAGGAGCGGGACCTCTGGCAGGGACTGGCGCAGGTCTGCGTGGCGATCACCCACGCCGCCCGCGGCAACCAGACCGGGGCGCAGCGACTCTTTGATCGGGCCGCCACGAGGTTGGCAGCGTATGCCGCGACTGGACGCGACACCTACGGCGTGGACCTGGACGCCGTCATGGAATGCGCGCGAAGCCACGTCCGAAGGCATTAGGTGGCAAGAGTGTCG
>DASSJT010000200.1:0-29172 GCA_035691065.1 Dermatophilaceae bacterium
GTCCGGTCAGTACAGCTAGAGCCGCCGTGGAGCCGTGCTGGAGCCGCGGCACAGCTGCCTAGAGCCGGGCTGGAGCCGCAGCCGAGCGCCGTTAGTGCACGTCGAGGTCGTCGCGGTGGATGACCTCGCGCTCGTAACCGGGTCCGAGCTCGCGGGCCAGGTCGTGGGTGGTGCGGCCGATCAGGCCGGGCAGCTCGGCAGAGGAGTAGTTGACCAGCCCCCGGGCGATGGCGCGGCCGTCGGGCGCGCAGACGTCGACCGCGTCGCCGTCGCCGAAGGTGCCCTCGACTGCGACGACCCCCGCGGGCAGCAAGGAGGTGCGCCGCTCGAGGACGGCGCGCACTGCGCCCTCGTCGATGACCAGCCGGCCGCGCGCCGTGGTGGCGTGGGCAAGCCAGAGCTTTCGGGACGTGCGGCGCGACCTGGCCGGGGCGAAGACCGTGCCCACCGGCCCGCCCGCGAGTGCGGGAGCGACGAGCTCGGCGGAGGTGAGCAGGGTCGTGATGCCCGCCGCGTTGGCGATGCCGGCCGCCTCGACCTTGGTCTGCATGCCACCGCTGCCGATGGTGCTGCCCGTGCCCCCGATCTCGACGTGCTCGAGGTCGTCCTGGCCCGAGATCGTGTCGATGCGCGTGCTGCCGGGTCGGCTCGGTGGCCCGTCGTAGAGCCCGTCGATATCGGTCAGGAGGACCAGCCCGTCGGCACCGACCAGGTGGGCCACCAGCGCGGCCAGCCGGTCGTTGTCGCCAAACCTGATCTCCTGGGTCGCCACGGTGTCGTTCTCGTTGACGATCGGCACGATGCCTAGCTCGAGCAGGCGCTCGAGGGTCCGCTTTGCGTTGGTGTAGTGGGAGCGCCGGGTCACGTCGTCTGCCGTCAGCAGGACTTGCCCGACGGTGAGCCCGTGGGCCCCGAAGGCACGCTGGTATGCCGCGACCAGGGCTCCCTGCCCGACGCTCGCCGCAGCCTGCTGGGTCGCGAGGTCCCAGGGCCGCTTGGCGAGGCCGAGCGGGGCGATGCCTGCGGCGATGGCACCCGAGGAGACGAGGACGAGCGACGTGCCGGCGTTGCGCCGGGCGGCGACGACGTCCACGAGGGCGCGCAGGCGGGCCTCGTCCAAGCCACCTCCGGTGCTCGCCAGCGAGGACGAGCCCACCTTGACGACGAGGCGCTGGGCCGCGGCGATGTGGCGCCGATGGCGTGTGGCGCGTGAGGGCTGGGTCGCGGCGTCGGTCACGCGTCGTCCTCGTCACGCGCTGTAGCCCAGTGCCCGGATCGCCGCTCGCGGTCGAGGTCGGCACGCGCCGTGGTCTGCGCGTCCTTGCGGGCGTGGAACTCCTCCCGCTTCTCGCTTCGGGTCCGGCGCGAGGCCTCGCCGAGGCGGAGGTCGGTGCCGCGTGGGCCGGTCAGGAGCTCGGCACCTGTCGCCATCGTCGGCTCCCAGTCGAAGACCACCGCGTTGTCGGCCGGTCCGATGAGGACGGTGCTGCCCGGGAGGGCGCCTGCCTCCAGAAGCGCCTCCTCGACCCCGAGGCGGGCCAGCCGGTCGGCGAGGTACCCCACGGCCTCGTCGTTGGCGAAGTCGGTCTGGCGGACCCATCGGGTGGGCCGATCCCCCTCGATGCGGAACACCTCGCCGTCGGGAGTCTCCTGACGGACCACCCGGAATCCCGTGTCGTCGACGGCCTTGGGGCGCAGCACGATGCGCGGCGGCACGACCGACTCGAGCTCTCGGCGTGCCTCGGCGACGTGACGTGCCATGGCGTAGGCCAGCTCTCGGAGGCCTGAATGGGCTACGGCTGACACGATGAAGACCTCGAGGCCGCGGGCCTCGAGATCCGGCTTGACCATCTCCGCCAGCTCGCGCGCCTCGGGGACGTCGGCCTTGTTGAGCACCACCATGCGGGTGCGCTCGGATAGAGGTCGACCTCCGAGGGTGTTGTCGGGCACGTACGCCGAGAGCTCCCGCTCGATCACGTCGAGGTCGGTCATGGGGTCCCGGCCCGGCTCAAGCGTCGCGCAGTCGATGACGTGCACGAGCACCGAGCAGCGCTCGACGTGCCTCAGGAACTCCAGGCCCAGGCCCCGGCCTTCGCTGGCGCCCGGGATGAGCCCGGGCACGTCGGCGATCGTGAACCTCGTGTCGCCTGCCGTGACCACGCCGAGGTTGGGGACGAGTGTGGTGAAGGGGTAGTCGGCGATCTTCGGCCGGGCCGCCGAGAGCACCGAGACGAGGGACGACTTGCCGGCCGAAGGGAAGCCGATCAGCGCCACGTCGGCGAGCGACTTCAGCTCCAGGACCACGTCGAGGCGGTCGCCGGGCTCCCCGAGCAGCGCAAAACCAGGGGCCTTGCGCCGCGGCGATGCCAGCGCCTTGTTGCCCAGACCACCTCGCCCTCCCTGGGCGACGACGTACTCCGCGCCGGGGCCAACGAGGTCGACGAGCACCGCTCCGTCGGTGGTCTTCACCACGGTGCCCTCTGGGACGGGCAGCACCAGGTCCTCACCGTCGGCGCCGTTGCGCTCGTCGCCGGCTCCGGGTCGGCCGTTGCCGGCCTTCCTGTGCGGGCTGTGGTGGTAGTCCAGGAGCGTCGTCGACTGCGGGTCGACGCGGAGGATGACGCTGCCGCCCCGGCCGCCGTTGCCGCCATCGGGGCCGCCGAGTGGCTTGAACTTCTCCCGCCGCACGGAAGCCACGCCATGACCGCCGTCGCCGGCTGCGACGTGCAGCACGACCCGGTCGACGAAGGTGGTCATGTCCCTGCTCTCTCGTGATGTTCTCTGGTGATGCCCTGTGGTCGCGCCCGGTAGTGGCGCTCTGTGGTCGTGCCTCGTGATGGTGCCCTGTGGTCGCGCCTGGCGGTGGCGTTCTGTCGTGGCGCCTGTCGTCGCGCCTGGCGGTGGCGTCCCATGCTGGCGCTCGGTGGTCACGCGCTCAGCGATCAGGCTCCGGGTCGAGCCTCGTGGTGGCGCTTCGGCACCCGCATCGGTGGTGCTGGGCCTGCGCCGAGTCTAGGTCTGGCCGAGCTGAACCCGAGAAGGGCCCGCCTCACCCGAGAACGCACATCGGGTGAGGCGCCCCGTTATCGGGTGACCCGAGGAAGGTGGGTGGGGAGGGAACGGCAGGGGGCGGGCCCCGGTCCGGGCCCGCCCCCTCGCGAGGTCGGTGGCCGCGCGCCTGAGCCACGCGGCATACGGGTCACTCGGCCGCGGCGGTCTCCGCCGGGACGATGTTGACGGTCTTGCGCCCGCGCTTGGTGCCGAACTTGACCGCACCCGCGACGAGGGCGAACAGCGTGTCGTCGCCGCCGCGGCCCACGCCGTCACCGGGGTGGAAGTGAGTGCCGCGCTGGCGGACGAGGATCTCGCCGGCCTTGACGGCCTGGCCGCCGTAGCGCTTGACGCCGAGGAACTGGGCGCTGGAGTCGCGACCGTTGCGGGTCGAGGACGCACCCTTCTTGTGTGCCATGTCAGTGCCTGCCTTCAGTCAGTGTGCTTCTTGGGGATCGACGAGCCGGCTCAGGCGTCGATCGCGGTGACCTTGATCTGGGTCAGGTGCTGACGGTGGCCCTGACGCTTGCGGTAACCAGTCTTGTTCTTGTACTTCAAGATGGTGATCTTCGGGCCCTTGGCGGGCTTGACGATCTCGGCCGTCACCTTGACCTTGGCGAGCTTGGCAGCATCGCTCGTCACGGCAGAGCCGTCGACCACGAGCAGCGGCGTGAGGTCAATGCTGTCGCCAGCCTCACCACCAACCTTGTCGATGATGAGGACGTCACCCACGGAGACCTTCTCCTGGCGACCGCCTGCGCGAACAATCGCGTACACGTCGAACTCACTTTCGTCTTACGGGGGGCACGCGCTCTCTCTGGCCAGCTGCGGGCTGGACCGTCCAATAGCCACCCGCTCACGCGGACATCGGATCGGTGGGCGCACCGAGGGTCAAGAGTACCGGCTGGGCCCCGCACGAACAAACTCGCCACGGGCATGGCCGGAGTCTCCCCGGCGGGGCGCCAGGAAGGCCTCAGGCCTCCCCTGCTGCGGCCGGCTCAGGGGCACTGACCTCCGCCTCGTCGCCGGAGCCGCTGGGCGTAGTGGCTCCGGCCTCGATGTGGCGCGGCGGTCCGGCGGGCGCTACGACCCGGCCCCGCTTGCGCTTGCGGGGCGCAGGGCTGGGCTTGTCGGCCTCGGTGATGGGCTCAGCCCCCCTGCTCGGCTCGGCCGACGTGATGACCTCCATGGCCTCGGCTCGCTCAGCCTCTTCAGCTTCATCGAGCCCCATCCCCACCAGGTCTTCCTCCTCGTCGTCGTCGATCTCCCGCACCAGGTCGACCGGGGCGTCCTGGATGGCAAGCTCGGCGACATCGTCGTCCTGCGGCTCCCCGGACAGGCCCTTGATGGCGGCTGCATGTGCCGCCGCGGCGATCTGCGCCGGCGTCGGGCCGGACGGCCGCACGAGGGCCTCCACCTCGGGGCCCGCCGCCTTGCCGCGACGACCCCTTGACCGTGACCCGTTGCCGCCCCCGTTGCCTTGCTCGGCAGTGGGCTTGTCGACCGGCTCGGCGTGGACGATGATGCCCCGGCCGTTGCACTGCTCGCAGACCTCCGAGAACACCTCGATCAGGCCCGAGCCGACCCGCTTGCGGGTCATCTGGACCAGCCCCAGGGAGGTCACTTCGGCAACCTGGTGCTTCGTGCGGTCGCGGCCGAGGCACTCCAGCAGGCGCCGGACCACCAGGTCGCGGTTGCTCTCGAGCACCATGTCGATGAAGTCGATCACGATGATGCCGCCGATGTCGCGCAGCCGCAGCTGGCGGACGATCTCCTCGGCGGCCTCGAGGTTGTTCTTGGTGACCGTCTCCTCCAAGTTGCCACCGGAGCCGACGAACTTGCCGGTGTTGACGTCGACCACAGTCATGGCCTCCGTACGGTCGATGACCAGGGAGCCGCCCGAGGGAAGCCACACCTTGCGGTCCATGGCCTTGGCCAGCTGCTCGTCGACGCGGTAGTGCGTGAAGAGGTCTTCCCCAGAGGTCCACTTCTGGAGCTTCTTGCCGAGGTCCGGAGCGACGTCCTCGACGTACTCGTTGATCTCCCCCCACGCAGCGTCGCCGGCCACGACCAGCGAGGTGAAGTCCTCGTTGAACACGTCGCGGATCACCCGCACGGTCAGGTCGGGCTCGCCATGGAGAAGCACAGGGGCACCGCCGGCGGAACCCTTCTTCCCGGACTTGGCCTCGGCCCGGTCGGTGATCCGCTGCCACGCCTTCGTCAGGCGCTCGACATCGGCCCGCAGCTCCTCCTCGCTGGCGCCCTCGGCAGCGGTCCGGACGATCACCCCAGCGCTGTCAGGGACGACCTCCTTCAGGATGCCCTTGAGCCGGGTGCGCTCGGTGTCCGGGAGCTTCCGCGAGATGCCCGTCATGCTCCCCTCGGGCACGTAGACCAGGTAGCGGCCGGGGAGCGAGATCTGCGAGGTCAGCCGGGCGCCCTTGTGGCCGATCGGGTCCTTCGTGACCTGCACCAGAACGGTGTCACCGCTCTTGAGCGCGTTCTCGATGCGCTTCGGCTGGTTGATCTCCAGCCCTGCCGCGTCCCAGTTGACCTCGCCGGCATACAGCACGGCATTTCGGCCCTTGCCGATGTCGACGAAGGCAGCCTCCATCGAGGGCAGGACGTTCTGGACGCGCCCCAGGTAGACGTTGCCGGCCATCGAGGCGTTGGTCTCGCGGGAGACGTAGTGCTCGACGAGCACACCGTCCTCGAGGACGCCGATCTGCGTCCGTCCGTCGCGGTTGCGGACCACCATGACGCGCTCGACACTTTCGCGACGAGCCAGGAACTCGGCCTCGGTGATGACGGTGCGCCGGCGACCGGCCTCGCGGCCCTCGCGGCGGCGCTGCTTCTTCGCCTCGAGCCGGGTCGAGCCCTTGACACCGGCCGGCTCCTCGCGCTCCTTGCGGGGCTCCCGGACCTTCGTGACCGTGCCTGGCGGGTCCTCGACCTCGCCCGCACCGGCGCCGCGACGCCGGCGCCTCCGACGCCGGCTGCTGGGGCTCTCTGCCGCCTCCTCCGCCGCGGCATCGCGAGCAGTGTCCGGTCCCGTGCCGCCCGAGGGCGTGGCCGCCTCGGCGGCCTCGGCACCCTCCTCGACGGCGGTCTCGACGGCCTCGGTCTCGCCGTTGGCACGGGAACGGCGCCCACGACCTCCGCGCCGGCGAGAGCGACGGCGGCCGCCCTCCTGCTCCACGGCCTCCGCGGCCCGCTCGGCCGCCTCAGACTCTTCCGCAGTGGCCTCGGGCTGGGCTACCTGGGCTTCCTCCTCGGGCTGCTCGCCCTTCCCTGGTGCGGGCGGCTGGGCGGCCACCCTTTCCGCCTTTGCGGTGGTCTTGCCGGGGGTACCGGCAGCACTCGTCGCCCGGCGACGCGGGGTCGCTGCAGGCTCCGGGGCCTGGAAGAGCAAGCCGAAGCTGGGCACCGTCGCGACGGCCGGAGACTGGGCGACCTCCAGCGGCTCGGCGCCCTCCCCCAGCGGCTCGGCGGCCTCCTCCAGCGGCCCCTCCGCGGCCAGCTCGGCCACCTCCTCCTGGGGCGAGACGGCCTCGGCAGCCGCGGTCACCTCGGACGCACCTGGGGCCCCCAGCTCCGCGGTCGGCCACTCAGCTGGGGAGCCGGCCACCTCACCGGCATCTGCCTCCGCCTCGCCTGCGGGCGCTGCGCCTGCCTCCGCCTCACCTGCGGGCGCTGCGCCTGCCTCCGCCTCGCCTGCGGGCGCCTCGCCGGCCTGCGCCTCACGCGCCTTGGCACGAACGCTCTTGCCCCCGCCCCCTGCCGCGGCACGTTTGCGGGGAGCGGCCTTCTTGGCCGCCTTCTTGGCGGCCTTCTTCGCGGTCTTCCTGGTCGGCCGCGCGCCGGGGCCGTCGGTCGGCTCAGCCATGCCCGACGACTCGCCGGCGTGCTCCTGGCTCGTCGTCAGGAGAGCCGCGTCAGTGTCAACGGGCGCGGCCGCGGTCTTGCGGGCGCGGCGGGCACCGGCGGACTTGGCCGCCGACGCCGATTCGGGCGCAGCAGCGGCCGAGCCACCTTCGGGCGCAGCAGCGCCAGAGCCACCTTCTGAGCCGCTTGCGGCCGCGTCGGTTCCGGCAGCCTGGCCCAGCTCGGTCGAATCGGTGTGCAGGTCGTCATGGGATGCCATGGGGGGCGTCCTTCCGTCTCCACGGGCCGGATGCCACACCCGGGCGCCGGATCGGCGCCCCACACGACCGCGTGGGTTGCGGTTTTCAAGCCTCGTGTCGCTGACAGGTCGCCCGCGACGCGGAAGTCGGTTTTCTACGCCTGGCCGGTTCGCGCGGAGCGCGTCACCGATCAGTCGCCGGCGGCGTTCTTGTCGGCAGCCAGGGGATCGGCCACCCCAGCGGTTGCGGTCTTCAGCGGACCCTGGGCCAGCCGGGTCACCCGTGGAGGTGCCGGCGGCGAGAACCCCGTGACTGCTCGCAGCGCGGTCAGGACGTCGTCGGGTCGGACGGCGGGTGTGGTGTGCCGGACGACCACACGAAGTATCGCATACCCAGCGCCGTCCTTCCCCCCGGACGAGGCTGACCCGGCATCCGCGACCCCCATCGCCACGACTGCAGCGCGCACGTCGAAGGTCTTGGGTCCCGTCTTGAACGTCCTGGTGACCTCGGCTCGGTCGACCCCCAGGAACGCCTCAACGGCCGCCTGCAGGGCTTCGCTGGGCACGTCGCGGAACTCCAGCAGCCAGTCGCTCGCCTCGAGCCGGTCGGCGAGCGCCCCAGGCCCGGCCTCGACGACCTCGAGCACGACCAGCCCCTCGGGCAGGGCCTCGTCGAGGGCGTCCCGGAGCGACTCCGGGTCAACCCGCTCGACCACCGACAGCTCGAAGTACTCGGCCTCGCTGGCCGTGCCCGTCGGCGCCGCGTTGGCGTAGGAGATCCTCGGGTGCGGGTGGAAGCCGGCGGAGAACGCCATCGGCACCCCCGCGCGGCGCACCGCCCGCTCCAGCGCTCGCTGGAAGTCCCGCGTGGAGGAGAACCTCAGCCGCCCGCGCTTGGCGTAGCGCACCCGCAGCTTCTGGACAGGGGGCGACGGAGGCGGTCCCTCGGGGGTGCGCTGACGGGCCATGGGGCCCAAGCCTAGGAGGTATGCCGGGTGCCCCCTTCCGCGCGTGGAGGCGCCTTCGGAATCCGTTGTCCCGCCCCGAAATCGCGCCGCAGCCGCTGGTAGCCCCCTAAGTTGCCGTGCATGGCAGATCTCAACCGAGCGCGACTGGCCTCCCTGCTGGGAGCCGAGCAGGCGGCATACACCAGGAACCACCCGCGAAGCCAAGGCCTCTACGACGAGGCGACCAGCCTGTTCGGCCGGGTCCCGATGACCTGGATGAACATGTGGTCCGGTGGCTTCCCGCTCTACCTCGACCGGGCGAGCGGCAACCGGATCAGCGACGTGGACGGCCACGAGTACATCGACTTCGCGCTCGGCGACACCGGTGCCATGGCGGGCCACTCCCCCGCGCCCACGGTGCGCGCAGTGCAGCGGCGGATGAGCGAGCTGGGCGGCATCACCACCATGCTGCCCACGGCGGACGCCCAGTGGGTGGGTGCGGAGCTGCAAAGACGCTTCGGTATGCCGTTGTGGAGCTTCACGCTGACGGCGACAGACGCGAACCGGTGGGCGATCCGGCTGGCGAGGCTGGCCACGGGCAAGCCGAAGGTGCTGGTGTTCGCCTACTGCTACCACGGGTCGGTGGACGAGGCGTTCGCGCTGCCCGGACCGGAGGGCAAGACCGAGAGCCGGCCCGGCAACGTCGCGCCCCCGGTCGACCTCGACCTGACCACCCGGGCGGTCACCTGGAACGACCTGGAGGCCGTCGAAGCGGCCCTGGCGCACGGCGACGTGGCCGCGATCCTCACCGAGCCGGCCCTCACCAACATAGGGATCGTGCTACCCGAGCCCGGGTTCCACGAAGGGCTGCGCGAGCTGGCGACGAGGTACGAAGCCTTGTTGATGATCGACGAGACCCACACGTTCTCGGCGGGCTGGGGCGGCGCCACCCGCGCTTGGGGCCTCGAGCCCGACATCTTCGTCATCGGCAAGGCGATTGGCGGGGGCATCCCCACGGGGGCGTACGGCATCACCGAGGCGGTCGCCTCCGCGGTCACCCGCCACACCGAGGCAGGAGATGCGGACATCGTCGACGTGGGCGGCGTCGGCGGGACGCTGGCGGGCAACGCCCTGTCGACGGCGGCCATGCGCGCGACGCTCGGCGAGGTGCTCACCGAGGATGCGTTCGACCGGATGACCGCCCTTGCGACGCGCTTCACCGAGGGCGTCCAGCACACCCTGAACGATCTCGACGTCCCTTGGTCGATCAGCCAGCTGGGGGCACGGGCCGAGTACCGGTTCATGCGGCCGGCCCCTCGCACCGGCGAGGAGTCGGCTGCCGCCGCCGACGGTGAGCTGGACTCCTACATGCACCTGGCCATGTGCAACCGAGGGATCCTGATGACCCCCTTCCACAACATGGCTCTCATGTGCCCCGCGACGAGCCAGGCGGACGTCGACCGCCACACCGAGGTGTTCCGCGAGGTGGTCGGCGCGCTCTACGCCTGAAGCTCGTTCGGCTGGACGGGCTCGGCCTGCGGCCCGACCAGGCCGTGCAGTGCGAGCACCTGGCGCGGGTCGCCGAAGACGATCAGCGTGCTGCCGGCCTCGACGACCATCGTGGCCGGCGGGTTCGGGACGAAGGCACCCTGCTGCGGGCGGCGGACGGCCAGGAGCTGGGCGCCCGAGCGACCGGTGACGTCGATGTCGCCGATGGGGCGCCCCGCGAGGGCGGATCCCTCCGGAACCCTGACCTGCTCGATCCGGTAGTCGACCTCCTCGTCATGGAGGACAACGTCGAGGAACTCGGCGACGTCGGGATGGAGGGCGAACGCGGCCATCCGCCGACCACCGATGAGCTGCGGGTTGACCGCGCGGTTCGCACCGGCGAGGACCAGCTTGGCCTTGGCGTCGACGGTGCGGGCCCGGGCCACGATCACGAGGTCCGACCGCAGGGCTCGGGCGGACAGGGTGAGGTAGACCGTGTCGGCGTCCTGCTCCAGGGTCGCGATCAGGGCGCGAGCGCTGCGGATGCCGGCCTCACGCAGCGTGTGGTCGTCCAGCGCGTCGCCGATGATGTGGGGGAGGTCCACGCCCACGAGGTGTTCGGGATCGCTGTCGATGACGACCACCTCGTGGCCCGTCGCCCGCAGATGTGCTGCCGAGGCCCGGCCCACGCGGCCGTAGCCGCAGATGATGATGTGTCCGCTCAGGCCGGAGATTCGCTGGTCCATTCGACGCCTCTCGAGGTATTCGCGCAGGTGTCCCTCGGTGACCGCCTCCACGAGGATGCCGAGGTTGTAGAGAACGGTGCCGACGCCGAGCAGGATGAGCACCATCGTGAAGACCATGCCGACCGTGCTGAGCGGGCGGACCTCCCTGAAGCCGACCGTGGCGACCGTGGTCACCGTCTGGTAGAGCGCCTCGAGGACGGGGAAACCGAGCAGCACATACCCGACGGTGCCGACGACGGTGACGGCGACCAGGGCGCCCACGGCGACCCCGACCCGCCGAAGGGCGCCTCGCCCGCTGGCGACCCCGACCAGCAGCGCCCGGCGTCGAGCACTGGCGCTGGGATCTGCCACGCGCTCATCCTGCCAGCCCGGCCCGCACTCGTCCGGCCCGCACGCATCTGGCCCGCACGCATCTGGCCCGCACATATGTGGCCCCGCACGCATCCAACCCGTGCTCGTGCCGACCGCACTCGTCCGGCAGGCCGATGACAGACCCACTGGGGCGGCGTAGCGTCGGTCGACGGACCACTTCAGGGTGAAGCGGCCCCCGACGAACGGAGGGTTGAGCAGTGTTCATCCAGATCATCCAGGGCAAGTGCCGCGACGCGGAGCGGCTCTACGACCAGATGGACCGGTGGGTCGAGACGATGTCGCCGATGGCCGAGGGCTGGCTTGGCGGCACGTATGGCCTGTCCGACAGCGGCGACTTCGTGGGCGTCGTCCGGTTCGAGTCGAGGGAGGCCGCGGCCCGCAACTCGGTCAGACCGGAGCAGGACGCGTGGTGGAGCGAGACCAAGGAGTGCTTCGACGGCGAGGTGACCTTCCACGACTGCGACGACGCAGTGATGTTCCTCCATGGCGGCTCCGACGATGCGCAGTTCGTCCAGCTGGTCCAGGGACGCGTGTCCGACCCCGCGCGGTTCCGCGAGTTCATGTCGCAGCCGATGGACATGCTCCACGAGCAGCGGCCCGACATCATCGGTGGCACGCTCGCCATGGAGCCCGACGGCTGGTTCACCGAGACCATCGCCTTCACCAACGAGGCTGCCGCCCGGGAGGGCGAGAAGAAGGAGATGCCGCCCCAGGCGGCCGCCGAGATGGCCGAGGCCATGAGCGCCATGGGCGAGCTGACCTACATCGACCTGCACGCCCCGGGCTTCGCCTCACCGTCGACGAGCCACCTCGTCGGTGCTCCGAGGAGCATGTTCACGCACCCGTCGAGCACCGAGGGAACGGCATCCAGCTAGATGGTCGCCACGGCCGTGACCGCGGCCGCAGACGGGGCGTATGGGAGCGCCGCAGCAGAGCGCGCGGCACCCGACAGCGCGCGGCACCCGACAGCGCGCGCCATCAGACCCGACAGGGCGCGCCAGCAGGCAGAACCGCGGGCCCTGGAGCGATAGGGAGGATCTGCATCCAGGGCCCGCGGTGATAGGCCGGTACTCGGGCATGCATCCGGCCGTCAGGGCTCGGGTCAGCCCTGCTGGGACCCTCAGCGCTCGACGCAGAGATCGTGCGGCTGGGGCACTTCAAGTTGACCGCGAAACTGCTGCTGCTGCGCATGACAAACGTCATGAAGAGCAGGCACAAACGTCATAGCACGCAAGTGGCACCGAGTGCCGCACCCCTCCCCTCGTGCTCCGTGCGCTGAAGCCGCGCGCAGGGAGCCGTTCCGAACCGCAGCGGTCCCCGGGAGGCGCGCCTCCCGGGGACCGCGTGGGCTGGCTGGTCAGGCCAAGGGCTCAGCTGGGCGTCAGCCCTGGGCCGCCACGGTGTCCAGCCACATCTGGCCCTTCGGGGAGCCCACGCCCGTCACGTCGTCGTAGTTCGGGCGCACATGGATCGTCAGCACCGAGTCGTAGTCGAACCAGCGAGTCGTGTAGGAGTAGCCGTCGGTGTCGTCGACGCCGTTGACATAGTCGGCGCGGACCGCGCCCGGGTAGGTGCCCAGGTCCGCCTTCGTGATGTCATAGGAGACCGCTCGCGCCGCGTACAGCGCCGGGTTGGCGAGACCATAGGCGTGCTTGGCCTTCTGCTCGACGAGGGCGAACATGCCCGCGTAGAGCGGCGAGGACAGGCTCGTTCCGCCAATCCGGTACTCGGAGTACGCGTCGTGGCCGTCGGGGAACCGCTGGGTCTGCCCGACGAGCATCCCGGTGGTCGGGTCGCCCAGGGCCGATACGTCAGGCACGACGCGCATGGCCGCCCCACCGTAGGTCTTGGAGATCTCGTCAGGAACGACGCCAGCCTGGTAGGCCGGCTGGGCGAACAGTCGCGAGGTGCCGCCGCCACTCCCGTACTGATAGGTGGGCGGGTTCCACGACGTCGTGCTCTTGTCGAGCGTGCTGCGGCCGGTCTCCCAGCCGAGCTCGAAGAGGCGCGTGTTGTTGCGCGTGATTCCCATCGAGGTGCCACCCACGGCCGTCACCCATGGGCTGGACGCCGGCCAGTCGGGAGTCGGTCGCGCGCCGGCGACGCCCCGGGTCTCGTCGCCGCTGTCCCCGGAGGAGAAGAAGAGCGAAATGCCCTCGGCTGCCGCCTGGATCTGGGTGTCGAGCTGCGGCTTGATGTAGCCGCGGGGCAGAGCCTCGCCGCCGTAGCCATAAGAGTTGGACACGATGTCGGCGTAGTGGTTGTCGACGACCCTGTTCATGATCGCGTCCATGTCGCGGTAGTTGTTCGGGGCACCGATGTAGACGAGGTCAGCTCCCGGGGCCATCGTGTGGACTGCCTCGATGTCGAGGGTCTCCTCCCCCGACCAGCCCTGGGGGTCCTGCACCGGGTTGGGTGGGAAGTTGTAGATACCCGGCGAGACAACCTGGGTGAAATGGCCCTTGATGGATGGCAGGCCGTGCAGCTGGGAGTAGGTCTCCACGTCCTTCTCGATCGTCGGGGAGGCGTAGGCGTCGATGACGCCAACGGTGACCCCGGCGCCCGTGAGCCCGGAGTGGATCGCGTCGGACATGCCGTAGGCACCCTGGAGCTGAGCACCGGCATACCCACAGGGCGCGAAGGCGGTGGGGCTGGAGGGCAGCTTCGTCCCGTCGTTGGTCGGTGTGTTCTGGACCGTCTTCTCGCCCCAGTACGCAGAGCAGGGCCTCGCGTTGACAAACGCGTCCGGCGGCGGGGTGACGTGGTGAACCGCGAGGGTCTGAGACTCATCCAGACCGAGTACACCCTCGACGTTGAGCGCAGACGGAACGTGCAGGGCGCCGGTGTTCGACCGCACCGTTCTGCCCTGCACCGAGTACTCCGCGAACGAGGTGCCGAAGGTCTTGCCTGCCTGGCTCAGCGTGCCGGTGGCCTCGACGTACTTGTGGTTCGCCGGCAGGGCGCCCACGGTGAAACCCTGGCTCTTCAACCAGCTCGACACGGCGCTGACGTCACTGGAGCTGGGCGAGAACTGCGCTCGGAACTGCGCCGGAGTGAGGAACTGACCGAACTTCGCACTGCCGGGAGTCGAGACCTCCGCGGCGTAGGTGGCCGCCGCGTCGCCCCCTCGGTAGTCCAGGTAGACGCGGAATGTCACGGACGTGGAGCTCTTCGCGCTGGAGACACGGTTGGCGGCTGTAGCCCAGGAGGGCACGCTGCCCGGCAGGGAACGGGTGCCGCTGGGCGCGGCTATGGCGGCGCCCGCCGTGGCGGTGATGACCGCACCCACCGCGAGGGCGGCCAGGGCGGAACGAGGCAGAACTGACACAGGACCTCCTGAGCAATGGGTAAGCCACCGCTCTCGTGGAGTGGTGGCAAGCCCCGTCAGTCCATCTTTCGGCCGGCGCGCCCGGACGTGACAAATGTCATGACTTGGATCACGGTCCAGCCACGGTGTACCGCAGCCTCGTGCGCCGGCCGGGCTGAGACTCGCCGCGCGGTCCATGGGTATGCCGTGGAGCCGCCTCCGCGGCAGCCGCGCCTCCCCGCGCGGTTCCGGCCGGCCCAGGCGACGGCCACGCGATGGCGCGACTCCACAGGGGCCTGGCCGGGAGTGGGCGTCAGGTGCGGGGGGCGGCCAGGAGCTGGTCGCGGCCGCTGCCGACGACGGTGACCGGCAGGAGCTTCTTGCCGGTGGGGCCGATCTCGATCTCCGTGCCCATCTGCGGGCACACGCCGCAGTCGAAGCACGGGGTCCATCGGCAGTCCTCGACCTCCTGCCCCGCAAGGGCCTCCTGCCAGTCCTCCCAGAGCCAGTCCTTGTCGAGGCCGGAGTCCAGGTGGTCCCACGGCAGGACCTCCGACTCGGCGCGCTCCCGGGTGGTGTACCACGCGACGTCGACCGGCTCGTCGGCCAGTGCCGCCTCTGCACACGCCATCCAGCGGTCGAAGGAGAAGTGCTCGCTCCACCCGTCGAAGCGGCCGCCGTCGCGCCACACCGCCTCGATCACCCGGCCCACGCGCCGGTCGCCGCGCGAGAGGAGACCTTCGATGATCCCCGGCTTGCCGTCGTGGTAGCGGAAGCCGATCGAGGAGCCGTAGCGGCGGTCGGACCGGATGGCCTCGCGCAGCTTCGCGAGTCGCCCGTCGGTCTCCTCCACGCCGAGCTGCGCCGCCCACTGGAACGGCGTGTGCGGCTTGGGCACGAACCCGCCGATGGAGACGGTGCACCGGATGTCTCGCATCCCGCTGACCTGGCGACCGGTCTCGATGACCCGCTTGGCCAGCTCGGCGATCTGGAGCACGTCCTCGTCGGTCTCGGTCGGCAGGCCGCACATGAAGTAGAGCTTCACCTGCCGCCACCCAGCCCCATAGGCGGCCGCCACCGTGTTGATGAGGTCCTCCTCGGTGACCATCTTGTTGATCACCTTGCGGATCCGCTCCGAACCGCCCTCCGGCGCAAAGGTCAGCCCCGACCGCCGACCGTTGCGCGTCAGCTCGTTGGCCAGGTCGATGTTGAAGGCGTCGACGCGGGTGGAGGGCAGCGAGAGGCCGGTCTGGGTCCCCTCGTAGCGGTCCGCAAGGCCCTTGGTGAGGTCGGCGATCTCGGAGTGGTCGGCCGACGACAGCGATAGCAGCCCGACCTCCTCGAAGCCGGTGGCCGCCAGGCCGCGCTCCACCATCTCACCGATCCCCGTGATGGACCGCTCGCGCACGGGCCGGGTGATCATCCCGGCCTGGCAGAACCGGCACCCCCGCGTGCACCCGCGGAAGATCTCCACCGACATCCGCTCGTGCACCGACTCGGCCAGCGGCACGAGGGGCTGCTTCGGGTACGGCCAGGCGTCGAGGTCCATGACGGTGTGCTTCGAGACGCGCCAGGGGACGCCGGGCGCGCTCGGCGAGGGCGCGACCCGCTGGATGCGTCCGTCTGGCAGGTAGGCGACGTCGTAGAACCCGGGCACGTAGACACCGCCCGTGCGCGCGAGGCGCAGGAGCAGCTCGCGGCGCCCACCCGGCATAGCCTCTGCCTTCCAGGCCAGGAGGATGTCGGTGGCGGCCAGTACCGCCTCCTCGCCGTCACCGATGATCGCGGCGTCGATGAAGTCGGCGATGGGCTCAGGGTTGAACGCGGCGTGGCCGCCGGCGATGACAAGGGGGTCGACGTCGGAGCGGTCGGCGGCGTGGAGCGGGATGCCGGCCAGGTCGAGCGCAGTGAGCAGGTTGGTGTAGCCGAGCTCGGTCGAGAACGAGACTCCGAGGATGTCGAAGTCGCGGACACTCCGATGTCCGTCCACGGTGAACTGGGGCAGGCCGGCGGCCCGCAGCCTGGCCTCCAGGTCGGGCCACACGGCATACGTGCGCTCGGCCAGGGTGTCGGGACGCTCGTTGAGCACTTCGTAGAGGATCATGACGCCCTGGTTGGGCAGGCCTACTTCGTAGGCGTCGGGGTACATGAGGGCCCAGCGGGCGGTGAGCTCCTCGCCGCCTGGACCGAAACCACCGGTGTTCCAGTCCTTGACGGTCGAGTTCAGCTCGCCGCCGACGTACTGGATCGGCTTGCTGACCTGCTCGAGCAGCGGCTCGAGGGCAGGGAAGATCGACGTTCCGGACATGGCCACAGGCCCCACAGACATGGCCCAAGGGTAGCCGCGCCGCTGCCGGGCTCGGAAAACGCGAGGGCGCCGGTGCGACTGCGCTCCACGCTCACGCTGCGCCCAGCAGCTGACCCTGCGCCCACAGGTGTGCCACAGGGCCGCTCACAGGACGGCCCGCTACGGTTCGCCGATGCGGTTCTCCCGAGCGGGCCGGTGCGGGTCGGCCAACGGTGCTCGCGCCGTCGGCGTGGTGGCTGCTCTGCTGGCCCTCGGTGGCATCGGTGTGGCGACGACCGTCGGATGGGCAGGCGCGGGACTGAGCGGCACGGAGACGGAGTCCCAGCGGCCGACTGTGGACCGGGCCTCGACCCGCCCGTCGACCAGCGCCTCCACCACCCCCTCTTCCACCACCTCCGTGCCGACCTCCCCCTCGCCCCAGGGGCAGACCGTGGTGGCTCTGGGCGACTCGGTGACCGCGGGCTCGGCATGTGACTGCACGCCCTTTCCGGAGCTCTATGCCGCCGCCCTCACCGCTCGCGGGCCCGCGAAGGTCCAGGCCGCCAACCTCGGGCAGTCCGGGCTGACGACCACCGGCCTGGTGGACCAGCTGGGCGGGCGCAGCACCCGCCAGACGCTGTCGGACGCGGCCCGGGTGGTCGTCACGATCGGGGCCAACGACCTGCTGCCCCTGATCGAACGGCGCGCCGCATCGGGCTGCGACGCGTCCTGCTCCCAGCCGGCAGTGGACCGGATGGGCGAGGGCCTCGCCAGGGCACTGGCCCGCGTCCGATCCGACGACCCGGCCCTCCAGCAGCTGCTCGTGACGACCTACTGGAACGTCTTCGAGGACGGCGATGTGGCCGATGCCCTGAGGGGCCCGGGATTCGCCGACTGGAGCGACGGGGTGACGAAGGCAGCGAATGCGGCGATCTGCCGTGATGCCGCTGCGGCGTCGGCGACGTGTGTCGACCTCTACACGCCGTTCGTGGGGACCGACGGGCAGCGCAACCCCACCTCGCTCCTGGCCGACGACGGGGACCACCCGAATGCCGCCGGACATGCTGTGGTTGCCGCAGCGCTGCTCAAGGCCACGCTATAGCCGAGCACGGTCAGGCCAGGTGCCGCGAGAGCCAGTCGAGCGACGTGGGCATCAGCGACAGCCAGTCGGCGAAGTTGTGGCCGCCCTGGGGCACGAAGATGGAGTCGGCCTTCAGCGGTGGCCGCACCAGGTGGAGGAACCGGCGGGTGTCGCGCACGCCGTTCGGACCGCGCTCGGCCGTGCCCACCGTCAGCAGCAGCGACACCGGTGGCGCCGGCTGGTGGGCGAGGAGCCACTCCGGGTCGTTGAGGTTGCGCAGCACCCTCGAGCCGCCCCACAGGTCGCCGGTCGTGGAGTCGTGCAGCGTGTGGTAGTACCCGGACAGGGCCACGGCCGCCGTGAAGACGTCGGAGTGCAGGAGGGCCAGCTTGACGGCGCAGTACCCGCCGGTGGAGTCGCCCATGGCACCCCACGCGGTGGGACGAACCCGAAATGCGTGGTCGATGGCTGCCGGGACGTCCATCGCCAGGTCGGTCAGGGTCAGGGGGCCGCCCGGGACGTCGGTGCACTCGGTGTCGCGCGGTGGGGCGACCGTGGGGCGCAGCATGACCAGCACCATCGGCCGGGCGCGATGCTCCACGATCTGCTTCAGGAGCACATCGGTGTAGCCCATGCGGTCGACCAGCGCGGTGGTCGTGCCCGGGTAGCCGGTCATGACCTCGACGCCGGGGAACTGCGTGTGCGCATAGCGCGGCTGGAAGTACTGCGGTGGAAGGTAGACCAGCACCGGCTCGCTGATGCCGGACCGCGCCCCCTGCACCTGCACCGCCTCGATCCGACCGCGGGTGGACCACTGCGACGGCCGCGACCACGCGGCAGCGACGACGGCCGCAGGGCCGATCGTCTCGGGCGCGATCGACAGCCGGGTCCGCGGCCGCCACGTGGGACCGGAGGCAACGACCCCGGTTCCATGGGCCACCGGCGTCGATCCGCTCTGCTGCCCCAGCAGCTCGCTCCACGAGCCGTAGAAGTAGCCGTAGTTGTTGATGCCCGCTGCGACGACCAGGACCGCCGTGACCTGGCAGGCCACCAGCATGGCGACCCGCTGGGCGGCCCGGGCCGGTGCAGGGCCCCGCACCCGCCCCCAGAGGACCAGGGTCCCGGCCACCGCCACGACCGCGACGATGGCGAGGGTGACCACGAGCGGCCATCCAAGCAGCGGCATGATCGACCTCCCTCCGGGTGACGAGACCAGAGTCTGTCGAGCACCATAGGACTGCCTGTGTTGCCGCTGGGAACTTGCTGCAAGGCGCCCGGTCCAGGGCAACGAGCCCAGCCCCCGGTGTGCCGGTCCGGGCGCGCACATACTGGTCCCATGGACACCGCGGCTCGGGTCCAGGAGGCGTTCGAGGCGGTCCCCCGCACGCGGTTCCTGCGACGGCTCGAGCGGCTCCGGGCCTCGGTCGACGCGCCCCTTCCCATCGGGCACGGCCAGACGAACTCCCAGCCGTCCACCGTGCGCCAGATGCTGGAGCTGCTCGATGTGCAGCCGGGAGACCGAGTCCTCGACGTCGGCTCCGGCTCCGGGTGGACGACGGTGCTGCTGGCCTGGCTGTGCGGCCCCACCGGGCAGGTGCTGGGACTGGAGCGGCTCCCGGACCTGGTCGCGTTCGGCGCAGCCAACGTCGCGCGATCAGGTATGCCGTGGGCTCGGGTTGACCAGGCCCGCGCCGGTCAGCTGGGCGCCGCCGAGGGAGGCCCGTACGACCGCATCCTGGTCTCGGCCGAGCCACCCGAGCTGCCGGAGGAGCTGGTCGGCCAGCTCGCCGAGGGCGGACGGATGGTGATACCGGTACACGGCGAGATGCTCGTGGTCGACCGGCTCGGAGCCGAGGCCCGGGTGCGCCGGCTGGGTGCGTTCCGGTTCGTCCCGCTGGTCAGGGACCGGCCAGCGGACGCCGGCCCAGCCGGTTGAGCGTCCTCGACCCTCAGCCGGAGTAGTGGGCGTCCAGGCGGTCCGCGAACTTCTCGCTGACCGCCTTGCGGCGCAGCTTCAGCGACGGCGTGAGCTCGCCCTCCTCGACGGACAGGTCCCGCTCCAGGATCGTGAACTTCTTGATGGTCTCCCATCGGTTGAGTCCGGAGTTGAGCTGGTCGATGTAGCCCTGGACCAGCTCGCGCGCCTCCGGGGAGGTGACGATCTCCGCGTAGCTCTTGTCGCTCATGCCGTGCGACTCGGCCCAGGGGCGAATCGCCTCGGCGTCGAGGGTGACGAGCGCAGAGACGAAGTTGCGCTCCGCCCCGTAGACGATGAACTGGCTGACGTAGGGGCACAGGCCCTTGAACGTCGACTCGATGATGGACGGCGCGACGTACTTGCCGCCCGAGGTCTTGAACAGGTCCTTCTTCCGGTCGGTGATGCGCAGGAACCCGCGCTCGTCGAGCTCGCCGATGTCACCCGTGTGGAACCAGCCGTCGATGTCGATGACGTCGGTGGTCGCGACGGGGTTGTTGTGGTAGCCCTCCATGATGCCTGGGCCCCGCAGCAGGACCTCGCCGTCCTCGGCGATCCGGACCTCGGTGCCCGGGATGGCCCAGCCGACCGTGCCGATGCGGTAGGCGCGCACCCGGTTGACGAAGGCCGCCGAGCTGGACTCGGTGAGGCCGTAGCCCTCCGCTATCCGGAGCCCCACGCCATCGAACCAGCGCGCGATGTCGGGGTTGAGCGCGGCCGAGCCGGAGATGAAGAACCGGATGCGTCCCCCGAACCGCTCGCGCACCTTGCTGAGGACCAGCTTGTCGGCCAGGGCGTACTGGGGGCCGAGCAGACCACGTGGCGCCTGTCCCTCGGCCCGCAGTGCCGCAACCTGGGCACCGACGCCAGTCGCCCAGCCGAAGAGCCTGGCCTTCACGCCGCCCTCCTCGCGGACCATCATGGTGATCCGGCCGTACGCCTTCTCGAAGATGCGCGGCGCCGCGCCCATGAACGTCGGCTTGACCACCGCGAGGTTCTCGACGATCTTGTCGATGCGGCCGTCGATGGCGGTCGGGAAGCCGATCTGGAGGGGCAGCACGAGGAGCTGCTTCCCGAACACGTGCGCGAGCGGCAGCCAGAGGTACTGCAGGTCCTGGTCGTTGAGGATGTCGATCGCGGCACACGCGGCGCCCTGGTAGCTCCACGTGTCGTGGAGGAGCCGCACGCCTTTGGGGCGCCCGGTCGTGCCCGAGGTGTAGATGATGGTCGCGAGCTGGCTGGGCTTGGTCGCGTCGATGCGGTCGTTGACCGCACCGGGGCTGCGCTCCAGCAATGAGGCGCCGAGCTTCTCGAGGTCGTCGAGGGAGATGACCCAGTCGCCGTCCGCCGTCCCGTCGAACGTGACGACCTTGATCACGCTGGGGATCTCCGAGCGACGCTCCCGCAGCTTGGCGATCTGGTCGTCGTCCTCGGCGAACACGATCCGGCTCGCGGAGTCGGACAGGATGTAGGCGACGTCGTCGGCAATGGTGGTCGGGTAGATGGTCGTGGTGGCGCCGCCCGCGCACATCACCGCTAGATCGGCAAGCGCCCACTCGTAGCGGGTCCCGGACGCGATGGCCACGCGCTGCTCCGGCTCGATACCGAGGGCCATCAGACCGGCGGCGAGCCGGTAGGCGCGGTCGCGCACCTGGGTCCAGCTCACCTCGACCCAGCTCTCACCCTCGGCGTAGATATAGGCGGTGCGGTCTGGAGAGACCTCCACCCGGCTGCGGAACAGGTGACCGACGCTCGGCGAGCGGTCAGTGAGCACCGCCTCGTTGATGGGCTCGTCCTGCGGGGTGGGGAACTGGGGCAGCACCGGGTCCATGGGGGCATCCTCGTCATCGAGTGGGCTTTGCGCGATTGTGCCCTACCGACGGGTAGACCGCGGTGGTCGGGGTGGAAATTGTGGCGGATTGTGCCTTCGCCGGCTCGCCAGTGCGGCCGAAGCGGCGGGAGGGAGACGACAAGGCACCGGACGAAGCGGTGCAGACCCAACCTTTGGACGGCGGGTGGCTCAGCCGACCGAGCGCTCGGAAGGCACGGGCGTGGACAGCACCTGCCGGCACCGGGACACGTCGTCGGCCATCGCGACGAGCAGGTCGTCGACCGAGTCGAACCGCAGCGTGGGCCGGATCCGCTCGACGAACTCGACGGTCACACTCTCGTCGTAGAGATCCAGGTCGGTGCGGTCGAGCACATGGGCCTCGACCGCGCGGACCAGGTCCCCGAACGTGGGGTTGGTGCCCACCGAGATCGCCGCCGGAAGTGTCCGGTCCGGTGCGTCGGGCGGCAGGTCGCGCCGGGTCAGCCACCCGGCATACACACCGTCTGCGGGCACCAGGCCCAAAGAGTCGCGCCCAAGGTTTGCCGTCGGGTAGCCGAGGTCGCGGCCGCGGTGGTGGCCGTGCACCACGGTGCCCGTGACCCGGTGGGGCCGGCCGAGGATGCGCGCCGCATCGGCGACCTCGCCGGCGGCGAGGTGGGCTCGGATCGCGGAGGACGACCACCGCTCGGTGTCGCCCATGTCGGCAAGCGTCACGACCTCGAAGCCGTACTCCTTGCCCAGCTCGCGCAGCAGCGCGACGTCTCCGGTGTAGCCGCGCCCGAAGCCGCGGGTGTCCTCGCCGACGACCAGTACCTTCGCCTGGAGGGTCTCGACGAAGGTGCGGCGCACGAACTCCTCGGGGGTCTGGTTCGCGAACTCCCGGGTGAACTCCAGCACCAGGAGCCCGTCGAGGCCCGTGCTCTCGAGCAGCTCGTCGCGCAGTGGGCCCGGGGCGATCAGCTGCTGTCCACGCTCCGGGTGGATCACCGCGACGGGGTGCGGCTCGAAGGTCACGGCGACTGCGGGGAGCCCGTGAGCCCGACCTTCCTCGACCAGCTCGCCCAGGATGGCGCGGTGCCCCTGGTGGACGCCGTCGAAGTTGCCGAACGTCGCCACGCAGGGACGCAGGGACTCGGGGGTCTGGGCGGGATCGGACCAGCGGTGCACGCGGGACACTCTACGAAGCCGCGGGTGCGAACACGACGTGCGACCTCGCGATGTGAGCCGATTCGTCGAGCATCGCGACCAGAGTGCCGTCCGGGGCGAAGGCCGCCACAGGCTCGCGCCGACCCGGCTCCGCGCACCGGATCCGCTGTCCGTAGCCGAGCGCGCGCGCCTCCTCGGCGCTCAGCTCGCGCACCGGGAAAGCCGCCCGGGCGGCCTCGGCCAGCGGGATCACCGGAAGCGGGTCGCCCGCCCCGGCTCTTGCGGTGAGCTCTTCGAGCCCATGCGCCCGGTCGAGCGTGAAGCTGCCGACCCGCGAGCGCCGCAGCCGGGTGAGGTGCCCACCCGTGCCGAGTGCCGCGCCCAGGTCACGAGCTAGGGCCCGCACGTAGGTGCCGGACGAGACGGTGACCTCGACGTCGACATCCACGCAGGGGGGCTCCGCCCCCGCGGACCCCCGGGCACTACTGACACACGGGGGCTCCGCGCCCGTGGACCAGGCAGCACTGACCAACGGAGGCTCCGCCCCCGTTGACCGATGGCCACCCTGCGCCGGCCCGGCGCCGCTGACCGGGCGGAGCTCTCGGACCTCGAAGCGGGACACCGTCACGGGCCGTGCTTGGAGCGACACGCCCTGGCCCGCCCGGACCCGAGCATAGGACCGCTCGCCGCCCACCTTGACCGCGCTGACCGCACTGGGCACCTGCTGGATCTCCCCCGTCAGGGTGGCGACCGCCCTGCGCACGTCGGACTCGGTGACACCAGCGGCTCCCGCGGCGTCGGTCACCTCGCCCTCGGCGTCGTCGGTCACCGTGGACTGGCCGAGCCGGATGGTGGCGGAGTAGTCCTTGTCGGATCCCACGAGGAAGGTCAACAGCCGCGTGGCGCGCCCGATCCCGATGACCAGCACGCCGGTGGCCATCGGGTCGAGCGTGCCGGCGTGGCCGACCTTCCGGGTGCCGCAGATCCGCCGCGACCGTGCCACGACGTCGTGGCTGGTCCAGCCCTGTGGCTTGTCGACGACGAGCAGACCGTCAGGAACGCTCATCGGCGTCGCGCACTCCGCCTGCCTGGCCCGGCCGCTCCTCCGCGTCCTCGTCCTCGGGCTTGCGGTAGGGGTCGGGCTCGCCGGCATACGTGGCCGCCGCGGCGACAGCCGCCACCGCGGCGTCGCGCTTGCGGGCCTCCTTGAGCAGCTCGTCCAGGTGCGCGGCGGTCTCGGGTATGGCGTCGGCGAAGAAGTCCAGGGTGGGGGTCAGCCGGATGCCGATCTGCTTGCCCACGAACGAGCGCAGCTTGCCCTTGTGCTTCTCCAGAATCGCGGCCGTCCGGTCGCGCTGGGGCTCGTCGCCGAACACGGTGTAGAACAGCGAGGCGTGCTGGAGGTCGTTGGTGACCCGCACATCCGTGACCGTCACGAACCCGAGGTCGGGGTCCTTGACCAGCTGCTCGAGGTTGGCCGCGACGACGACCTTGATCCGGTCGGCGATCTTGCGCGCACGCGCGGCATCAGCCATGGGGTCTCCTTCGGGTGTGGTCCTGGGACGGACGGTATGCCGCGTGGCCGGCCACGCGGCATACCGTCTCGTCATGCTCCGGCTGGCCTCCTGCGCACCGGGCGCGGGAGGCCTCCTCGGCTCAGGCGCGCGGCTTCTCGCGCATCTCGTAGGTGGCGATGAGGTCGCCGAGCTGCAGGTCGTTGAACGAGCCCAGGTTGATGCCGCACTCGAAGCCCTCGCGGACCTCGGTGACGTCGTCCTTGAACCGTCGCAGACCGCTGATCTCGATGTTCTCGGCCACCACGACGCCGTTGCGGGTGATGCGGGCCCGAGCACCGCGCCGGATCTCGCCCGAGCGGACGATCGAACCCGCGATGTTGCCGAACTTGCTGGAGCGGAAGATCTCGCGAATCTCGGCGGTGCCGAGCTCGACCTCCTCGAACTCCGGCTTCAGCATGCCCTTGAGCGCGGCCTCGACCTCCTCGATGGCCTGGTAGATCACCGTGTAGTAGCGGATCTCGACACCCTCGCGCTCGGCGTACTCGGCGTTCTGGCCCTCGGCCCGGACGTTGTAGCCGATGATGACCGCGTCGGAGGCCATCGCGAGGTTGATGTTGTTCATCGTGATCGCGCCGACGCCGCGGTCGATGATCCGCAGGTCGACCTCGTCGCCCACGTCGATCTGAAGCAGGGCGTCCTCGAGCGCCTCGACCGAACCCGACACGTCACCCTTGAGGATGAGGTTGAGGGTCTCGACCTTGCCGGCCGCGAGGGCCTCGTTGAGGTCCTCGAGCGAGATGCGCTTGCGGGCCTTGGCCAGGGAGGCCTGGCGGTCGGCAGCCTCGCGCTTCTCGGCGATCTGACGCGCGGTGCGGTCGTCGGGCGCCACCACGAAGGTGTCGCCGGCGCGGGGCACAGAGGACAGGCCGAGCACCTGGACCGGACGCGAGGGCGTGGCCTCGGTGACGTTCTTGCCGTACTCGTCGAGCATGGCGCGAACCCGGCCGTGGGCGCTGCCGGTCACGATGGCGTCGCCGACATGGAGCGTTCCGGACTGCACGAGGACCGTCGCCGTGGCGCCGCGGCCGCGGTCGAGGTTGGCCTCGATCGCCACGCCGCGGGCGTCGCGGTGGGGGTTGGCCCGCAGGTCGAGCGCCGCGTCAGCCGTGAGCAGCACTGCCTCGAGCAGCTGGTCGATGTTGATGCGCTGCTTGGCGGACACGTCGACGAACATCGTGTCGCCGCCGTACTCCTCGGCCACGAGGTTGTACTCGGTGAGCTGCTGGCGGATCTTGGCCGGGTTGGCTCCCTCGACGTCGATCTTGTTGACCGCCACCACGATCGGCACGTCGGCCGCCTGGGCGTGGTTGAGCGCCTCGATGGTCTGCGGCATCACGCCGTCGTCGGCCGCGACCACCAGGATCGCGATGTCGGTCACCTTGGCACCACGGGCACGCATGGCGGTGAACGCCTCGTGGCCGGGGGTGTCGATGAAGGTGATCGGCCGGTCGACGCCCTCGAGCATCTTGTGCACCTGGTAGGCGCCGATGTGCTGGGTGATGCCACCCGCCTCGCCGGCCGCGACGTCCTCGTTGCGGATGGCGTCGAGCAGGCGCGTCTTGCCGTGGTCGACGTGGCCCATGACCGTGACCACCGGCGGGCGCGGCACGAGGTCTTCGTCGTCCTCGCCGCCGATGCCGGTCTCGAGGTCGATGTTGAAGGACTCGAAGAGCTCGCGCTCCTCGTCCTCCGGCGAGACCACCTGCACGTCGTAGCCGAGCTCGGCCCCGAGCAGCTTGAACGTGTCCTCGTCGAGCGACTGGGTCGCGGTGGCCATCTCACCGAGGTGGAACAGCACCGTGACCAGCGACGCCGGGTTGGCGTTGATCTTGTCGGCGAGGTCGGTCAGGGACGAGCCGCGACGCACCCGGATGACGGTCGAGCCGTCGCCGCGGGGAACGGTGACGCCACCGATGGTGGGCGCCTGCATCTGCTCGAACTCCTGGCGCTTGGCGCGCTTGGACTTCCGCCCGCGCACCGGGCGGCCACCACCGCGACCGAAGGCACCCTGGGTGCCGCCCCGGCCGCCGGGACCGCCACCGCGGCCGCCGAAGCCGCCTCCGCCGCCGGGACGGCCACCGAAGCCGCCGCCAACGCCCGGTCCGCCGCCCGGCCGAGCACCGCCCGGGCCTCCGGGTCGGCCACCGCGAGCCGGTCGCTCGCCCGGACGGGCGACCGCGCTGCGGTCGGGCATCATGCCGGGGCTGGGGCGCGGGCCACCCGGACGGGGTCCGCCAGGACCGGCCGTCCCACCGGGACGGGGCCCCGGGCGGCTCTGGGGTCGGGGCATGCCCTGGCTGGGCGCGAACGGGTTGTTGCCCGGGCGCGGAACGGCGTCACCTCGGCCGGGACCACCGTCCCGGCCGGTGCGCATGCCCTGGCTGGGCGCGAACGGGTTGTTGCCCGGGCGCGGGGCGCCGGGGCGCGGGGCGCCGGGGCGAGGGCCAGGCGCACCTGGACGCGGGGCGGGACGGCCGCCCTCACGGGCGGCGGGGGCTGCCGGCGCCTCGGGCTGGCGCGGCGTGGGCCGCGGCCCGGGCGTGGGGCCACCACGGCCCTCGGCAGGGGCGGGTGCAGCCGGTGCAGGCGCGCTGGGCGCGGCCGCCGCCGGGGCAGGGACTGCCGGCGCAGGTGGGGCCACCGGCGCTACGGGCGCGGCAGGCGCCACCCGGGCAGCCGGAACTGCTGGCTGGCGCGCCGCCGCGGGTGCGACGCCTGCGGGCTGCGGGGCAGGAGTCGCCTTCTTGGCGGGCGCCTGCTTGGTGGCCGGCGCTGCGGCGCCGTCGCCGCCGCGCAGCTCCTGCGGGAAGTTCTCTTTGATCTTGCGGACGACCGGGGGCTCGATCGTCGACGACGCGGAGCGGACGAACTCGCCCTGCTCCTTGAGGTGGTTGAGCAGCGTTTTGCTCTCGACTCCGAGCTCCTTGGCGAGCTCGTAGACACGGACTTTTGCCACGTTTCTCCTGTCTGTGGTCCGCGTCAGGGTCGACAGGCGGACCGTCGTTAAGGCTGGGTGATGCTCATCGCTGAGGTCTCATCGGATGCTCATCAGCGTCAAACCCGCTTTCGGTTTTCGTTCGGACGGTGTGCGTGTGGGCTTCGAGGTATGCCGTGACCGGCGCCAGATCGAGCGGCGCGCTGACGTGCAGCGCTCGCCCAAAGGCCCGGCGGCGGACGGCGAGCGCGAAGCAGTCGCCCTCGGGGTGGAGCCAGGCGCCCCGCCCCGGGAGACGGCGCCGCGGGTCGGGAGTGAGCAGGAGCCTGCCCTGCTCGTCCCTGACCGCGACCACTCGCAGTAGTGCCGACCAGCTATCCGTGCCTCGGCAGCCCACACACGTCCGGGTCGGGACCCGTGGCGACATCTGTGCTGACCGCTGCTGGAGTCCAGACCGGTCGGTGTCACCCATTCTAGCGCCTAACGTGGCCTCGCCGCCGAACCGGGCGTCCCACCTGGCCCGCCAGCCCCTGCCTGCCCCCGTGGAGCGGCCGCCGTGTCTGGTCGGATGTCGATCCGCCAGCCGGTCAGCTTGGCCGCCAGCCGGGCGTTCTGCCCCTCCTTGCCGATCGCCAGCGAGAGCTGGTAGTCGGGCACCACCACCCGGGCGGCGCGCAGCTGGCGGTCCACGATCTCGACCGACTGCACCCGCGAGGGCGACAGGGCGGCCGCGATGAACTCCTGCGGGTCCTCGGAGAAGTCGACGATGTCGATCTTCTCGCCGTGCAGCTCCGTCATCACCGCGCGCACGCGCGCCCCCATCGGGCCGATGCAGGCGCCCTTCGCGTTGAGCCCGGGGACATTGGAGTGCACCGCGATCTTGGTGCGGTGCCCGGCCTCGCGGGCCAAGGCGGCGATCTGCACACTCCCGTCTGCGATCTCTGGCACCTCGAGGGCGAAGAGCTTGCGCACGAGGTTGGGGTGGGTACGCGACAGGCCGATCTGGGGGCCGCGGGGGCCACGCTTGACGCTCACGACATAGCACCGGAGCCGCTCCCCGTGCACATAGCGCTCACCCGGCACCTGCTCGGCCAGCGGCAGGATGCCCTCGACCGAGCCGAAGTCGACGGTGACGTGCCGTGGGTCGGGGCTCTGCTGGATCACACCGGCCACGACGTCGCCCTCGCGGCCCTTGAAGTCGCCCATGATCGCCTCGTCCTCGAGGTCGCGCAGCCGCTGCACGATCACCTGGCGGGCGGTCGCCGCGGCGACCCGGCCGAACCCCGACGGAGTGTCGTCGAACTCCGGACCCAGCTCATGGTGGGGGCGGGGCTCGCCGCCCTCCTCGGCCGGCTCGAGCGACTCAGCCTGCGGGACGTCGAGCTCCTCGCGGGCCCAGACCACGACGTGGCCGGTCTTGCGGTCCAGCTGGACGCGGGCGTGCCGGAAGGCGCCCTCGGTGCGGTGGTAGGCCACGAGCAGGGCCTGCTCGATGGCGGGGATCAGGACGTCGAGGGAGATGTCGCGCTCCCGCTCGAGCGCCCGCAGCGCGGCGAGGTCGATGTCCATCTACTTCTCCTCCTCGAGGCCATTGGATGCCTCGCCCGCGCTGGCATCGTCCGCACTGGCATCGTCCGCACTGGCATCGTCCGCACTGGCGCCGTCGGCGCTGGCATCGTCCGGACCGGCCCCGGCCCGGGAGAACTCGACCTGCACCACCGCTCTGGCCAGACCGGCATACGGCAGCTCCACCTCTCGCCCAGGCTCGGTCTTGCCAGCCGGGACCTCCAGCGTGACGGAGTCGCTGCCCGCGCGCTGGATGCGGCCGGTGATCGACTCGCCGTCCTGCGTGGTGACCGCCACCAGGCGCGAGACGTTGCGGCGGAAGTGGCGCGGCGCCCGGAGCGGCCGCTCGACGCCCAGCGAGGTGACCTCGAGGACGTAGGGCTGCTCGCCCATGACGTCAGAGGAGTCCAGCTCGTCGCTCACCACGCGCGTTGCGTCGGAGACCTCGTCGAGGCTCAGCGGCGGAGTGGGCGCCGTGGTCTCGCCGTCAGTGTCGGACAGGGCGCGGTCCAGGTAGACCCGCACGAGTCGGCGCCGCCCGGCAGGGGTGACCGCGACGTCTTCGAGGACGAGGCCGAGAGCGGACAAGGGGCCTTCCAAGACGGGGCGGATGTGGTCTTGGATGCTCATCGCTCTCGCCCTCTCTGCAGTTCTGGTCACGGTCCTGCCGCTCGTCGCACTCTAGCCCGCTGCCAGCCGAACCGCACACGCCTGACCTGCTGGGACATCAGCTGGGACAT
>DASSJT010000201.1:0-45570 GCA_035691065.1 Dermatophilaceae bacterium
GGCGCCGTCGAGGTCGCGGTCGCCGACGACCAGCAGGAGGCCGACGCCCTGCTGGCCGGCCGTCGCGCGTTGAACCCCGCCCTCGAGGCCCGCGGGAGCCGGTTCATCGAGGATGTCTGCGTGCCGGTGGGTCGGCTCGCGGAGCTCATCGGGGCCTGCCGGGCGATCGCCCAGCGTCGTGGCGTCGAGGTCACGATGTCCGGCCATGCCGGCGACGGCAACCTCCACCCGTGCTTCTTCTTCGACCCGGCCGAGGAGGGCAGCCGGGAGCGCGCCGAGGCGGCGTTCGGCGACCTGGTCGCCGTGGCGCTGTCGATGGGCGGGACGATCTCGGGCGAGCACGGCGTCGGCTCGCTCAAGGCCCGTTGGCTGCCGGGCGAGGTCGGAGCGGCGTCCGTCGAGCGCCAGCGCCAGGTCAAGGCGCTCTTCGACCCGCTGGGGATCATGAACCCGGGCCGCGTGTACTGGTCCTGAGCGGCTCCGGCCGGCCTGGGCGACGAAGCCCCGACCTGGGCGACGACCCCGCGCGAGGCGACGAACCCCGCGCGAGGCGGGGAAGCCCACGGATGTGGGCGCACGGCATACCTCATCGTTGGGGTTTGACACAATCGCCGCATGCCCTCCCTCGAACTCGGCAGTGACGCGGCGTGGCTCACCCGGGAGGAGCTCGACGCGGCGCGCGAGCGGCTACCGATCCTCTACGTCGACGCCGTGCCGGTGCGGGTCGACGCGTCCGGTGCCATCACGGCGATCGGGCTCCTGCTCCGGGCCAGTGGCGACGGGCGCATCAACCGCGAGCTGGTCTCCGGCCGGGTGATGTACCACGAGCGGCTGCGCGACGCGCTGCTGCGACACATCGAGAAGGACCTCGGGCCGATGGCGCTGCCCCAGATCCCGGCGAGCCTCCAGCCGTTCACGGTCGCGGAGTACTTCCCGACGCCCGGGGTGACGCCCTACCACGACCCGCGCCAGCACGCCGTGTCGCTGGCCTACATCGTCCCCGTGGCGGGCGACTGCGAGCCCCAGCACGACGCGCTCGACCTGGCCTGGCTCACGCCGGACGAGGCGGCCGACCCGGCGATCCTGCAGGAGATGGACGGTGGCCACGGCGTACTGCTGCGCCAGGCGCTCGCCCATGTGGGCCACGCCATCTAGGCCTTGAGGGGCGCTGGGGCGGCTGGCGCACGCCGTGCCCTCGACGGGTCACGGCTTGCGCTTGTCGCGGACCAGCACGGTGAGAGCCTGCCGCTTGACGTCGAAGAGCTCGGTCGCCTCGACCAGGTCGCTCAGCTTGCGGTACCCGTAGTTGCGCGGGTCGAAGGACGCCTGGTTGCCAATCTGGCTGCCGACCTCCCCCAGGTGCGCCCAGCCGTCCTCCCCGCTGGCGGCGTCGACCGCGCTGCGGAGCATCTGGACCAGCCTGGCGTCGCCGCGGAGCTTCTTGGGATCGCTGCGGGCAAGCTCGGGCTGGCCGGGCTGCCCCGGCGCCGCGGACGGCTGGCCCAGGCCCTCGACGTAGGTGAACTGGGAGCAGGCATTGACGAACGGCTCCGGCGTCTTCTTCTCGCCGAACCCGTAGACCTTCAGGCCGTCGGTCAGGATCCGCATCACGAGCGGGGTGAAGTCGGCATCACTCGTGACGATGGCGAAGGCGTCGAGGGATCGGGCGTAGAGCAGGTCCATCGCGTCGATCACCATGGCCATGTCCGAGGCGTTCTTGCCGGTGCTGTAGGCGAACTGCTGGATCGGGCGGATCGCGTAGGAGTGCAGCATCGCCTCCCACGCCTTGAGGTGAGGACTCTTCCAGTTGCCATAGGCGCGCCGCACGTTGGCCGCGCCATGCCGCGCCACTTCGGCCAGGATCACGTCGATCTTCGACGCCGGCGCGTTGTCAGCGTCGATGAGCAGCGCGATCCGCTTCTCGCGGTCGTCCATGTGTGTCGTCCCCTCGATGGTGGCACGCCTCCTCCGGCTAAAGGGCGCGTGCGCGGCGTGAGCCCATGCTGCCTCATCCCGACCGGCTGTACGTGCCGACAAGCCGGCCCTGCGATGTTGCGGAGGACCTGATGGCCGCAAGCGCCCGGTCGAGGGCTGCGCCGCCGGACAGACCGCTGCGGCGCGAGAGGGCGTAGACCGTGAAGCGGTAGTGGTGTGTGCCGCTCGGTGGGCACGGACCGTAGTACGACGCGCGGCCGGCGGTGTTCTGGGCCTGCACGCCGCCCGACGGCACGGCATGCGCGTCGACGGCCGTCGTCCCGACGGGGATGTCCAGGACCACCCAGTGGACGAAGGTGCCGCGCGGTGCGTCCGGGTCGTCCACGACCAGGGCCAGCGCGGCGGCGCCGCCCGGCACACCGGCCCAGGCCAGGGGCGGAGAGCCTCCTGCGCCGTCGCACGTGTACTGGGCGGGAATCGGCTGGCCGTCCTGGAACGCGCTGCTGGTCACGGTGATGGCGTCTGGCGCTGTCACGACGCTCTCCTCCGGGGTCGAGGGCTGCCCGCCGCTGCACGACGTGGTTGCCGCCAGGAGGGCGAGCAACCACACCGTCAGCACGCGGGAACGCACCTCCCCAGCGTCCCACGCCCGCCGGGAGCAGAGGTCGGGCGACCCGCGGTGACCGCGGTCGCGCGGTGACCCGGCCGGGATTTTGACCAGCCGGCGACGTGCCGTCTAGCGCTGGCCTGGTCGGTACGTCGCGCACTGCCTGCGCATGATCTCGCGCATGGAGGTGCCGCGCGGGACGCCGTAGACCGTCCCGGGAAAGTCCAGAGGCTCCTGGACGGCCCACAGCTCGTCGTGCCGGTCCGGGGAGAACAGGCGGGCCGGTCGACCCGCAGCGATCCAGCCGATCGGCACCACCGTGCCCGGCTCCAGCACCGAGTTGACATGCAGGACGCTGTTGATCCGCAGCTCGGCGCCGGTGCCGGCCCGCGAGCCAGGGAACATCGAGACGCCCGTGGCGACGAAGACCTCGTCCTCGACCTCGGTGCCGTTGAGGTGCGTGTGCGGCCCGACCAGCACGGCATCACCCACCCGGAGGGGATGGTCGGTACGGCCGCGAAGCAGTGCGTGCTCCATCACGACGACGTCCGACCCGATCACGACCGGGCCCAGGTCGCCGTTGAGCACGGCACAGTGCAGGACCCGGGAGTTCGCGCCGATCGTCACGTCCCCCGTGACCACGGCGGTGGGCGCCACCCATGCGGTGGGGTCGATCCGTCCCATTACCTGTTGAACTCGTCCCTCGTCCGGCTGCTGTCGCGGATCTCGCTGGCCAGCGCCTCCTCCGGCGTGGGCGCCTTGCCACCGAGCCTGGCCGGCAGGAACACCAGGTCGTCTCCGGTCAGCGGTGGGTACTCCTCCTGCTGCCGGTGCAGCTGGGCGATCATGCGCTGCCGTAGCTCGGCGGTGGCGGCCTCCGCGTCCTCGCCGCGCGCGACGGTCATCGGCTCGCCGATCGTCACGAAGATGGGGATCCTGGTGCGGCCCAAGCGCTTGGGGTGGTCCTTCGTCCACACCCGCTGCGAGCCCCAGATGGTCACCGGCAGGATCGGCACCCCCGCGAGCTGCGCCATTCGCACCGCCCCGGACTTGAACTCCTTGATCTCGAACGACCGCGAGATCGTGCCCTCGGCGAAGACGCCCACGATCTCGCCGGCCTTGAGGGCGGCGATCGCTGCGCGGAAGGACGCGGCGCCTGCCTGCCGGTCGACCGGGATGTGCTTCATGCCGCGCATCAGCGGGCCCGTGATCCGGTGGCCGAAGATCGACTCCTTGGCCATGAAACGCACGAAGCGCCGTGCCCGCCGAGCCGCCAGGCCGGCATACGTGAAGTCCATGTATCCGGTGTGGTTGATCACCATGACCGCTCCCCCGTTGCGCGGCACGTTCTCCACCCCCTCCATGCGGAACCTCAGGCCTTCGAACGCGAAGAGAGTTCGGGCGACGCCGATGACCGGGCTGTAGACGCGCTCCATGCGGCAAACCCTACGGGACCGTAGGTTGGCGGTGGAGGGGCTCGCGCCGCGAGCTCTCTCCCACGCGTGCGGCCCAGGCGGTATGCCGGAGGGGCCCGCCTGCGGCTGACGTGCGACAACCCGTTGTCCGGGACCACCAGCGGGATGGAAAGATTCTCCCCATGACCGATGCCCACACCGCCACCCGCGCCGCCATCCCCGACCGGCCCTCCCTCGAAGGGCTGGAGGAGAAGTGGACGCAGGTATGGCGCGAGCAGGGCACCTACCGCTTCGACCGGAGCAAGACCCGGGAGCAGATATTCTCGATCGACACCCCACCGCCCACAGCCTCCGGCTCGCTGCACATGGGCCACGTGTTCAGCTACACGCACACCGACTGCATGGCGCGCTACAAGCGGATGGCCGGGTTCGAGGTGTTCTACCCGATCGGCTGGGACGACAACGGGCTGCCCACGGAGAAGCGCGTCCAGAACTACTACGGCGTGCGGGGTGACGCCACGCTGCCCTACGACGAGCAGTTCGAGCCGCCGCACCGCGGTGACGCGGCGTCCCTCAGGGCAGCCGACCAGAAGCCGATCTCCCGCCGCAACTTCATCGAGCTGTGCGACGCGCTGACCGTCGAGGACGAGAAGGCGTTCGAGAGCCTGTTCCGGCGCCTCGGGTTCAGCCTCGACTGGGACATCAGCTACCGCACCATCGACGACCGCTCGCGGGCCACGGCACAGCAGGCCTTCCTGCGCAACCTCGCGCGCGGCGAGGCCTACCAGTCCGAGGCGCCCGGGCTCTGGGACGTGACGTTCCAGACCGCCGTCGCCCAGGCTGAGCTCGAGGCGCGCGACTACCCCGGACACTTCTACCGGGTGGCCTTCCACCGCACGGGCGACGCCGCGGGCGACAAGGTCTACATCGAGACGACACGGCCCGAGCTCATCCCGGCCGTGGTCGCCCTCATCGCCCACCCCGATGACGAGAGGTATGCCGGCCTGTTCGGCACGACCGTCACCTCACCTCTGCTCGGGGTCGAGGTCCCGGTGCTGCCGCACGCGGCAGCCGAGCCCGACAAGGGCGCAGGCATCGCCATGTGCTGCACCTTCGGCGACCTGACTGACGTCCTCTGGTGGCGCGAGCTGCAGCTGCCGACCCGCTCGGTCATCACCCGCAGCGGCCGGCTCCAGAACGACGTGCCCGAGTGGATCACCCACGGAGACGGGGTGCGCCTCTACGACCGCGAGCTGGCCGGGCGCACCACGTTCACTGCCCGAGAGGCGATGGTTGCGGCCCTGCGCGAGTCCGGAGACCTCGACGGCGAGCCGACGAAGACGCAGCGCAAGGCGAACTTCTACGAGCGCGGGGAGAAGCCGCTGGAGATCGTCACCTCGCGGCAGTGGTACATCCGCAACGGCGGTCGTGACGCCGAGCTCAACGCCGAGCTGGTGGAGCGCGGCAGCCAGGTCGACTTTCACCCGCCCTTTATGCGGGCCCGCTACAAGAACTGGGTGTGGGGGCTCAACGGCGACTGGCTGATCAGCCGGCAGCGGTTCTTCGGCGTGCCCATCCCGGTGTGGTACCCGCTCGACGACAACGGCGAGCCGGTCTACGACAAGCCGCTCGTGCCGAGCGAGGATGCCCTGCCGGTCGACCCGTCGTCCCAGCCGCCAGACGGCTACGAGGAGCCGCAGCGAGGCCAGGCCGGTGGCTTCGTGGGCGACCCCGATGTCATGGACACCTGGGCGACATCGTCGCTCACTCCGCAGATCGCCGGCGGGTGGCGGGGCGACCCCGACCTGTTCGCGCGGGTGTTCCCGATGGACCTGCGGCCCCAGGCCCACGACATCATCCGCACCTGGCTGTTCTCCACCATGGTGCGCGCCCACTTCGAGCACAACTCGGTGCCCTGGTACAACGCCGCCATCAGCGGGTGGATCCTCGACCCCGACCGCAAGAAGATGAGCAAGTCGAAGGGCAACGTCGTCACCCCGGAGGACGTGGTCAAGGAGCACAGCGCCGATGCCGTGCGCTACTGGGCCGCCTCGGGCCGGCTCGGCACCGACGCGGCCTACGACACCGGACAGATGAAGGTGGGCCGGCGCCTCGCGATCAAGGTGCTCAACGCCAGCAAGTTCGCGCTGTCGTTCGGCGAGGTCTCCGGGGACCTGGGTGCGGCGGTCACCAACTCCCTGGACCACGCGATGCTGGCAAGCCTGGCCGAGGTCGTCGACAAGGCGACAGCGGGCTTCGAGTCCTGGGACTACACCCGATCTCTCGAGGTCACCGAGTCGTTCTTCTGGACGTTCTGCGACAACTACCTCGAGCTGGTCAAGGACCGCGCCTACGGCGGCCAGGGCGAGCCGGCCGCGGCCTCGGCCCGAGCGGCGCTGCGGATCGCCCTCGACACCGTGCTGCGCCTGCTGGCACCGTTCCTGCCCTACGTCACCGAAGAGGTGTGGTCGTGGTGGAAGGAGGGCTCGGTGCACCGCACCCCGTGGCCGCTGCGCGTCGAGGTGTCTGCCGGAGCGGGTGGCGACCCGGCGGTGCTCGCCGCCGTCGGCGAGGCCCTCGCGGGAGTGCGCAAGGCCAAGTCGGACGCCAAGGTCGGGATGCGGGCCGAGGTCTCGCGGGTGGTCCTCGCCGGACCCCAGGCCTGGGCCGAGCGGGTTCGGGCGGCCGAGGCGGACCTGCGGGCGGCCGGGCGCATCTCAGGCGACCTGGTCTTTGCCGACGCAGAGGCCGTGGAGGTGCGCGATGCGGAGCTCGCCCCGGTGGAGCGGCCCACGGCGTGACGCGTTGACGGCCGCCGCCGCGGACGCCAGAGTGTGACCGTCCGACGGGTCGGCGAGGAGGCGGGCGTGCGCCAGACGGCATTCCGGGAGTACCTCAAAGGCGCTCTGTGGGCCATGCCTTCGCTCGCCGTCGTGGTCGCCCTCCTGGCCGGCTCGATCCTCTCGCTCATCAACATCCCGTCGGGCTCGCCGCTCGCGCCGGTCCTCTTCCAGGGGACGTCCGACGACGCGCGGACCCTGCTGATCGGCATCGCCAGCACGATGATCACGGTGATCGCGCTGGTGCTCGGCCTCACCGTCGTGGCGCTCCAGCTGGCCTCGACGCAGTTCAGCCCGCGCCTCCTGCGGAACTTCCTGCGCGACCTCACCAACCAGCTGGCCCTCAGCAGCTTCGTGGCGACCTTCGCCTACAGCACCGCGGGCCTCTACACGGTCGGTGTGTCTGCGGGGCGGCGCACCGACGACTACCCCCGCCTCGCCGTCAGCGGGGCCCTCGTCCTGCTCTTCATCAGCCTGCTGATGCTGGTGTTCTTCGTTCATCACCTGGCGCACTCGATCCAGATCGACCAGGTCATGGCGGACGTCGAGCGCGCCACGCTGCACGTCGTGGCCCACTCCCTCGCGCGGGGCAACGACATCGGGGGCGCGATCCAGGTCCCGGGGCACGCCGTCCCGGTCGCCGCGGTCCATTCGGGCTACACCCAGACCTTCCACCTCGACGGCACCGTCCGCGCGGCGGCTCAATCCGACGTCGTGGTCGGCCTGGTGCCGATGATCGGCGAGCATGTGATCGTCGGCGCGCCCGTCGCCTGGGTCTGGCGGCGTTCGGACCCCACACCCCTCTCACCGGGCGGCTCCGAGGTCGCCGCGATCAGCGACGCCCTCGACCACGG
Source organism: Dermatophilaceae bacterium (assembly GCA_035691065.1). Lineage (GTDB taxonomy): Bacteria > Actinomycetota > Actinomycetes > Actinomycetales > Dermatophilaceae > DASSJT01. The sequence continues at coordinate 7,652 of DASSJT010000201.1, forward strand.
CGTCAGGCTGGGGTTCGAGCGGACGGCCGAGCAGGACGCTGCCTTCGGGGTTCGGCAGCTCGCCGACGTCGCGTCCAAGGCCCTCTCCCCCGCGATCAACGACCCCTACACCGCGGTCCAGGCGGTCGACCACCTGTCGGTCATCCTGGGCGCCCTGGCCCGGCACCCCCTGGGCGGCCAGGCCCTGACCGACGAGACCGGCGTGCCGCGGGTACTGGTGCCCGGCCGCGACTGGGCCTACTTCCTGGACCTGGGGCTGGGGCAGGTCAGGCGCTACGGCCACACCGAGCCGCGGGTGGTGATCGCCCTGCTGCGCGTGGCCCGCGACCTGGCGCACTTCTGCGGCCCGGAAAGGCGCGCCTCCGTGCGGGCCTACGTCGAGGTCCTCCTCGAGGACGTCAACCGCGACGTCGCACAGCCGACGGACCGCGACCCGCTCATTGACCGGGGCCAGCGGCTGATCGCCGAGCTCTCAGGCTGACACCACGCCCGAGGGGCGTGAGGCTGGCGCCATCGCGGTCGCGAAGCCGTAGGCCTGCACTGTCCTCAACCCGTCGGCCTGCACCGCGATCCATGGCACGTTCCACCCGGCGATGCCGAGCGAGCGCGACGTGAACGCGTCGCGCCGCAGCTGGTCGACCACCCCTGACGCGGGGTCGTAGACGTCGAGCACGGCGCTGCCGTCGCCAGGCAGCACCAGGGTGACGTGCCGCGGCATCCAGCGGTTGCCGATGTAGAGGAGCGCTGGCTCGCCCTCGGTCACGACCTCGACCAGCCGGTCGAAACAGCGGCCCAGGCCGCGAGAGCCGCGAAGCCCCAGCAGGACCGTGTCGTACTGCGTCCCCGGCCGTGAGGCCCCGAACTCCAGCTCCTTCTTCGCCCCCCACGGCGGCGTGCCGAGCGCATGGGGCCACGGCAGGTTCAGCCGGTGACCACCCGCGAACAGGCCGTTGGTGCGCTTCATCACCACGCGCTCGTAGCCGGCGAACCGCTCCGCCTCGGTGTCGCCTCCGGGGGCGTCCCCCCGCGCCCCCTCGCCGGACACGATCCAGCGCGCGAACTCCGAGTTGACCAGCATCCGGGCCACCGTCAGAGAGGCCGAGCCACAGGTGACGGGGCTCTGCTGGATGGGGCCGATGTCGCCTCGGCCCAGCCGGAACCCTGCTGCCATATCGCCATCCTCGCGTGAACGCGAGCGGATATCCACCAACTAACACCAACCTGTTGACGGGCTCACGCCGGGCTGGGGTAGGGCGTGCACGCGGCCAGAGAGTGGCGGGGCGGGTTCCAGGCACGCGGACCTCGACCTTCGTCCTGGTCTGCGGGCGGTTCGTGCAACAGCTGCCCGATTGCGAGGTGGGGACTGACCAAGCCGGGGACCCTGCGGGGCTCAACCGCGGCAGGGCTCAACCGCGGCAGGGCTCAACCGCGCGGATGCGTCAATGCGTTGGCGATGATCTGCACCACGGTCAGGACCAGCATGAGCAGACCGCCCTGCACCGACTCCTTCCAGACCATGACCACGAACCCGTAGCTGGAGGAGACGTACAGGGCCACGTACGGCACCAGCATGCGCCAGTCCATGTGCTCCCGGAAGGGGATCTTGAGGACGCAGTCGTACAGGGCCTCGATGGCCAGGAACGCGAGGAAGATGGACAGGAAGATCGCGTACTGCGCCGGCTTCTCCTCCTGCAGGACGAGGACGATGCCGTAGGCGGCAGGGATGGCGAGCAGCAGGTACAGATAGCCGAACTGCCGGACCAGGTCGAGGCGGCGCTCCCGCAGGACGAAGATGACGGTCAGGGCCACGCCGTTCACGACTCCGACGGAGAAGAAGAGCGGTTCCAGCATCTCGGGTGCCTCCCAGACAGGTGGATCACTCACGTCCTGACCGTTGCCACATCGAGACCCTATGTCACCTGTGACATAGCAGGGCTCCGAATAAGGTGGCGGGCATGACGCGAGGGGATCTGGGGCTGCTCGGTGTGGGCGCCGCGGCGCTCGTCGTGTCGGCATGGGCAGCGAGCCTCGCCCCGCTGGCCTTCGGGGCCGACACGACTCATGCTGGTGCGAGCCAGGCTCCCGCCGACTACGTCCCCTACGACTACAGCATGCGCACCAAGCCGCTGCTCGGCACCGGCGGAACGCCTCATGACACCACGGGCCTGGCGATCCTCTGGGTCCTGGGCGTGGCCATGGCCCTGGTCGTCGCCGGAGTCCTCTTCCTGCTCGGCCGCGCCCTCTGGCGACGCCTCCAGGACCGCGCCCCAGCGGCGCCTCCACCGCCTCCCCTGAGCGATGTACTTCCGGGAGCCGTGGCCGCCGACGCGCAGGCCCAGCTCGATGCCTTGGCCGAGGGCCTGCCCAGCGACGCCATCGTGGCCTGCTGGGTGCGCCTGGAGCGGGCGATCAGCGAGGCGGGCGTGCCGCTCCCCGTCTCCCGCACGTCGACCGAGGTCACCGTCGACGTGCTCCGGCGCTACAGCGTCGATGTCGAGGCGCTCAACCGCCTCGCGGCGCTTTACCGCGAGGCCCGCTTCTCCCGGCACCAGCTCTCCGAGGCCCACCGCACCGAGGCGGCGGGCGCCCTCGAGCGCGTGCACCAAGGCCTCAGGGACCACCTGGCGGCAGAACCGACCGCGACCGCCGGCCACCGATGAGCACCGCATGAGCACCCGTGAGCACCCATTGAGCACCGCATGAGCACCCCGACCCGGCACATTCCGAGAGACCCGCGCATCCTCGCCGCCGCAGGGGTCCTGCTGGCAGCGGTTGCCATCCTCGTCGTCGCCCGCGGCTGGATCGGCCTCCTCGTGCCCCTCGCCGTGCTCGCACTCGGCGCCACTGGGGCCATCAGCGTCCTGCTCCTGCGCGAGCCTCAGGTCGAGGAGTGGTCGTTCTCGCTCGCCGGGGCGCGAGAACGTGGTGGCAACGACGCCCGCGTGGGCCAGCTGCAGCATCTGCTGGCCGCCAAGGACGCCGAGACCGGCCGGGCCCAGCAGCTCAAGGACGTCATCGCAGCACTGGCCGACGACCGCCTCGCCGCGAGCCACGGGGTGCACCGCGCCAGCCACGCCGACCAGGCGAGCGCCCTCCTGGGACCCGAGCTCACGGCATACCTCGAGACCTCCCCCGCACGCACGCTGACTGTGACCCAGGCCAGCGCCATCATCCGCCGACTGGAGGAACTGTGACCGACTCAGCCCACACCCCCACCCAGCTCCCCAACCAGCTCCCCACCCTGAGCCAGGTCTCGCGCACGGCCGGCGACATCCTCGCCGAGGTCGACCGCGCCGTGGTCGGCAAGCGCTCCGCCACCCAGCTGGTCCTCGCCGGCATCTTGGCCGGCGGCCACGTCCTGATGGAGGACTTCCCCGGCCTCGGCAAGACGCTGGCGGCCCGCAGCTTCGCGCAGGCGCTCGGCCTCGACTTCGCCCGGGCGCAGTTCACCCCTGACCTGCTGCCGGCCGACCTCACCGGCTCGTTCATCTACGACCAGCGCAGCCACGAGTTCAGCTTCCGCCACGGACCCCTCTTCACCGGGCTCCTGCTGGCGGACGAGATCAACCGGACACCGCCCAAGACCCAGTCGGCACTGCTGGAGGCGATGCAGGAGCACCAGGTCACCGTCGAGGGGCAGACATTCCCGCTGCCGCAGCCATTCCACGTGCTCGCGACGGCAAACCCGGTGGAGTACGAGGGCACCTACCCCCTCCCCGAGGCACAGCTCGACCGGTTCCTGCTGCGGGTCAGCTTCGGGTACCCGTCCGCCGCCGAGGAGTGGGACGTGCTCCGCCGCCGCATGGAGCGGCGCCGCGAGGAGCAGACCGTGCAGCAGGTGACCGACGCGCCCGGGCTGTTGGCGATGCAGCACGCCATCGAGGAGGTCGACGTCGACCAGTCGATCGGCGAGTACTGCGTCCGGCTCGTCCAGGCCACCCGCGGTCACCGCAACCTCCTCATGGGGTCCTCACCGCGCGGCTCGCTCGGTCTGCTGCTGACCAGCCGCGCGTATGCCGTGGTGCAAGGCCGCGACTACGTCGCCCCCGAGGACGTCAAGGCCGTGGGGCATGCGGTCCTCGACCACCGCGTCGCCGTGCGGCCGGAGCTGTGGATGAACGACGTCACGGCCACCAGCGTCGTGGAGAGCATCCTGGGCGAGGTGCGAACGCCGTCGGCGACCACTGGCAGCAGCGCCGCCCCCTACGCACGGGACCCCTACACGCGCGACGCCTACGCCAACCCCTACACCCGATGACTGCAGAGCCGCCCTCGGCCGGATCCGCTCCGTGGCGGCACTCGCGGGCGCACGGGCGGGCCGCTGCGCTGGGCGTGGGCGCCCTGGTGGTCGGCGTGCTCGTCCACCGGCCCGACCTGGCCCTGTTCGGGGTGCCGCTCACCCTCGTGGCGGTGTGGGGAGCGCTCGCCAAGCCGCGCGAGCAGCCCCGACTGGCGGTGGGTGTGGCCCACGACTCCCTGCGCGAGGGCGAGGCGACCCGATGGCAAGCCAGCCTCCAGCCGGTACCCGGGGTGGCCGAGCTCAGCGTGGCCCTCCCGGAGCGGGCGTTCGTCGACCACCGGCCCGGACGGCGTGCCGTCATTGCGGCGGCGGGGTCACAGGTTGACGGAATTGCGGTCGACGCCGTGTGCCGCTTCGCACGGTGGGGGCCCTACACGATCGGGCCGGCAGCGGTGACGGCCTCGTCTCCGTGGGGCGCATACCGATGGTCGCCTGCTGTGGCGCCCTCGGCGGGGGTCACCGTAGTGCCCCTGCCGCAGCGCTTCACCGCCCACGGGCCGATGCCCCACCCCGACGGCCTGGTCGGGCCCAACCGCTCGCATCGCCCGGGCGACGGCAGCGAGATGGCCGACATCCGGCCGTTCCGAGCGGGCGACCGGCTGCGCCGGGTCCACTGGCCGGTGTCGCTGCGCACGCAACAGCTCCACGTCACCGCGACCTACGCCGACCAGGACACCGAGGTTGCGCTGCTTCTCGATGCCGTCCACGACCTGGGGGTCAGCGAGGGGCTGGGGGGCCTCAGCAGCAGCCTTGACGGCACCGTGCGTGCCGCCGGCGCCATCGCCGAGCACTTCCTCACCAGGGGTGAGCGGGTGAGCCTTACGGTGCTGGGCGGTGGCTCCACGCCGCACCTCTCGGCCCGGACCGGCCGGCGACACCTCATGCGGCTCAGCGGGGTGCTCGCCACCGTTCACCCGTCGCACGGGACGGTCGCCGACGAGCGCCACTTGACCCGGGCGCTGCGCGGGCGGGTCAACGCCGGTGCGGTGGTGGTGGTGCTGACCCCGCTCGTCTCCACGGAGGTCCTCGACCACGCCGTCAACCTCTCCCGGCATGGCCACACCGTCGTGGTGGTCGACACCCTCCCAGCGCATCTGGCGACACCCGACGTGGACCCGGCCGCGCTGCGGGGCGTGGTGCCCGAGGGGTCGGAGGACGACCCGCGCGCCGCCCTGGCCTGGCGCCTGCGGCTTCTGGAGCGGGCTCGCCAGGCGCGGCTGGCCGGTGAGGCCGGCGTGCCCGTCGTGGCCTGGCGAGGGCCGGGCACGCTGGACGAAGTGCTGGCCGACGTCAACCGCCGGCGCCGCGCCCCGAGGCTGGTGGCGCGATGAGCGCCCGCGCACTGGGCGACCGCGCACTGGGCGTCCGCGCACTGGGCGTCCGCGCGATCCCGGCTCAGCGCCGGGTGCTCGGCGCGGTTCCCGTCCTCGGCGTGCTGGGCTTCTTGGCCGCTCTCGCGGCGGCTGGCCTGGCGCCCCTGTGGCTCTGGCTCGTGGTCGGCGTCGTGGCCGTGGCGGCGTCACGGCGCCCGGACTCGGCGTTCACCACCGTCCTGGTGCTCTTGATGGTGGTCGTCTGGGTGCAGTTCTCCCCCGTGCCCACCGGCCTGTACGCCTGGCTGATCGCGGTGGTTGCCGCCTGGTGTCTGCTCCTCGTGCACGCGGCACTGTCAGCGCTGTCCTCTTGGCCGCCGGATGCCGTGGTCCCGACCCGCGCGCTGGCGGTCTGGGCCCGCAACCTCGCGGTCGTGGCGGCAGCCGTCGTCCCCGCCGCAACATTGATGTTCGTCGGGCAGCACTGGGACGCAGGCGGCGGGCAGACCATGAGCGCCTTCGGTGCCTGCCTGGCGCTAGCGCTCCTCACGGCGCTCGCCTGGCTGCTGCGGCGCCGTCACCTCACCCGGTCCACCTGACCGGTCCAACCTGACCGGTCCACCCGACCGCTGGCACGTCAGCCGCCAGAGCGCTCAGTCTGCTGCCGGGGACCCTGCCAACCCCACTGTGTCCGCCTGCTGGCACCTGGCGTTGTCTGCGAATGGAGCGCTGGAGGCGCGGCTTCGAGCCGTCACTCGCTCCTGCGGCATACAACCTCGACGAAGGTCGATGAGGGGGTCGGGCAGCTCAGGCGGTGGGGCAGGTCAGGCGGTGCGGCGGCGCTGGGTGCGCTTGCCAGCGGGCGGCGCCTCCTCGCGGCGCACGATCGTCGGCAGGACGTTGTCGAGCACGACCTCGCGGGTGACGACCACGCGGGAGATGGCCTCGTCGCTCGGGACGTCGAACATCACCGGCATGAGCACCTCTTCCATGATCGCGCGTAGTCCGCGGGCGCCCGTGCCGCGGTTGAGCGCCTGGTCGGCCACAGCCTCGATCGCGTCCTCGGTGAACTCCAGCTCGACGCCGTCGATCTCGAACATCTTGCGGTACTGCTTGACCAGGGCGTTGCGCGGCTCGGTGAGGATTCTGACGAGGGCGTCGCGGTCGAGCGGGTTCACGGTCGTGATCACCGGCAGACGACCGATGAACTCCGGGATCAGGCCGAACTTCATGAGGTCCTCGGGCATCACCTCGGTGATCGACTCGGCGAGGTCCTTGGGCGTGTGCAGCTCGGAGCCGAACCCCAAGCCCTTCTTGCCGTTGCGCGACTCGATGAGCTTCTCCAGCCCCGCGAACGCGCCGCCCACGATGAACAGCACGTTGGTCGTGTCGATCTGGATGAACTCCTGGTGCGGATGCTTCCGGCCGCCCTGCGGTGGCACGGACGCCGTCGTGCCCTCGAGGATCTTGAGCAGGGCCTGCTGCACGCCCTCGCCGGAGACGTCGCGGGTGATGCTCGGGTTCTCCGACTTGCGGGCGATCTTGTCGACCTCGTCGATGTAGATGATGCCGGTCTCGGCCTTCTTGACGTCGTAGTCGGCAGCCTGGATGAGCTTCAGCAGGATGTTCTCGACATCCTCGCCGACGTAGCCGGCCTCGGTCAGGGCCGTCGCGTCGGCAATGGCGAACGGCACGTTCAACATCTTGGCGAGGGTCTGCGCGAGATAGGTCTTGCCGCAGCCGGTCGGGCCGATCAGCAGGATGTTGGACTTGGAGATGTCGACGTGGTCGTGGTCCTTCTTCGCCGGCGCGGCCTCGCCCGCCTGGATCCGTTTGTAGTGGTTGTAGACCGCGACCGCCAGCGCCTTCTTGGCGCCGTCCTGACCGATGATGTAGTTCTGCAGGAAGTCGAAGATCTCGCGGGGCTTGGGCAGCTCATCGAGCCCGAGCTCGGACGACTCCGCCAGCTCCTCCTCGATGATCTCGTTGCAGAGGTCGATGCACTCGTCACAGATATAGACGCCCGGACCGGCAATGAGCTTCTTGACCTGCTTCTGGCTCTTGCCGCAGAACGAGCACTTCAGCAGGTCCCCACCGTCTCCGATCCGTGCCACCAGGCAGTTCCTTCCGTGCGTGTTGCCCACAGGACAGGGGCAGGGCAACTTGGGCTCGACGCTACCTGCCGCGACGCCGATCAGCACCCATTGAAACAACCATGTCGTGCCCGAGTCGCCCTTGTCCGCTAACAGCGGACAAGGGCCCGGTTTGGCGGTCGAGCGGCGCTTCTTCTATTCTGGCGAACAGAGGGGAGTACTTCCCACGAGCCGCACCGGTCAATACGAGCGTCCCACGTCGCTCCCGGTGCGGCGCCGCGTCCGGCCCCGGCCGGAAGGCGGTGAAGGAGACCTCAGACGCACCCGATCTGAGGACTACCATGCTTCCCACCTTCCTCGCCGCCGCGGCCGACCCGGCCGCCGACAGCTCCATCGGCACTCCGCTGCTGTGGGGCATCAGCATCGCCGCTGTCCTGGTGCTCGTGCTGCTCGACTTCCTACTCACCCGCAAGCCGCACGAAGTCTCAGTGCGCGAGGCGGTGGGCTGGTCGGCGTTCTACATCGCCCTGCCGGTCGCCTTCGGCGCCTGGGTCTGGAACCGTCACGGCAGCGGTGCAGGCATCGAGTACTACACCGGATACCTCGTCGAGAAGTCCCTCTCGGTCGATAACCTCTTCGTGTTCATGCTGCTCCTCGGGGCTTTCGCGGTGCCGAAGGAGCTGCAGCAGCGGGTGCTCCTCATCGGCGTGATGGCAGCCCTGGCGCTGCGCGGCGTGTTCATCGCCCTGGGCGCGCAGATGCTGGCCCACTTCGACTGGACGTTCCTGGTCTTCGGCGCCGTCCTGCTCGTCACGGGCGTCAAGCTTTTCCGCGACGCGGTGCAGGACAAGGACCACGAGATCGACATCGGCGCGATGCGTACCGTCCGCCTGCTGCGCCGGGTCATGCCCGTCAAGGACGAGTACCACGGCACCCGCATGGCGGTGCGCGACGGCCGCCGCCGCGCCCTCACCCCGCTGGCCCTGGTCACCGTCGCCATCCTGGCGACCGACATCGTCTTCGCGGTCGACTCCGTGCCGGCCGTCTACGGCATCACCGGCGACCCCTACCTCGTGTTCGCCACCAACGCCTTCGCCCTGCTGGGCCTGCGGGCTTTGTACTTCGTGCTCGAGGGCGGCCTCTCCAAGCTGGTCCACCTCGGCTACGGGCTGGCCGCGATCCTCGGCTTCATCGGCGTCAAGCTCGTGCTGCACTGGGCTCACGGCATCTGGCCCGCTACCCCCGAGGTGCCGACACTCGCCTCCCTTGCCGTCGTCGTGGGCATCCTGGCGCTCGTCACCGTCACCAGCCTGCGGGCCAGCAAGCGTGCCGAGCTCACCACCGCCGCCCGGCAGGCCGAGCCCGAACGGGCGCGCGCTCGCGGCTGAGACCTTCGGCCCACGTTGCGCATCTCGCGGTACGGTCGCCGACGACGGCAACCGTGGGCCACCGTCTGCCGCTGAACGCGAAGGTATGCCGTGCGCTCGGGTGAGCACACGGCATACCTCATGCTGGTTTGGCTGCTCAGACTTCGAGCGAGGCCTTCCGGGAGATGAGAACCTCGTCGATCAGGCCGTAGCCGCGCGCCTCCTCGGCGGAGAGGATCTTGTCGCGCTCGATGTCCTCATTGACCTGCTCCGGCGTGCGGCCGGTGTGGAAGCCGAGGGTCTCCTCGAGCCAGGTGCGCATGCGCAGCACCTCGTTTGCCTGGATCTCGATGTCGGAGGCCTGCCCGTAGTCGCCGCCCTGGAGCGCCGGCTGGTGGATCAGGATGCGGGCATTCGGCAACGCGAAGCGCTTGCCCTTGGCGCCGGCGCCCAGCAGCACCGCTGCCGCGGAGGCCGCCTGGCCGACCACGAAGGTCTGCACGTCAGGGCGGATGTACTGCATCGTGTCGTAGATCGCGGTCATGGCCGTGAACGAGCCGCCGGGACTGTTGATGTACATGAGCACATCGCGGTCAGGGTCCTGGGACTCCAGCACGATCAGCTGGGCGATGATGTCGTCGGCCGAGGCGTCGTCGACCTGCACGCCGAGGAAGATGATGCGGTCCTCGAACAGCTTGGTGTAGGGGTCGAGCCGCTTCATGCCGTAGGAGGTGCGCTCCTCGAACTGCGGCAGGATGTAGCGGCTCGACGGTGCGGCGTAACCCGCAGGCACGTGGAGCCCGCCATGGGGGCGGCCCTGGATGTCGGGGCGGTGGTTCATGAAGTCGTTCCTTCCCTGGCTCACTTGTCGCCCGTCACGGGGTTCTCGGCCGCGCTGCCGTTGCGGCTCGTCTCCGTGGCCTTCTCGATGACGTGGTCGACGAAGCCGTAGTCCTTGGCCTCGGACGCCGTGAACCAGCGGTCGCGGTCGGAGTCCTTCTCGATCTGAGCCAGCGGCTGGCCGGTGTGATCGGCGATCAGCTCGGCCATCTGCTTCTTGATGTGCAGCATCTGCTCGGCCTGGATCTTGATGTCGGAGGCCGTGCCACCGATGCCGCCCGACGGCTGGTGCATCATGACCCGGGCGTGCGGGGTGGCGTAGCGCTTGCCGCGCGTGCCCGCCGACAGCAGGAACTGCCCCATCGAGGCCGCCATGCCCATCGCGACGGTCGCGACATCGTTGGGCACCCACTGCATGGTGTCGAAGATGGCCATGCCCGCGGTCACCGAGCCGCCGGGGCTGTTGATGTAGAGCCAGATGTCCTTCTGGGGGTCTTCGGCAGCCAGCAACAGCATCTGGGCGCAGATCGCGTTGGCGTTCTCGTCGCGGACCTCGGTGCCCAGGAAGATGATCCGCTCCTTGAGCAGGCGGTTGTAGATGTGGTCGTCCAGACCGAGCTGGGGTCCCTCGGTGGCCGCGACGATCTCATGGCGGTCGCTCACGGTGCCTCCCTCTCTCTGTGCCGGTGCCGCCCCGTCGGGGCGGTGGATGGTGGTGGCCTTGGTGCTCACAGTGACCCTAACGTCGGCTTCCACCGCTCCACTCCCCTCCTTGGGCCGTGTTCGCCCTGAGCGCAAGGCGCTCAAGTTCCGGTATGCCGTGTGGCCGCCCCCACAGGCCCGGCGCCGACCGGCGAATGACGACCCATTTGTGGGCCGCCCTCACACCGGCTTGCGGACCGCGCCGGCTCGCGGCCGCTCCGGCCTGCGGCCCACTCGCGCCCGCCCCCGGTCCCGCTCGCGACCGGTCCGGCTTGCGGCCGCGCTGGGGTCAACGTGCGGCCAGCGCGGCCCAGTCGGAGCCGAACGAACAGAAGAGGCCACCGAGCTCGTCGACCAAGGACGCCTGCGCGAGCGAAGCGGACACGTCGAGGCCAGCAGCGAGGTGTCCGTGGTAGGCGGTCATCACCCGGTGAGCCACCACGTCCGGCACGGGCGCCACTGCCGCGACGACATTCTTCGCGCCGAGTGCGAGGAGTGACGCAGTGAGCCCGAGCGCCTCATCGCCAGGGCGGATCGTCGCCCGACCGACGTCGCAGGCCGAGAGGATGACGTGCTCAGCAGTCACCCCGCCGTGCTGCAGCTCGTGGGCGAAGAGGACGCCGTCGCTCAGCCGCACGGACGAGAAGAGCGGGTTCTGGCCCTGGTGCTCCCCGTGCGCCGCGATGTGCACGACGGACCGGCTGCGAAGCGCCTGGACGAGGCCGGCCTCGGTCGACTGCCCGGCATGGACGGCTTCAGCGGAGGGCCACAGGGCGGCCACCGCATCCACCTCCGCATCGGTTGTGGCCAGCCCAGGCCCCGCGACGGCATACACGCTCGGCTTCGTGGGCGGCAGCCGGAGGTCACCGGATGCCCAGGTCGTCGCCGAGCGGGCGACCGTCGTGGGCCGACCCACTCGCGAGGGGAGCAGCCCCCAGGGAAGCCCGGCGACGGCATACGAGGGGACCACGACGAGTCGCTCCTGCCTGAGGCCCAGTGGGCCGAGAAGGGCCCGGTCAACCTCCTCGAGTCGGCGACTCAAGGAACCACGGACAGAGGATGCGATGGCGGGGTGCAGCCGGGGCTGGTTGGCGGCGATCACGTCGGCCTGGATGCGAGTGGCCAGCTCCAGGACCTCCGCTTCGGCCGCGACGGGCACAAGGGCGGACCCTCGGGGCGTGACCACCACGGCATGGATGGTGCCAGCATGCGGGAAGAACGAGGCGAGGGCAGCGGAGGTGGCGGCAAGCCTGCGCTGCAGAGCCGTCACCGAAACCGGCTTCGTCAGTGCTGCTCCCTCGGATCCGACACCGTGCCAGTCCCGTTCGCGAATGCGGCGCTCCAGGGCCGCGATGTGGGCCGTCGCGCGATTGCGCTCGGCCGACAGGCCGCGTTCCTGTTCGCGGAGCTGGCGCAGCTGGGAGGTGAGCTGGGCAAGGTCGGGATCATCGGGTGGCGCGACTGGCGGCAGCCGGTTCGAGATGGCCTGCCAGCGCTCGGTTGCCTCCAACGCTCGAGCGGCGGAGCCTTCCTCGACGGCCAGGCCGAGTGCGAAGTCACCGAGTCGCCGCCCGTGCAGGGCGACAGCGGCGCGCACGTCGAGACTGGAGCTGCGCCCCTGCGCCCGAGCAAGGCCGTCCGATGCGCGCCTCATGATGGCCCGGGCCTTCGGCCGATCGCCTCGCGCGTCCGCCGCCTTGGCCTTCACCAGGTCCGCGTAGAGACGCCGTGAGTACGACATCGCGCCAGCCCCTGCCGAGGCTCGTGTGATGAGAGACTCGGCGACCGCAGTGTCTCCCCGGACCAGGTGTGCCTCCGCTGCCAGCAGGGAGGCATATGCGTCGAGGTCGCGTGCCCCGGCCACGGCGAACCGGTTCGCCAGGTCCATCGCTTGGCGGACCACCGAAGGCCGGTTTCGACCCTGGAAGACCTCGGCCATGATGGCGACGAGCCCCGCCTGTGACCGCCATCCCTCCGCTCCGCGCCGGCCGAAGAGCCGCTTGGCCAGAGCCGCATAGCGCATGGCCTCGGGGTGGTCGCCCTGTAGGAGCGAGACCCGGGCGAGCTCCACGAGGGACTCCCCCCGCTCGTGGTTGAGACCGTTGTCGCGCGCCACGGTCTCGGCCTCGAGGAACCTCGCCTGAGCCTCGCGGAGCAGGCCTGCCTCGACCAGCACCCGACCGTGGTCGAGCGGCACCCATGGTGCGGGATGGGCAACCATGGCTTGCACTTCCGCCAGCCGGCTCAGCGCAAGCGGAAGGTCTCCAGCCACGTATTCCAGGTAGCCGAGGTTGTGCTGCACCTTCCAGCCAAGCTCGGCAAGCCCGTGTTCAAGGGCGAGAGCCAGTGCCGCGAGAAGGTCCGATCGACCGGCCTCCAGATGGGCCAGCTGCATGTGGAGCGTCCCACGGTTCAACAGGATGACGACCTGGTCCCGGACCGGCACGCGCGGGAGGCCCTGCGCGGCTCGGTCGAGCTCGGCCAGTGCCCTGGCCATGCTGCCGCTGCGGAGCAACAGGAGTGCGCGCTGGGAATGGAGCAGCTGCTCGACCCCGCTCGACGGGATCTGACGCAGCTCCCGTCCGGCTCGATCGAGGACCTCCAAGGCGTTGGCGAGTCCGGATCGCTCGAACACCGCCAGTGCGTCGCTCATCAGGACGCGGGCGCGCAGTTCGCGGGCGTCCGCCCCGCTCAGGGAGGAGACCAGGCGCAGCGCCTGGCCAAGCAGGCGCCGCGCCTCGGCAGGCCGACCGGCGGAGTTTGCGGCCACACCTCGTGTGCGCAGCTCCTCGGCGCGAGAAAGAAGGTCTCCGTCCACCGGCCCCTATCGCTGTCAGAGCACGACGGCAGGTGTGATCACCGGCGGTTCCTCGCCACCGTCCGGGAGCACTCGATGCAGCACGAACTGCGCCTTGCCCCGCGGGACCCGGTCGAAGACGAAACGCCCCTCCGCATCCGCCGTCGTGGCGCGTACCGGCTCGTCGGTCCGCAGCTCGACGCGAACCCCGCCCCCGGTCACCCAGCCATCGATGCGAACATGCTCCGCGCCTACTTCGGCCACGGACACCATCACGGTCAGGTGCCGGCTGGTGAACGTGATCGTCTCGACACCGGTGGCCTCCGCCCGCGACGTGGCCAGTGGGGCCGGCTCGCGCAGCAGGCTGGCGACTTCGGCCTCGAGCGCTCGGAACGTCGTGGCGAACTTGACCCGGTCAGTGAGCCCTTCGGGCATCGGGTCCGCCACGGCGTAGACATCCCGGATCGCGCGGACGATGAGCCCATCAACGGCATCGAGCGGAGCGCCCGCCAGCCGGTCCTCGTAAGACATCTCGGTCATGCCAGCTGCCCTCCCCATGCGTCGTCCTGCTCCAATGCGGCCCGGAGCTTGGCCAGACACCTGCCCCGCGTGGGGCCGATGCTGCCCACTGGCATGCCCAGCGCCTGGGCCAGGGCGGCGTAGTCGGGTCGCTCGGCGAACGCGATGACTCGCAGCAGCGCCTGACAGCGCTGCGGCAGTCCGGCGATGCAGCTCCAGAGACGCCGCTGTTCGTCGTTGGCCATCACCGCCGACTCCGGTCCCGGAGCGGCGACGCCGAAGGACAGGTCTTCGCCCAGGCCGCTGTCGTCAAGCCCCAGATCCGTGGACCGCTGGCGCTTCACCAGCCGCCAGCTCTCGCGTCGGACCGTGACGACGAGCCACTTCATCACCGACTGGGCGTCGTCGAGGCGGTCGGCGTGCTCGACGAGGCGCATCCACGCAGTCTGGACCACGTCTTCCGCGGTGGCCTGGTCGAGCCGCTGGCCACGCGCCACATGCCACAGGAGCGGCGTCAGGAGGTCGATCAGCTCCCCCATCGACTCAGGATCGCCTTGGAGGTAGCTACGGAAGGCGGTGGCCGCGCGGTCGGCGAGGCTTCCTGAGGTGGACGGTGTGTGCATCATCATGGCCGCTCCCACTTCAGCTCGGCGGTGACGGCAGACCAAGCGCGCGCAACGGCTATGTCCGTCTGGATGGCACCGATACGAGGGTCCTTGGCGAGGTGCTGAGCCAGCTGTCCCGCGAGGACAGGGGCGGCGAACGAGGTCCCGCTCCAGAGTGCGAAGCCCGAAGAGAAGTTGTCAGGGTCGACACTCGCGCGGACTCCTACCGGAGAGTCCACCCGTATGCCGGACTGTATCGAGGCGTCGAAGGTGACGGGGATGGTGCTCACCACGGCAGTTGCCCGGCGGTGGGTGCTCACCCACGGGCCAGCGTTGGAGTAGATCGCGATGGTCTTGCCGTCGGGGTTCAACGCCCCGACCGTCATCAGGGGCACCCGGTCGGCGCTGTGCCGCGACCCCGCGTTGGACGCGAACGCGGCCGGGAACATGGGCGTCAGGGTCGCGTCGTTGCCTGCCGCGCACACCACCGCCACCCCGCTCTCGCCGAACTTGCTCAGCAGCGGGTAGACGATGGAGTCAGCGGCGAGGTCCTCCGGCTTCTCGTGGTAGTAGCCCAGAGACAGGGACAGCACATCGATGATGCCGTCGTCGTGGCCCGCTTCGAGGGACTCGAGGTGCCTCAAGAGCACGAGCACCAAGGCGCGCTGGAAGGTTGTGTCGTCGGCCGACCCGTCACTGGCCATCACGGGCACCGCGAGAATCTGGGCGCTGGGGCAGTACTGGCGAATCAGGCCCGCAATGAAGGTGCCATGGCCGGCATCCCGACCGAGCAGACCGGTGAGGTCCGGTGTCAGCCCGTGCAGCTCCGGATCCGTCGTGGGCGTCTCCGGCATACCAACAGTGACGCCTGCGTAGTTGCGCAGTTCCCGCACACCGTGGGTGAACCAAGGGTGTTGGCCGATCCCGGTGTCCATGACACAGACCACGGGCCGGCGGTCGCCAACCGGCTTGCTCCGCCACGGATCCCGACCGCCCCAGTAGACGGGCGTCCTCGTGCCGTAGCCCGGGCGTCCGAAGGGCTCTGCGTGACCGTCATAGGCCGGTAGCCCGCCGAACCCATGGCCGTCATAGGCGGGGAGGCCCTCGACACCGTGCCCGTCATATGCCGGCACGCCTTCCCACCCATGACCGTCGTAGGCAGGGACCCCCTCGAGGTCAGGGGCGCACGCGGTCATCACGTGGACCAAGCCGATCGCCTTGGACTCCTCGGGCTTGTCCGCGCGGACCTGCTGCAGGACCTTCCAGGCGTCGGGTCGCTTGGTCGGGCCGTCCGACATCGGCCGAAGCACAACTCGACTCACCCAGTACCGATCGACCAGGTCGGCGAACCGTCCGTCGGCGACGTAGGCGGCGAGCTCACGGTCCTCCGACTCGAAGTCCGCGTAGTACCCCTGCTTCTCAGCGGCCTTCTTCAACGCCTTGAAGCGCTGCTGGGCCGACTTCCCCGGCAGCCCGTTGACCTTGATCGCGGCGGGGACGTAGACGGTCGGCTGGAGTGCTCGATCACCGGGGAGGCTGAGGGCGTACTCAGGGTCGAACAGCGCGGCCTGGTGAGACGCCAGCACGTCGCGAGGCACGTTGAGCCGCGGCGGCCCCTGCATGCTGGGTGGCGCAGATCGAGGATAACGGCTGGGTCCTACACCAGAGGGGGGCTCAGGATTCATCGGGTCTCCCAGGTCGAGGGGCGCCACCACGTCGCACAGAGCGAGCCTAGGGCGGTGGCATGGCACCCCTCAGGAGGTTCGGAATATCCGTTTTGATACATCCGTGAGAACCCGGTTGAGGCATCCGGGAAAGCCCTTGATCTCGCTACAGACCCCCCAAGTCGCATGCCCGCCAGGCGGGCCTGGCCCCCCTCCCGCCGGACAAGCCCTTGCCCAGCAGGACCTGTCGGTATGCCGGGAGGCCGGGTCAGCGACAGGTCAGCGCGTGCGCTGCGGCTCCCGGGCGGCCGGCAGCACGGCGAGCGCCACAACCAGCATCGCGCCCACCGCCAGCAGCGCCCGCAGCACGCCGTAGTGGTCGCCGAGGAACCCCAGCAGCGGCGGCCCGGCGATGAACGCCGTGTAGCCGATCGTCGCCACCACGCTCAGGCGCGCAGGCGCGCGCGCCGGGTCGTCCGCTGCAGCGCTCATGCCCACGGGGAAGCCCAGGCTGACGCCCACACCCCAGACGGCGCCGCCGACGTAGGCCAGGGCCGTGTTGCCGAACACCACCATCAGGCTGCCGATCGCGGCGATCGCGAACATCACCCGGAGCGTCGGGACGCGACCGAACCGGTCGAGGACCACGGTGCCGCTGAGCCGGCCCAGCGTCATGAAGGTCAGGAACACCGCGAAGCCGAGCACGCCCGCCCAGTTGGGCAGGCCATAGCCCTCCACCAACGCGACGGAGAACCAGTCGTTCGCCGTGCCCTCCGTGAAGGCGGCGACGAGCACCATCACGCCGACCAGGAGCGTGCGGGCCTCGGTCCACGCCGCCAAAGCGGCGACGCGTCCCGCCGGCGCACTTGCGCCGGGATCCGCGCCCTCGTGCGCGTGGGTCCGGTCACCATCTTCGCCCTGCTCGAGGTCGCGCGGGAGGAACGCCCGGAGCGCGCGGGCGCTGCCGAGGGCCACGAGCGCCCCAACGCCGACCAGGTGGGCGAACACAGGCACCCCGGCCCACGACATGGCGGAACCCAGCAGCGCACTGGCCACGGTGCCCCCGCTGAAGGCGGCGTGGAAGTGAGGCATCACCGACTTTCCCCAGAGGCGCTCGACACTCGCGCCCTCGAGGTTCATCCCCACGTCCCAGACGCCCACCCCAAGGCCGAACGCGAACAGCGCACCGGCGACCACCCAGCGGGAGCCCACGAGATCGGTGCCAATCCCCAGACCGGTGACGCCGAGACCCATCGCCACCAAGCCGATGGTCACCGAGCCGGCCGCGCCCAGGCGACCCGTGATCCACCCCGACATCGGCAGCCCGATGACCGAGCCCGCCGACATGAACAGCAGGGTCAGGCCCAGCTCGCCAGGTGACAGTCCCAGCGCATGCTTGACGTCCGGAATGCGGGAGGCCCATGCCGCGAAGGCCATGCCGTTGAAGGCGAAGATGGCGAGCACGGCGTTGCGGGCCGCCTGCACGCGCTCCCGGGGCAGTTCGACGGCGGTGGCCATGGCGTTGGATCTTCCTCCGGTGGGAAGGTGGACTCGAAAGACTGGGGCTCACAAAGGGGTATGCCGGGCACCCGGCTGGGTGCCCGGCATACCGCTGGGTTCGTCTCTGGCGCTCAGGTCTGGTCGGACTCGGCAGCCCCGGAGCCGACGGTGGCCGCCGCGGCTGCGCCGGCCTCCGGGACCGACTCGGGCTTGGGGTTCAGCTCGTTGAGGTCGATGGGGTTGCCAGCCGTGTCGACGACCCTGGCGCGCTCGAGAACGCTCGCCAGCGCCTTACGGCGAGCCACCTCGGCGACCATCGAGGGGATCTGCCCCTGCTGGTCGATGGCCTGGGCGAACTGGTTGGGGTCCATGCCGTACTGCTGGGCGGACATCACGAGGTACTCGATCAGCTCCGGCTGCTCGACGTTGACCTGCTCCTGCTCGGCGATGGCGTCGAGGAGGAACTGCGCGCGCATGGCCTTGCGCGTGCTCTCGTCGACCTCGGCGCGGTGTTCGTCGTCCTCCAGCCGGTCCTCGCCCTCGAGGTGGGAGTGGACCTCGGCCTCGACGATGCTGTCAGGAACCGGGATGTCGGTCGACTCGAGCAGCTTCTCCAGAAGCCGGTCGCGGGCCTGGACGCCCTGCTCGAACTTCTTGGCGCGCTCGGCCTGCTGGGCGACGTCGGCGCGCAGCTCCTCGAGGGTGTCGAACTCCGACGCCAGCTGGGCGAAGTCGTCATCGAGCGCGGGCAGCTCGCGGACCTTGACCGACTGCACGGTGATGGTCACGTCGGCGTCCTCGCCCTCGCGGTCGCCACCGGCCAGCGGGGCGACGAAGGACTTCGTCTCCCCCGCGGTCATGCCGACCAGCGCGTCGTCCATGCCGTCGAGCATGTTGCCCGAGCCGACCTCGTAGGAAATGCCCTTGACGGCGTCGATCTCCTCGTCGCCGATCCTCGCGTCGAGGTCGATGGAGACGAAGTCCCCGCTCTCAACCGCGCGCTCGACCCCCGACAGGGTGCCGAAGCGCTCGCGCAGAGAGGTCAGCCGCTCCTCGATGTCCTCGTCGCTGGCCAGGGCCTCGTCGACCTCGACCGTGATGCCGTCGAGCTTGGGCAGGCGCAGCTCGGGCCGGACGTCGACCTCGACCGTGAACTTCAGCTCCTGGCCGTCCTCGGCCGGGACCTCGGTGACGTCGACCTCAGGCTGCCCGATCGGGCGGACCTTGTTGTCCTCGACCGCCTGGCCGTAGAAGCGGGGCAGGGCGTCGTTGACCGCCTCCTGGAGCACGGCACCTCGGCCGATGCGCTGGTCGATGATGCGGTTGGGCACCTTGCCCTTGCGGAAGCCGGGGACCTGGACCTGCGAGGCAATGGTCTTGTAGGCCGAGTCCAGGCTGGGCTTGAGCTCCTCGAAAGGGACCTCGACGGTCAGCTTGACCCGAGTCGGGTTCAGGGTCTCGACGGCGCTCTTCACTGCGGGGCACTCCAGGTGGTCGTGGCTAGGTGGTCAGGCTAGGTGCTCGTGCTGCGGCGGCGACCGACCCCGGGCCTGCCCGGGATGCGTCCGACGCCGCTGACATGGCTGCGGCTCCCACCTCGCCCGCGGCGCAGGGAGCCAAAGACCCATGGTAGCCGCTGGGCGGCTCGGAGCCGAATGCCGCCCAGCGGACGCCTCGACGCCGCGCGGGCTTTCAAAGGCACGAGAGATTGTGCTGGACCAATGACATTCGTCACGAAAAACAGCCAAGAATTCGCCAGCGAACGTCCATTTCTTGGCCGGTTGCGCACTTTCCCCGTCAAAGCCCTTGTTTGCGACCGGAAGCGCGCAACAGGCTCCCGCGCATGGCAGCGCCAGCCGCCTGTCCCCATCACCTCAGGAGACATCTGATGCGCAGGAATCCGTCCTCCCTGGTCGTGGCCGCCACGGCAGCCATCGGCCTTTCGACCATGGCGGTCACCGCCGCAGTGGCCGCCCCCTCCCCGAACGTCCACGCGGCCCGGGTGTGCGCCACCAGCAGCGTGCCGACCGTCGCCTCGTGCCTGTCCATGAAGCTGGCCAATGACGCCGGCCAGGCCGTGAGCCCGTCCGGCGGCGTCATCACGCCCAGGGCCATCTCCGGCAAGACGCCCACTGACATCCAGGACGCCTACAAGCTCGCCGGCCTGTCCTCGAGCGGTCGCACGGTAGCCATCGTCGACGCCTACGGCTACCCCAAGGCGGAGCAGGACCTTGCTGTCTACCGGTCCCAGTGGGGCCTCTCGCCGTGCACCACGGCCAACGGCTGCCTGCGCATCATCGACCAGAACGGCGGCACGAACTACCCGAGGTACGACAACGGCTGGGCGCAGGAGCAGGCGCTCGACCTCGACGCCGTGTCCGCGGCCTGCCCCGATTGCAAGATCCTCCTCGTCCAAGCGTCCAGCAACTCCATCGCCAACCTGGGCAAGGCGGTCAACCGGGCCGCTTCGCAGGCGGGCGTCGTCGCCATCTCGAACAGCTACGGCGGCGGGGATCTCTCTGACGCCTCCTACGGCGCCCCCTACAACCACTCGGGCATCGCCGTGACCGCATCGACCGGTGACAACGGCTACCAGGGCGGCAGCTTCCCCGCCTCCTCCCACTATGTGACCGCGGTGGGCGGGACCTCGCTGGTCAAGGCGGCCAACACCCGCGGCTGGAGCGAGTCCGCCTGGAACGGCGCGGGCTCGGGCTGCACGACACTCAACACCGCCCCCACCGGGCAGACCTTCGCGATGACCAACTGCAGCGGCCGCGCCATCGCCGACGTCTCCGCCGACGCCGACCCCAACACCGGTCTCGCGGTCTACGCGCCCTCGACCCGCAACAGCTCCGGCTGGGCGCAGTACGGCGGCACGAGCCTCTCCTCGCCGATCGTCGCTTCCGTCTACGCGCTCTCGGGCAACACCGCCGGCTACGCCAACACCATCCCCTATGCCCACGCCAGCTCGCTCTTCGACGTGACCTCCGGCAGCAACGGCACCTGCGCCTCCTGGTGCAGCGCCAAGACCGGCTGGGACGGCCCGACCGGCCTCGG
This sequence comes from Dermatophilaceae bacterium, assembly GCA_035691065.1. GTDB lineage: Bacteria > Actinomycetota > Actinomycetes > Actinomycetales > Dermatophilaceae > DASSJT01. The sequence goes on from DASSJT010000201.1 coordinate 28,409, forward strand.
CACCCCGAACGGGACGGGCGGCTTCTGACCGAAGCACCTGCTCCGCAGCGGCGGGCCCCATCGGCGGTATGCCGGTGGGGCCCGCGGGTGATGATCCTCGACGAGAGCGGGGTGACGGTGTCGGTCCTCAGGTCTACCGTTGAAATGCGGTCGGAGGCAGGCTGGTTATCCCACGCAGGGATCTTGCGGAGGAGGGGTCGTGATGGAGTCCGAAGCTGTGCGCCGGTATCGCTTTCTCCTCTTGACCGGCGAGTCCTCCTCCCTCATCGCCTTGCACGCGGCGGCCCTCAGAGCTCTTCCGCGCACCACCAGCGCCGAGATCCTGCGAACCCTGCGCGTACGCCTCGTCGCAGGGCAGCGTCTCTCCGTCAACGACGGCGGTGCCATCGCCCGCATCGCCGTTCTCGGCGAGAAGCGCCAGCCCGGGGCGCTCAGGCACTCCCTGGCCCAGGCAACCCTGGAGCAGCTCGCGCGGTCGGTCGTCACGATCGCCTCGAGCACGAGCCTCCTCGCCGGCTACAGCCGGTGGGACGGCGCCGAGCCGGCGCCCCCGCCCGAGCCCGAACCGGCCAAAGACCACCACAGCCGCTGGCACGACGCCCGCATCAATCCCGGCGCCACGTGGGGCATCGCCTACGTCGGCGGCCTTTCCACGCCCCCGGCGACGGCTGGTCCCCAGCGCGGCTGCGCGCTCCAGCCGCTTCGCCCGCGGCCGCGCCGGCCGATATGAGCGCGGCTGACCACTGGCGTATGCCGGTGCCGGGCCGGAGCGTCCTCGTAGCCGCCCACAGCGCGAGCGAGGCACTGTGAGGAAGGTCGTCCTGTTCATGTCGGTGTCCATCGACGGTTTCTTCGAGGGACCCAACCGCGAGCTCGACTGGCAGCGCGTTGATGAGGAGCTGCACACTCACTTCAACGAGCTCCTCGCAGGCATGGGCGCCTTCCTCGACGGTCGGGTGACCTATGAGCTGATGGCGGCGTTCTGGCCGACGGCCGACTCCGACCCGGCCGCGCCAAAGCCGGTCGTGGAGTTCGCCCGGATCTGGCGGGAGATGCCCAAGATCGTCTACTCCCGCACGCTGGAGCGGGCCGACTGGAACGCCACCATCGTCCCTGAGGTCGTGGTGGACGAGGTCCTGGAGCTCAAGGCCCAGCCCGGCGGCGACCTCGTGCTCGGCGGTGCCGACCTTGCCGCGACGTTCCTGCGCCACGACCTGGTCGATGAGATCCGGCTGTACGTCCACCCGGTACTCCTGGGCCGTGGACACCGCCTGTTCCGCGAGGCTGACAAGACGCTCGACCTCGACCTCGTCGAGAGCCGGGCCTTCGGCAACGGCGTGGTCCTGCTGCGTTACCAGCGCCGTGCGCAACCCGTCGGCTGAGCCTTCCTCGACCTGAGCCGGGGAGGCCGGCGAGTCCCGCGTCTCGCCGCCCAGCCCGCTCGTTCTCGGGCGCGGCCACGACTCCGTGCTGACCCGACCGGCGCGGTGCGGACGGGCGGCAGCCGGCCGCCCGGCATACATTGACCGCATGGTGAGCACAGGCGGCACCGTCGATGTGATCGTGATCGGAGCGGGATCCTCTGGCGAGGTGGCCGCGGACCGGGTGCGCCGCGCGGGACTGACCGTGGCCATGGTCGAGCGCCGGCTCGTGGGCGGCGAGTGCAGCTACTATGCCTGCATCCCGAGCAAGGCGCTGCTGCGTCCGATCCTCGCGACCCGGGCGGCGCAGCGTGTCCAAGGCAGTGTGGGGGCGCACCTCGACGCCGAGGCGGTGCTCAAGCGCCGCGACTACTGGGTGAGCAACCTCGACGACTCCGGGGCCGTCAAGTGGGTCGATGAGGCCGGCATCCAGCTGCTGCGCGGCGACGCCCGGATCGTCGGCGAGCGGCTGGTCGAGGTCGACGGCACACCATGGGAGGCGAGGTACGCCGTGGTCGTTGCGACCGGGACCCGCCCCGCCCTGCCTGAGATCCCGGGCCTCCGAGAGGCGAAGCCGTGGACCAACGTCGAGGCGACGACGGCGCAGCGCGTACCCAATCGCCTGGCTGTGCTGGGCGGAGGGGTCGTGGCCTGCGAGATGGCGCTCGTCTATGCCTCGCTCGGGTCGGAGGTCACCGTGGTGGCCCGCGGCAGTCGCCTGCTGGGACGGCTGGAGGAGTTCGCCGGGGAGGCCGTTCGAGCAGGGCTGGTGTCGGCCGGAGTCGAGGTCCACCTCGGCGCCGAGGCTGAGCGGGTGAGTCGCCTCGGCCCCACAGGCGAGGTCACCGTGCACCTGAAGGATGGCGGTGAGGTCGTGGCCGACGAGCTCCTCTGCGCCCTCGGCCGGGAGCCGGTCACCCACGAGCTGGGCGTCGAGTCGGTGGGTGCGCGACTGGACGAACAGGGCTACCTCGTGGTCGCCGACACGCTGGAGGTCAAGGACGCGGGAGGCGACGAGCCATGGCTGTATGCCGTCGGCGACGCCACCGGGGACGTCCACCTGACCCACATGGGCAAGTACCAGGCCCGGGCCTGCGGCGACCTGGTCGCGGCGCGGGCGCTCGGCCGACCGGAGGATGAGCCGGGGCTGCGTTCATGGGCCACCGACAGAGGGACGCCCCAGGTGATCTTCACCGACCCGGAGGTCGCTGCCGTTGGCCTGACCGAGGCAGAGGCCCGGGATCGCGGCCTGGACGTGAGGGTGGTCGACGTGCCCATGACCTCTGCGTCTGGTGCCGGCTTGCAGGCCGACCACTACGAGGGCACTGCCCGGCTCGTCGTCGACGAGTCGGCACGGACCGTGGTCGGGGCAACCTTCGTCGGCCAGGACGTCGCCGAGCTCGCGCACGCGGCGACGATCGCCGTCGTCGGCGAGGTCCCCCTCGAGACGCTTTGGCACGCCGTGCCGTCCTTCCCCACGATGAGTGAAGTGTGGCTGCGGCTGCTGGAGGCCTACGGGCTGTAGCAGGGGGCCGAAACGCGGAACTCGCCCGCGATCCCCGCGATCCCCGCGATCAGGAGACGGCCTCGCGCAGAAAGGCGATGTCGGCGGCCTGCCCCTCCGAAGGGGTCTCGACGACGACCGGTGCCCCCGCCGCGGAGACGATCTCGGCAAGCAGGTCTGGGTCGATGGTTCCAGCTGCGATGTTTGCGTGGCGATCGCGAGATGAGTCGAACGGATCGCGCGAGTTGTTGAGGTGCACGAGGTCGATCCGACCAGTGATCGCCCTGACCCGGTCGACGATGCCGACGAGGTCCTGGCCGGCCGCCCACGCGTGGCAGGTGTCGAGCGCGAACCCGGGGGCGTACTCGCCGATGGCGTCCCACAGCTGCTCCAGCACCTCGAAGCGGCGCGCGATGGCGCCGTCGCCACCGGCGGTGTTCTCGATGAGGATCGGGACGGCGAAGCCGCCCTCGTCGCTCTGGCGGGCGAAGAACTTGCGCCAGTTGTCGACGCCTACGGCGACGTCGACGCCGGCGCCCACGTAACCGCCGTGCACGATGAGGCCTTGCGCGCCGACCGTGGCGGCACCCTCGGCGTGCTGGGTGACCAGCTTGCGGCTCGGGATGCGGATGCGGTTGTTGGGACTCGCCAGGTTGACCCGGTAGGGAGCGTGCACGAACACCATCAGGTCGGAGTCGGCGAGCTCGGCAGCCTGGGCGTGCGGCGACGGGGGGCTGTAGCTCTGGGGGTCGGACAGGAAGAACTGCACCACTTCGGCATCGCAGGCGGCGGCATAGCCGATGGGGTCGTCGTCTCGCACATGGGCACCGATCAGCACCAGACGAGGCTATTCCCTGCCGGTGACATCGAGCGGGGAGCCCGGCTCTCGGCGCAAGCCGACGTGCGCTGGTCCGTCCAGGGCGCGGCAGTATCCGCGTCCTGGACGGACAAACCCCGTCAGCTGACGGGATCGGTCGGTCGGGGTAGCCGGATTTGAACCGGCGGCCTTCCGCTCCCAAAGCGGACGCGCTACCAAACTGCGCCATACCCCGCGCATGCCCGCACGAGCCGATTTCGGCTGCGACGCGGGCGGGCATTAGGCTAGCCGCTGCCCTCACGGCGCTGTCACGAGGGGGCGCGGGTGTAGCTCAATGGTAGAGCCCCAGTCTTCCAAACTGGCTACGCGAGTTCGATTCTCGTCACCCGCTCCGATCACGAAGCCACAAGCCCGGGGTTGCCCGATCTGCGGGTAGGCACTTCGCCGGTGCTGATCAGGGACTGGAGTGCGGTCCCGGACCAGGTCCGGCCCGGCGACAGGAACATCGCCAAGCTCAGTCGCCAGGAGTCGAGCGGTTCAAAGGCGCGGTGCACCCCAGACGGCGGTGGGCGGTCGCCAAGACTCAAGCCCAAGGGCTCGCCTACATCCGCGATGCCCCGGTCGGGGCGCTTCCACGCGGTGAAGCCGCGGATCCCCTGGCCTGAAGCTCCGACAGGGTCAGCAGCACCAAGGACACGGTCCACAGCAGCGGCGCCGGGCCTCCCGTGCGCCCGCTCCGAGTGACCTTCTCCGGCAGCGACCCCCACGCCGCCCGATGCTGGTCCAGCCAGTCGAGCCACCGCTCGGCAACGCCGCCTCGGCCCGACACAGCAGCGGTGTACGCCACGAGCGCCGTCTCAGGCGTCCAGGACGTGCCGTCCTGCTTCCACTGGGCGCCGGGCGCCAGACCACCAGAGCTCCGACGAGCATCCCGCTGGTAGGCCTCCCACCGGGCCACCACCGCCGGGGAGGCCTCTGCCGAGAACGGCGGCATGAGGATGGCGACACCGGCGTCCATTCCACCGCTGTCGCCGAAGCGCTGGTAGGTCGGTGCGAACGCCATGGTCACCTGCGCCCCGAGCCGATCCGCGGCCCGTGAGCTCGCCCGCGCGGCGACATCCCGCCCCTCGGCGGCGTAGTCGGCGGAGGCCGCTCGCAGGCCGGCGAGCATCGGCGCCACCGTGCCCAAGCTGGTGCTGCCGACCGGGACCTCCCAGTAGTCGGGCGACGGAGGCGGCATCCGGCCTCCGTCGCGGGTCAGGGCCATGAGGTTGGCAACGCAATAATCGCGCAGACCTGCCGCAGATGCCGGTAGCGCGGTGCCCCCAGCCGCCCGGATCATGCCCAGGGCCCACAGCACCCAGCCGCACCCATCCGACTGCGGTCCCCGCGCTAGCTGTGTGACCCGTCCACCGCCCAGCTGGTAGCGGGCGTCGAAGCCCCGCCGCGCGTCGAACGGCAGTCGGGCCGTGAAGTCGATGATCCGTCGGGCCTCCTCGGGATGGCCCGTCCGATCGAGCGCAACCGCCACGAAGGCACCGTCCCGCGGCCAGAAGAACCCCCACCCGGCACCAGCACCAGCCGGAGGTGCTCCATCCGGCGTCATCAGCCGACGCAGGTCCATCAGCGCACGGTGGCTCATGCTGGCCCAGCGGGTGCCGGCCCCGGGGTCGCGGCCGGCCGACACCCACGCCGCGTCACGGGCGATGGCCTGTCGGGCCACCGGGTCATTCGGGTTCAGGGCAAAGTGGGCCTCGGTGACCATGCGCGGCTCCGGCCAGCCCCTGAGCTCGGGCGACCACCTCCAGCCCGCACCAACCGTTGCGGCCACCACCACGGCATAGGCGGTCACTGCCAGCGAACGACTTCGGGCCACGGGCACCCCTGTCGGCACGGTAACCCGGAACTGCCTCGTGTGACTCGCGATTCCCGGATTCGACCGTTCGCCGGGGGTGCCTTCAGACGAGGGCAGCCGAACGGGGCACCTGCCGCTTCACCAGCAGGCCGGCAGCAGTCACGAGCCACACCACGGGCAGCAGGTAGAGCACGTACGCCAGCCAGCCCTGCGGGGCAAGTGCCCCGGTGGGCGTCGCCACCGAAACCGTCAGGGCCACGTCACCCAGGGCGGCTGCCGCAGCCCACCAGCCGGTCCAGGCTGGGAATGATCCCGACGTCAGTGTGTCGACGGCGATGGCGGCGAACATGACCGCGAGCGGCAGGTTGGCCAGGGCGAGGAGCACGAAACCCAGGTCGGTCAGCAGCGCCGCGGAACTCGGGACCAGACCACTCCCGCTGGGCAGGGTCAGGACGAGCTGCGGCGCCTGGCCGATGATGTTGGCGCCATAACCGAAGAGCCCCGCGCCGAAGGCCAGCGACGCCAGTGGTGCCGGCTCTCGCTCCCGGCGGGACAGCCGGCTCCTCACCCCTACCAGGAAGACCATCATCAGCGCGGAGCTCAGGACGAACAGGATGCTCTGGCCGAGGAGGGCGCCTCGGTTGTCCTCAACGAACCGCGCCAGCTCCTGGGTGTCCGCGGAGTCCGGCCACGGCCGCTCCAGGGTCGCCGCCCCCAAGCCGAGGATGATGCCGAGCAGACCCACCGCCCCAGAGGTGCGTTCCACGGGGTGGTCCATCACGACCGCCCCCGCCGGGTGGCCGCAGACCCGGAGCGCGCAGCTCCGCCGAACGCTGCGGAGACACCCAGGATGAAGCCGAAGTCGTACCAGTTCCCGTTGTTGTGGACCTCGTAGAGGCTCACCTTGTCGGTGAACAGCGAGATCAGGAACGTGACCGGACTGATGACGCCATGCCACAGGCCCAGCCAGAAGCCCGCCAGGTGGGTGGCGTTGACCCGCGCCACGTCATTGGGGCCCGCCGCGCAGGCAGCGAGAAGCAGAACGGCCGCGCCCAGCACGAGCCCGACCAGCATTTTGGTCTTAGTCATGGAACAACCTCCCCAACCACCCAACCCCGGGTCGAGAGCCGGCGCACAGGGGCGAAGGTCCCCGGCCACCCCGGCCATCCCGGCGACCCCGGCCACCTCGGCCACCCCCAGACTCAGTCAGCCCAGCTGCAGCCAGATGCCCCAGCCGGCCAGGACGGCGAGGCCGCCCAGGTAGACGAGCACCAGACGTGTGTCCCGCAGTAAGCACTTGGAGAAGCGGAGGCCGGCGCGCCGTGCCCGCACGTATCCGACGAAGCCCGTCACGGCGAAGACCAGCAGCGTCACCGGGCCGCCGAGCCACCCGAGCAGGGCGATCGTGGCGAAGATGCACAGCCGCAGTGGGTCGTACGGCCGGGGCTCGGTCGCGGAGGGCAGCTGGGCTGGGTCCCGGTCGGCCGGCATACCAGAGGTTGACACCACCCGCGGGTCAGGAAGGGACACGGTCGCCCTCCTCCCGGACCGACAGGGGCAACAGAGCCGGTCCGGCACTCGTGCTCAGCCGCTGGCGTGCCAGCCTCGGCCACGCCTGAACGGCACAGAACGGCGCGCACTGGTCGGCCTGGTCGTCTCCCCGCGTGCCGACGTGGACGCAGCACTGCGTCAGCCGCTCCTCGATCATCGTGGACATGTCCATGAACGGCTTGACGGTGATCCGGGTGACCCGTTCGGCCAGTAGGCGGCGGAGCCGATCGGCCTGTCCGGGGAGCCGCGAGGCCGCCAGCGTGGCCAGCGTCGAGACGCCGAGGTCACAGTTCTCGCAGATGTTCCTCCAGAAGTCGCCCACCCGCGGGTGCGACAGCGAGGACTGCTCGCTGAGCAGGCCGAGGATCGACTCCTTGACCACCGCTCGCAGGTCGCCGGGCAGGGCCTGGTCCGCGATCCGGTTGGCCAGCAGGTCCGGCGCGAGGTCGAGCCAGCCGAGCAGCTCGTCGTGGCCGATCAACGCGGTCAGCGAGCGCCACTCCCCCGAGTCGTCGCGCAGCAGGTAGCCGACCGAGGCGCAGTGCGGGTGCGAGCACGGGAGGGCCGTCAGGTCGCGCCACGTCACCCGGCCACCGGTCTGCGGGCCCAGCCGCGCCAGGACCCCCGTGTGGGTGAGCCGGTCCATGGGGTCGATCGGCGCCGATCGCCCGGAGCCGAACTGCGGTTGGATCGACACCCCACCGATGTAGGGCGTGTCGAGGGCCCGCTCGACCACGTGCCCGATCTCCCGGTCGTTGACCCCCAGCGCCACGGTCATGGTGAGGGTCGTGAACACCCCCGCGCCCGAGAGCCGCTCGATCGCCGCGTCCTTGAAGCGCCGGATGTCGGCACCGCGGTGATGGGCCGACGCCTCGGCTGAGGAGCCGTCGTACTGCAGGTAGACCTCCACGCGGTCACGGTGCCGCGCCAGCAGGGAGAGGAGGCGGTCATTGCGGGAGAGCTCGATCCCGTTGGTGTTGATGAGGATCCGCACGATGGGACGCGCTACACACTCCTCCACAAGCTGCTCCAGCTCAGGATGGAGCGTGGGCTCGCCGCCAGACAGCATCAGCACGTCGAGCCGGTGGTCCTCCCGCTGCAGCCGGGAGTCGATGTTGGCGAGCACCTCCGCCAGCGGCGCCACGCCCTGCAGCCCCGGGCCTGACTCCGCGAAACACGTGGGGCAGCGCAGGTTGCAGTGCTCGGTGATGTCCGCCAGGAGGATGCACGTGTGCTGGGTCTGCATGGCCGGCAGTCCGTGGGCGTATGCCGCGGGCACCGGTAGGAAGTTGCCGCTGCGATCCGGGACGTGGGACTTGGTCGGCGCCGTCCACTGCTCGAGATAGGCGAGGATCTCCGGCGACTCGTCGTAGAGCGTGCGGACCATCCCGTGGGAGGGACAACCGCGCTCCAGCCAGATCCGGCCGTCTCGCTCGGCCAGCCAGCCGGACAGCCGCGGCACGTCGGACAGCTCCCGCAGCGGGTCCTCCTCGTGGCACAGCGGGCAGAAGGCGTTGACGTAGCGGTGGATCCGGTCGCCGCGCAGCGGGCGACCAGGTCCCACGTCGAGCCTGGCCCCGCCCACTAGCCCGCCACCAGCGGCAGCACCCCGAAGCAGGTCCCCGCGAAGACGATGAGCCCTGCGCCCCCGATGAGCAGCAGCTTGCCACCCCGGCTGCGGGTGCTCGCGGGAAACAACAGGGCGAGGCCGACGAGCGCCACGATGAGGAAGCCGACTGCGGCCAGGGCGACGACGATCGCCAGGATGACCGCGACGTTCTCGTTCACAGGGATCCCCCTTCCAGGGACGGTCGAGGCTCGGCAGCGGGCAGCCGCGCTCGGGATCGGGATCGGCGGAGCACCACACCGGCTCGCCAGGCCAGCAGCGGAACGATGGCGGCGAGGAAGAGCTGGGGTCTGGTGAGGCCCGCCCAGACCACCTCGCTGCCCCGGACGAACTCCACCAGGAACCGGAAGACGCCGTAGGCGAGCAGCCAGCCGGTGAACAGGTCGGCCGGCTCCGCGAGCCGGTCGCGGTATCGCACGAGCAAGGCGAACGCGACCAGGTGGAAGGCGATCTCGTAGGCGAACGACGGATGCAGCGGCACTCCCGCCGGGGCTCCGAGCCGCGCCGCCCGGGCCGGTGGCAGGACGACGCCCCAGGGCAGGCTGGTGGGCGTCCCTGGTCGCTCCGAGAGCAGGCAGCCCACGCGCCCGACCGCCATGCCGAGGGCGACCGCAGGCGCGAACAGGGCCCCGGTGCGCTCCCGGTAACCGGTGATCCGCTTGCCAACCAGCACCCCGGCATACGCCCCGAGGAGGCCGCCGAGAATCGAGCGGTTGCCGTAGAGGAACTGCTCGGCCAGCCCGGCGTTCTGCCGGAGGTCGAGGTGCTGTGCCCACGTGCCGAACCGAGCGAACACGGCGCCGAAGGCGAGCGCGCAGCCGACCACCACCCACAGCCGCTCGTCAGTCACGACCCGGCGGCGCTTCTCCCACCAGAAGTAGCCGGCGGCCACGGCGACGCCGAGCCCTACCCAGAGGTCATGGGTGAGCTGGTCGGCACTGGCCTGCCCGAGGGCCTGTGGCATGGCCAAACGCTAGTGGCTGACCTGCCCTGGCCGACCTCGAACAGCGCGGCGACGCGCCGCGATCTCGGTGATCGCCCGGCCGGCGGCGAGCCCCTTGTCCTCGAAGCCGTCGGTCGGCCGCCAGGGGGGCCGCTCCCCCGTGACCACGTCGAACCCCCCGTGCCCCGTGAGCTGCCCGAGCACATGGGCGGCATGAGTCTCCTGGTCGGTCGCCACCCGGAAGGTGCCCTCCGGGACCAGCCGGTCATGGACCAGGCCCAGGGTGTATGCCGTGACGAACCGGCGCTTGGCATGCTTCGCCTTGGGCCATGGGTCGGGGAAGAACAAGTGCACCGCCTGCAGGCTATCCGCCCGGATGCGCTCCTCCAGCAGGAGCACCGCGTCGCCCTGCCAGACCCGGAGGTTGCCCACGCCGGCCGCGTCGGCAGCGGCCATCATCCTGGCCAGGCCGGGGGTGTGGACGTCGACGGCGACCACGCCCTGCTCGGGATGGGCAGCGGCATACGCGATGGCCGCGGCCCCGTGCCCGCAGCCGATCTCGAGCACGACCGGCACGTCGGCACCGAAGGCCTCGGCCGCGGTCAGACTTCCCTCGGGGATCACCCGGCGCGGGAAGTGGACCCGCATGCGTTCCTGGGTCAGTGCGGAGCTGCGCCCACGCCGAGCCGCGTAGGAGCGGACATGGGTCGTGGTCGTCATGCTGCCAACGTAGGTGAGGCTCCGGCTCGCGCTCGCCGCGTCAGGAGCGCCAGACGATGGCAACGGCGCGGTCGTCGGTGGCGCCGGCCCGGGCGCCCGCGCAGACCTTCTCCGCCATCCCCGAGAAACCCTTGCCGAGCAGCCGCTCCGCGTGCCCGAGCATGCGGTCGATGCCGTCGCGCAGGTCGCGGTTGCGCACCTCGATGACGCCGTCGGTATAGAGCAGCACGGCATCGCCCCGCCCCAGAACCCCGTGAGACCGCGGGAACTCGGCGTCGGCGATCACCCCGAGAAGGGGGCCTGCGGCCCCGTCGACCGTCTCCCATCGGCCGGACCCGGCCGAGAACCACACGGCCGGCGGGTGACCCGCGGACCCGATGCTGAACTCCCCGGTCAGGGTGTCCACCACGAGGTGGACGGCCGTGGCGAAACCCTCACGCCAGTCCTGCCGCAGCAGGTAGGCGTTGGCGGCGGGCAGGAACCGCTCGGGCTCCATGGAGCCCAGCAGGCCGCCGAGCGCACCGGACAGCATCAGCGACCGCGACCCCGCTCCCGCGCCCTTGCCGGAGACGTCGACGACGACGACCTCGAAGTAGCGGTCGTCGGCCGAGAGGCTGGTGACGATGAAGTCGCCCGAGAACCCGTCTCCGTAGGCCGACTGGAGCTCGGCCTCAGCCCGCCAGCCGAGGGGCAGGGAGGGCATCTTGCCGTGCGCCTGCAGCCGGTCGCGGAGGTCGATGAGGAGGTTCTCGCCACTCAGCCCCTGCACGCCGAGGCGGGCTCGCGAGCGGGCCACCCAGTACATGACCGCCATGAGCGCCGCGAGCAGGAGGAGGCCGGGAATCCACTGCATGTCGTGGACTGGCTTCCACGCGGTGAAGCCGGCCCAGCCCAGGAGGTAGGCGTAGGAGATGACCACCCGGCGCGGGTCCAAGAACAGCCCGGCGAGGACCGCCACGAGGTGGAACGCACCCAGCGGGACCACGGTGTGTTCGTCGAGGCGGGCCAGCCCGATGCCCGTCGTGCCGATCAGCACGAGCGCGAACACCGTTGAGGGAAGGTGGCGCCCGAGCACTCCGGTCCGGCGTAAGGCGCGCCGCAGCCCGGTGTTGCTGCTGTGCGTCGCCAGCAGTTCGGAGTACGCCGTCACGAGAGGATGACTCCCGAAGTCAGAGGGGTTCGGGCGGTGTGCGGAGACACACACTAGCCCGCAGGGGAAAATCCAGAGGCGATTTGTACGGTTTCGTTAGAGAGCTGGCACAACACCCGTCTTCTCGTATGCCGTGACCATGCCGATGCGGCGCGTGTGGCGCGTCTCGTGCGAGAAGGATGTGCGCAGGAAGGTCCGCACCATCGCCTTGGCCTCCTCGAGCGAGTTCATCCGCGCCCCGATGGAGATGACCTGTGCATCGTTGTGCTCCCGCGCCAGGCGGGCGAGCTCCTCGTTGTAGCAGAGCGCTGCCCGGATGCCGTGGACCTTGTTTGCCGCCATCTGCTCGCCGTTGCCAGAGCCGCCGAGGACGACGCCGATGGATCCCTGGTCAGAGGCGACCGCCTCCGCCGTGCGAAGGACGTAGACCGGGTAGTCGTCGTCCTCGTCGTAGGAGATGGGGCCGTGGTTGGTCACCTGGTGCCCCTCCTCCTCCAGGAAGACGACCAGCGCCCCCAGCATCTCGTATGCCGCGTGGTCGCCGCCGATGTGAACGCGCATGCTGCTGCTCCTGTCGATGCCTGCGGTGGGGGCGCTAGAACTGCGGGCCCAGGGTGCGGGTGCGCTTGATCTCGAAGAAGCCGGGGGTGCTGGCGACCAGCAGGCATCCGTCCCAGAGCCGCCCGGCCGCCTCGCCCACCGGCGCTGGGGTGACGACCGGCCCGAAGAAGGCGGTGCCGTTCACGGCGACCACCGGCGTTCCGACCTGGTCGCCGACCAGGTCCATGGCCCGCTGGTGGCTCCTCCTCAGAGCCTCGTCAACGGTGTCCTCTCCGGCATACCTGGCCAGCTCTGCGGGCAGCCCGACTTCCTCGAGCGATGCCGACACCACGGCGTCGAAGTCCTGTTGGCCGCCCGGGTGGATGCGAGTGCCCATCGCGTCGTACAAGGGCTTGATGACCTCGTCGCCGTGCTCGAGCGCAGCTGCGGTGATCACCCGGACGGGTCCCCACGCCCGGTCCATGAGGGCCTGGTAGTCGGGCGGGAGCTCGCGCCCCTCGTTGAGCACCGACAGGCTCATCACCGACCAGGTGACGTCGACCTCGCGGACCCGCTGCACCTCCATCATCCAACGCGACGACATCCACGCCCAGGGGCAGGTGGGGTCGAACCAGAACTCCGCGTGTGCCCTTTCCACGTCCTCGACGGCCACTGCACTCATGCCTGCCATCCTGCCACTGCCGGAGGTCTCCCTTCCCGGCGAGCCGTGCGAGGATGGCCCCCTGCCGGCCCGCGGCCCCCCGATGTCACGACGACCCAAGGATCCCTCACCCCCGGGATCCGGCCCCTGGAGCATTCCTGTGCCTGCCGAGAACCTGACCCGCGCCGAGGCGACCGCCCGCGCCGACCTCGTGTCCGTCGACCACTACGCAGTAGAGCTCGACCTCACGACATCCGACACCACCTTCCGCTCCCGCACCGGTGTGACCTTCCGGGCCGCCCATGCCGGAGCCGAGACCTTCATCGACCTGATCGCCTCATCGGTCCAGGAGCTCAGGCTCAACGGTGTCGCACTCGACCCGTCCGAGCACTTCGATGGGAAGCGGATCCGGCTGCCCGGCCTCGCCGAGCACAACGAGCTCGTGGTCGACGCCACCGCCGTCTACATGAACACGGGCGAGGGGCTGCACCGGTTCGTCGACCCGGCCGACGGCGAGGTCTACCTCTACTCCCAGTTCGAGGTGGCCGACTCGCGGCGCATGTTCGCCGTCTTCGAACAGCCCGACCTCAAGGCGTCCTTCACGTTCACCGTGACCGCACCGGCTCACTGGCAGGTGGTCTCGAACTCCCCGACGCCGGAGCCGGAGCCCGGCGAGGGCGGTGCGGCGGTCTGGCGGTTCAAGACGACGCCTCGCATGTCGAGCTACATCACCGCGCTCATCGCCGGCCCTTACGACGTCGTGCGCGACGAGGCCCCCTCGCGCAAGGGAGCGGTGCCGCTCGCCATCTACTGCCGGAAGTCGCTCTCGGCCTACCTCGACGCCGAGAACATCTTCGACCTCACCAAGCGTGGGTTCGCGTTCTTCGAGGCGGAGTTCGACTCCGAGTACCCCTTCGACAAGTACGACCAGCTCTTCACGCCCGAGTACAACAAGGGGGCGATGGAGAACGCCGGTGCGGTGACCATCAACGAGAAGTACGTCTTCCGGGCCAAGGTGACCGAGTACCTCGTCGAGCGCCGGGGCCTGACCATCCTCCACGAGCTGGCCCACATGTGGTTCGGCAACCTGGTCACGATGAAGTGGTGGGACGACCTCTGGCTCAACGAGTCCTTCGCCGAGTGGGCCTCCACCACGTGCCAGTCCGAGGCGACCCAGTGGACCGAGGCCTGGACGACCTTCGGCATCGCGGAGAAGTCCTGGGCCTACCGCCAGGACCAGCTCTCATCGACCCATCCGATCGTCGCCCCCATCCGCGACCTGCGGGACGTCGAGGTCAACTTCGACGGCATCACCTATGCCAAGGGTGCCTCGGTCCTGAAGCAGCTGGTGGCCTACGTCGGCCGGGCACCCTTCGTCCAGGGCCTGCGCGCCTACTTCAGCAAGCACGCGTGGGGCAACACGACCCTGAGCGACCTCCTCCAGGAGCTGGAGCGGACGTCCGGACGCGACCTGAGCGCCTGGTCGGCACTCTGGCTGGAGACCGCAGGGGTCAACACGCTGCGGCCGGAGCTGGTCGTCGACGGCGCCGGTGTCATCACCGACTTCCGCATCCTCCAGTCCGCCGCCCCAGGGTACGAGACGCTGCGGCCGCACCGACTCGCCATCGGCCTCTACGCGGTGCGCGACGGCCGGCTGGTCCGCTCCGACCGCATCGAGCTCGACGTCGACGGCGAGACCACGCAGGTGCCCGCCCTCGCCGGCCGGACCCAGCCCGACCTGCTGCTGGTCAACGACGATGACCTGGCCTACGCCAAGATCCGGCTCGACGAGCGCTCCCTGGCCACCGCCCTGGCCAATCCCCGGGGCTTCCTCGACAGCATGCCCCGAGCGCTCGTCCTGGGCGCGATGTGGGACATGGCCCGCGATGCGGAGATGCGCCCTCGCGACTACGTGTCGTTCGTGCTCGACGCCATCCAGGGCGAGGGCAACTCGACGCTGCTCCTCACCACCCTCGCGCAGCTGCGCACCGCCGCGCAGCTGTACGTTGCGCCGGCGGACCGGGAGGTCATCCGGGTGGAGACCCTCGAACGGCTCCTGGGTCTCGCGAAGAGCGGCGAGCCCGGCAGCGACGCGCAGCTCCAGCTCGTGACCAACTACGCGGCCTTCCTCGCACCCGGCGACGACCCGGCATACGTCCGCGGCCTCCTGGAGGGGACCGAGACGCTTCCCGGGCTCGCCATCGACACCGAGGTGCGCTGGACCCTGCTGACCGCCCTCGCCGCAGCGGGCGCGGCCAGCCCGGAAGAGGTCCGCGGCGAGCGGTCCCACGACAACACCGCGACCGGCCGCGAGCGGGAGGCCCGGGCGCTCGCGTCGATTCCCACGGCGGAGGCCAAGGCAACGGCCTGGCGCGAGGCCATCGAGGCCACCGACCTCAGCAACTCGGTGGTGGAGGCGATCGGCCTGGGCTTCGGCCGTGGGAGCGAGGACCTGCTGCAGCCCTATGTCGCCCGGTTCCACGACATGCTCCTCGACATGTGGGCCTCACGCACGCATGCCATCGGCGAGGCCATCGTGGAGGGCTTCTACCCCATGGGCCTGGCCTCGCAGGAGCTCCGTGCCGCGTCCCAGGCGTGGCTGGAGGCCCACACCGACGCGCCGGCAGGCCTGTCCCGGCTGGTCGCGGAGAACCGAGACGCCGTCGCCCGCGCCCTCGCAGCCCAGGCGCGCGACGCTCAGGAGTAGCGGCGTGCTGCAGCACTGGCTCACGATCGCGCGCGAGGTGACGTGGCAGTCGGCCTGGGACTGGTTCAGCGGCGTTCCCCTGCGCATCCTCGGGACCATCGTCACCGCGCTCGTGCTGCGGTGGCTCCTCCATCGGTTCATCAACCGGGTCGTCGAGACCACGACGTCGAAGTCGGCCGCTCGCCTCGTCGGCCACGGCCGCGCCGGGCGGGTCCTGGCGGGGGCCACCGGGCTTGCGCACGAGCGGCACGTCCAGCGCACCCGCACCACCGGCGCCCTCCTCCGCAGCTCGGTGACCGTCGTCATCGCCCTGGTCACGACGCTGACCGTCATGGCCATGCTCGAGATCCCGCTCGGGCCGCTGCTGGCCTCCGCCGGAGTCGGAGGCGTCGCGCTCGGCTTCGGCGCCCAGAGCCTGGTCAAGGACTTCCTCTCCGGGATCTTCATGATCGTGGAGGACCAGTACGGCGTCGGCGACGTCATCGACACCGGCGAGGTGATCGGCACGGTCGAGGACGTCACGCTCCGGGTGACCAAGCTCCGCGATGGGAACGGCGTCGCCTGGTACGTCCGCAACGGGGAGATCATCCGCATCGGGAACAAGTCCCAGGGTTGGTCCACGGCGATCGTCGACGTGCCGGTCTCCTATGCCGAGAGCCTCGAGCGGGTGCTGCCGATCATCCGCGAGGTGGTCCACGCGATGGATGCCGACCCGGACTGGCAGGACCGGCTCCTCGAGGAGCCCGTCGTGGTGGGCGTCGAGTCGATCCAGGGCAATGTGGTCACGGTGCGCGTGACCGCCCGGTGCGCGCCGAACGAGAACCTCACCGTCCAGCGCGAGCTGCGCCAGCGGGTCAAGGACGCGTTCGACGCAGCGGGCGTGAAGGCACCGGCCTTCGCGCCGTTCGGCCTCGGGCCCCGCTGAGCACGCGGCTCCCGGGCCAAGGCCGCGTCGTGACCGGGTGAGAGACTGGCCGGCGTGACGTCCAGCGAGCCCACACCCACTGCCCGGCGCGAGCCCGTCCACGAGACGTTCTACGACCAGGTCGGAGGCCACGAGACCTTCCGGCGCCTGGTCCACGAGTTCTACCAGGGGGTGGCGAGCGACCCGGCCCTGCGAGCCCTCTACCCCGAGGCAGATCTGGGCCCGGCGGAGGAGCGGCTCCGGATGTTCCTCGAGCAGTACTGGGGCGGCCCGACGACCTACTCCCAGCGTCGCGGGCATCCGCGGCTGCGGATGCGGCACCACCGGTTCGCCGTGACCCCCGCCCAGCGCGACCGCTGGCTCACGCACATGATGGCGGCGGTCGACACCCTGGGTCTGCCCCCGGCCCACGACCTCGTCCTGCGCGACTATCTCGAGCGGGCTGCACACTCCTTGGTCAACCAGTTCGACGACTGAGCGGATCGACCACCCTCGCCGGCTGCGGCGACCGCTGACCCGGTCGACCACCCTCGCCGGCCGTGGCGACCGCTGAACCGGTCGACCACCCTCGCCAGGCCGCGGCGACCGCCGCGAGCGGCCAGCCCACCGGCATACCCTGCAATTATTTGCTCGCATCGCAAGATTTTGCAGAATGGCTTGGATCCGACCACCCGCACGAGAGAGCATGGATGCCCGTGACTGACGTTCTCCAGACTTCCCTTGTCCACCCGGCCCACGGAC
>DASSJT010000202.1:0-110895 GCA_035691065.1 Dermatophilaceae bacterium
CGGGGTGCGGGAACCGCTGGGCCGGTCGCACGCCCAGGCCGTCGACTGCCTGAAGCACTTCCGCGACGGTGATCGCCTGGAGCCGGGGATCCGTCACCGTCGCGTGCGGGTCTCCCGATGTCGGGACGTCCTCGTGCCACAGCACGCGGTGCAGATCCTCGTCGACCGCCGGACCCCAGTGGGCCGGAGAGGTTGGCCCGAACAGGATCACGGAGGGCCGCCGGAGCGCTGTGGCCAGGTGTGCCACCCCCGTGTCGCCGCAAAGCACCACCGAGGCGGTGGCCACCGTCTGGGCCAGCTCCTCGAGGCTGAGCCGGCCGGACAGGTCCAGCCCACCGGCCGAGGCGGCTTCGGCGCACAGCGCGCCCTCGGCCGGCGTCCCGGTGACCACGACCGGCAGGCCACGGGCCGACAGCCCGCTCACGACTCCGGCCCACCGCTCGGCCGGCCAGCGTCGTGCCGGCGACGCGGCGCCGGGGTGCACCACGGCGGGCGAGGGGATGACCGGCGAGCTCGCAACGCCGGCCGCGGTTGCGGACAGCCCGGGCTCGACGCCCACGTCCGCGATGACCAGGTCCTCGCGGCCACACCCGCCGCCAGCACTCCGCACGAGGCGGCACCACCGGTCGACCTCGTGCTCGTCCTCCTCCCACCTGGGACCGTCGTGGAAGCCCGCCTCAGCGCACTCGAACGCCACCAGGCGACCCGGCTGAAGCGCCCGCAGCAGCCGGTGGCTCTGTGGTCCGCGACCATGGAGGTTGACCGCGAGGTCCGGGGGCTGGGCACCGGCCGGCCAGGCGAGCCGGTCGGGGGGAGCCGCCCGGCCCTGCGTCGGCAGCACGTCGTCGACCAGGCCCAGTGAGCGGAGCCAGCCGCCCACCTCCGGTGGAGCGGCGAGCACCAGGCGAGCTCCCGGCATACCTCGCCGGAGTCCCTTCAGGGCGGGCACCGCGGTGAGTGCATCACCCAGGCCCAGCGCTCGGAGGGCCAGTACGGTCAGGGCCACGAGGGGTCTGTGGAGGGGGCGACGAGCAGCTCGCGGACCTCGCAGCCGAGGGCCTGCCGCAGGGCCATCACGATGAGGTCGGCCACGTCGGCGGGGTCGTTGAGCTCGGCGTCGGGGGCAGGCTGGTACTTCTCGTCGCGTCCGTCGAAGAAGGCTGTGCGCATGCCGCCCGGCACGACCATGGTGACCCCGACCGACCCCGCCAGCTCCATAGCAAGCGCCCGGCTGAACCCCACGACCCCGTGCTTGGACGCGCAGTATGCCGTCGCGTCGCCTGCGGGGCGCATGCCCAGCGTGGAGGCCACGGTCACGACCGTGCCGTGGGTCTCGCGGAGGTGCGGCAGCGCGGCCCGCACCACCGCTGCGGTGCCGAGCAGGTTCACCTTGACAACCCGGTCCCAGTCCTCCGCGGACACCTCGTCGAGCGGCCCGCAGGAGTCGGTGCCCGCGGCGGTCACGACGGACTGGGGCGGCCCGAACTCCCTGGCCAGCCGCTGCACTGCCTCCGCGGTGGCTGCGGTGTCGGAGAGGTCCACCTCGACGTGTGGCACGGGTCGGTCGGGCGGGGCCAGGTCGAGGACCGCGGGGTGGCCGCCGGCCTTCTCGACCGCCGCGACGACGGCGGCGCCGAGGCCGCTCGCGCCGCCGGTCACGAACACGCGGCCGAGCTGTCGTTCTGCAGTCATGTCATCTCCTTGGTCGGGATGGTCGGATGGTGGATGGTCGCCGGGTGGCTTGTCGGAGGGTCGATGGAGGGTCCGGGGCTGGCCGAAGGGGGCTGTGGAGCAGTGAGTGGTGTGGGGTCTCACCGCCCGGCCGTCAGGACCCCGGTCGTCGAGCGGCCCGGCAGGTAGGGGAGGAGCACGACGCGGCCGCCCCAGCTGCGCACGAGCTCGGTCTCGGGAAGGGTCGACTCGGAGTAGTCGCCGCCCTTGGCCCAGATGTCCGGCCGGAGGCGGTCGAGCGCCTGGCGCGGGTCGTCGTCGTCGAAGACGACCACGTCGTCGACGCAGGTCAGGCCGCGCAGGACCCGCTCGCGGTCGGGGGCCGACTGCACCGGTCGCCCCGGCCCCTTGAGCCGGCGCACGGAGGCGTCGGAGTTCAGGAGCACGACCAGCCGGTCGCCGAGCGCGCGAGCCGCCTCGAGCGTGGCCACGTGGCCCGCGTGGAGCACGTCGAAGCAGCCGCCGGTGGCCACAACCGTGCCGCGCCCAGGGAGGTGCGCAGCGTCGCGGCCCGTGGCCGGGCTGGACAGGTTCGCCGACCCGCCGTGCGCCAGAGCCGCGGCGCCTCCGGCGGCCACCCAGGCGCTCGCCTCGCCCACGGCCGCAAGGACCGCCTCCGAGGGCAGGGCGCCGTCGAGCAGGGCACGGACGGCGCCCGCGGCGAACCGGTCGCCTGCGCCGCACGGGTCGCCGGACTCCGCCGCCCGTGCGGGGATGAACCGTGGGGCCTCCTCCACCGTCGCCAGCCACGCCCCGTCGGCGCCGCAGGTGACCGCGAGCGCACCTGCGCCCCAACGTTCGCGCAGCTCGCTCGCGAGGTCGGCTGGGTGTGCGGTGGTCGACGCATCCAGAGCCGCCGCGGCCTCGGCGAGGTTGGGCACGACGAGCGTGCAGCCGGCGACCGGCACACCTCCACGCGGGTGGGGGTCCCAGACCACCGGCGCAGGGGTATGCCGTCCGGCCGCCTGGGCGACCGCGTCCCGGGTGCCGGGGTGGCTGGCAGCGCCCGCACCGTAGTCGGACACGAGCACTGCTCCGGCCTGCTGGATCGCGGCCAGGGCGTCCGGGGACAGGTCGCCCGCAGGACGTCCGGGACCGCCGTCGTCCAACCGGACGAGCGACTGGCCCGCGCACCGCACCCGGGTCTTCGTGCGGGTGGAGCCTTCATGGTCCAACGGGTGCACGACGACCCCGGCCTGCTCGAGGAGGGCGGCGAGCCGGTAGCCGGCGTCGTCGCGGGCCAGAGGTGCGACCAGGTGGACGTCGAGGCCCTCGGCGGCGCACAGCAGGGCGGCCAGGCCGGCACCACCGGGGCGCTCGGCGATGTGGTCGATGTCGACGACCGGCACGGGCGCGTCCGGGGACAGTCGTTCCGCGCTCCCCAGGACGTCCCGGTCGAGGAGCACGTCCCCCACGACGACGACCTGCCATGAGCGATGGTGGGCTCGCTGACCGCCGGTGCTGGCGCGAGTGCCGCTCATGCCGAGACCGCCGAGGTCGGGTCACTTGCCTGCTCGCCGCTCGCCCCATCGCAGCTGGTCATGGCCGCTTCCAGTGCCACGCAGAGGGTGTGAACAGCCACGAGGTGGACTTCCTGGACGGCCGCGGTGGAGTCGGCCTCGACGACCAGCGCCTCGTCGGCCGCGTCGCACAGGGGGTTCGGCGCGCGGCCGGTCATCGCCCACACCGGCACGCCGCGCTCTCGTGCGGCCCTGGCGGCAGCCAGCAGGTTCCGGCTGCGGCCGCTCGTCGAGAGGAGCACCAGCACGTCGCCCGGACGCCCATGTGCGGCCACCTGCCGGGCGAACACCTCCTCGGCGCCGTAGTCGTTGAGGATGGCGGTCAGGCTGGAGGTCTCGGCCGACAGGCAGATGGCGGACAGCGGGATGCGCTCCCCGTCGAAGCGCCCCACCAGCTCCGCCGTGAGGTGCTGTGCCTCCGCAGCGCTGCCGCCATTGCCTGCTGCCAGCAGCCGCCCCCCTGACTCCAGGGTCAGGGCAAGGCGCTGACCCCACCTCTCGATGAGGTCCGACTGGGCGACCAGGCTCGAGAGTCCCGTACGCAGGTCTCGCTGGTGGTCGCGCAGCCAGGCGGCGGAGGCGCCTCCGGCGGACGCCGACGTGGCGGAGGTGGTAGCCCGCGCCCTGCGGTGCGCCCCGAGGGTGTTCTCGAGCACCTCCTCGGTGCGCTGGGCGATCTTGGACCAGTCGTACTCGGCCACTGCGCGGCGATGGGCCCGCTGCCCCCACCGGCGGGCGAGCTGCGGGTCGGCCAGCAGCGGGGCCACCGCCTCGGCCAGAGCCTGCGGATCCCGCGGCGGCACGAGGCGTCCGGTCTCTCCGTCGCGGACGGTGTCGATGAGCCCGCCGACCGCCGAGGCCACCACCGGTCGGCCACATGCCGCGGCCTCGACTGGCGTGATGCCGAACGGCTCGTACCACGGCGTCGAGAGCACGACGTCTGCGCAGCGGTAGAGCTGGGGAAGCTGCTCGTGCGCGACGGCACCGACCAGGTGGACTCGATCGGCCACGCCGCACTCCTCGGCGATCGCGCGCAGGCGGCGAGCCTCGGGGTCGCGGTCGAGCTGCTCCGCGGGCGGGCCCCCGACGATAACCAGACCTGTGTTGGGCAGGTAGGGCAACGCGCGGATGCCACAGTCGTAGCCCTTCCGCTCGACCAGTCGACCGACGGTCAGCAAGACGTGCCGAGCCTCCGAGGCTGGGGCAAAGCGCTCTGACCCCGGCGTGAACAGGGACGTGTCGACCCCGCAGGGCACGACGGAGACGTGGTCGGTCCGGGCCCCCATCGCCTCCAGCTCGGCAACCTCGTCGGTGCAGGTGGCGATGACGGCGTCGACCCGGTCGGTGATGCCCCGCTCGAGCGCCACCCGGGGTTCGGGGCTGGTGTCCGCGTCGCCCTGGTGTCGACGCTTGACGCTCCCCAGCGCATGGAACGTCTGGACCGTGGGCACACCCGTCTGCTGGCTCGCGCGCAGGGCAGCGAGGCCGGACATCCAGAAGTGGGCATGCACGATGTCGGGAGCGCCGCTGCGCCGCCAGTCCTCGGCCAGCCAGTCGCCGAACCCGTCCATGAGCGGGAACATCTCGTCCTTCGGGATCGGCTGTGCCGGCCCGACGGGCACGTGGACCACGGTGACGCCCGCAGTCAGGGGCACCCGCTCGGCCAGCTCGGTCTCGGGAGCGTCGCGCCGGGTGTACACGACGACGGAATGGCCTCGCGCGGCGAGGTGAGTGGCCAAAGCGGCCACGTGGACGTTCTGCCCACCGGCATCTTCGCCGCCGAGGACGGCGAGTGGGCTGGCGTGCTCGGAAACCATGGCGATCTTCATCGGGTCGTCTCCTTCAGCAACAGGTCCCATTCCGCCAGGAAGCGGGGAAGTCCGTAGGTGGCCCGGGCGTGCTCGCGGCCGGCCAGCCCGCGGCTGCGGGCCTCGATCGGGTCGTCCAGCCAGCGCCGGGCCTGCGCAGCGAGGGCCCGCGGGTCGGAGCTGGCGAGGCCGACCTCCGGGGGAACCGCGGCAGGAGCTTCGGTCGCTGCGACCGCCAGCACGGGGAGGCCGATCATCATCGCCTCGATGAGCGACAGGCCCAGGCTGGTCCAGCGGTAGGGGTGGAAGTAGGCACGGTGCCGTCCCAGCACGTCGTGGAGCTCGGACTGGGGAACGTCCTCATGGACCTCCAGCAGGCCGACATCCCGCCGGCGCGCCTCCGCCAGCAGCGGCTGCATGCCCATGCCGTACACGTGCACGGGGATCTCGCTGGCCAGGCCGAGCAGCAGGTCCGTGCCGGCGACCCGCCACCTGCGCACCGGCTCGTTGACCACGACGGCGACGCTGTGGTCGCGACCGGTGTAGCGGTAGCCGGGGTCCGGGACCCCGTGCCGGATGACCATGGTCGGTGAGTCTCCGCAGTCCCAGGCCAGGGCGTTGAAGTCGGTGACGTGAACCACCGTGACGCCGCGCAGGCGCGGATCCGACACGACCGGGTGCTGGGTCTCGACCGCGGGGCCGCGCGGCGTGTTGTGCTCGAGGTAGACGGCGGGCAGGTCGCGCCCCGGGACCCGGCCGGTCCAGCGCTCGCACAGGTCGACCTCCTCGGGCCGCTGCAGGACGACACAGTCCAGCTGCTCGTCGCGCAGCCGGTCGACCGGCACCTCTCTGGCGTTGGGTGGCCAGTCCCAGGTCTGCGCGCGCCCCCGGCCCTCCGGGCCCCGCCCGGGCGCCAGCGGCAGGACGACGTCGTGGTCTCCCTGGACGAACGCGGTGGTCCAGGACCCGTGGACATGCCACATCAGGACGCGCATCACGAGCCCCCTGACGCCGGCGCCCGGTAAGTGCCGCCAGACTGGGCGTCCCTCGCCGCCAGGTCCGCGGCCACGAGCTCGCGGACCGCCTGGACCACGTCGTCGGGGTCGACACCGCTCACGCACGGATGCCCAGGGATCGGGCACTCGCGTGCGCGACTCCCGGCACAGGCTGCGCCCTGGTCTCCCAGGACCCGGTGCCGCACCCGCCAGGGCCCCCAGCGCTCGACCGGCACCACTGGGGCGAAGAGCGTGACCACCGGCGTGCCCACAGCGGCGGCCAGGTGGGTCGGCCCGGTGTTGCCCACGACCACGGCGTCGGCGTCTCGAAGCACCGTGGCGAGGGTGGCCAGATCCGTCTGCCCGGCGAGGTTCACCGCTCCGAAGGGGGTGCAGGCGTGGGCGAGCTCCAGGTCACCCGGCCCACCCGTGATGACCACCTGCCAGGCATCCTGGGCGAGCTTGCGGCCCACCTCCAGCGCCAGCCCCGCCGGCAGCCCGCGCGACGGCGCCGAGGCGCCCGGGTGGACGACGACGTAGGGGTCGGCGGGAACGGATGCGGGCAGTGGGGGCAGCGGCTCGCGGAGCCTGAGCCGCTCGTCGTCGCCCATGGGCAGGGGGTACCCGGCAGCCGTGGCCAGCGCGAGGGCAGCGGTGACCTCGTGGCCCCCCTCGGGCCCGCCGACGTCGTCCAGGTCGGCACGCAGGCGGCGGTGGCGGACGTCCAGGAGGCTGCCCGGGTAGTCGTCGCTGGACGCTGCCACCCGGCCGATCCCGGCCAGCTTGGCCAGCAGCGCCATCGGCAGGGGGCTCTGGTGATACGAGGTGAAGATGACCGCCTCGTCGTAGCCTCCGCATCGAAGCCTCTCGAGAAGGTCCTCGATCGCCTCAGCGGTGACCTCGGCCGGCGGCATCCCCGACCACGGCGGGTCGAACACGAGCACGTCGTCCACCCCCGGGAGCAGCTCGGCGGCCGGCGCTCCGGCGGCCGACACCAGGAGGTCCAGCCGCTCAGCGCCCGCGGCCAGCGCGCGCAGTGCTGGACCGGCGAGCAGGACGTCCCCGGCGTTGTCGAGCCGCACAGCGAGCACCCGGGTCATCGCGCGTCTCCGGAGAGCAGGAGGTCGATGGCCGACGCGAGGTCAGGCGCCACCACGGGTGCCTCGGCCACCTCGTGCCGCTGGGTCTGGGCGGTCGGCACCAGGATGCTGGCAGCACCGGCTGCCCGCGCGGCCTCGACGTCCGCGCCGATGTCGCCGATGACGACGCACTCCATCGGCGACACACCGAGGGACGCCGCCGCGGCGGTCACCAGGCCGGGCCGGGGCTTGCGGCACTCGCAGTCGTCGGCGGGACCGTGCGTGCAGACCTGCCAGGTGTCGATGGGGCCCACGGCATCCTCGACCGCCTGGTTGACCGCGGTCATCTGCGCCGTGCTGATCAGCCCGTGTGCCACACCCGACTGGTTGGTGGCCACCGCCAGCCGAATGCCGTTGCGGCGAAGGCGTTCCAGCGACGTGCGCGCGGCAGGTGTCGGTCGAACCTGAGCGGGATCGCCGTTGTAGGGCACGTCCTCCACCAAGGTCCCGTCCCTGTCGAACACCACGGCCCGCACCGGCACCGGCCAAGGCGGAGCGCCCCGGTGGACCCAGCGCCCGCGCAGCCGGTGGAAGACGGCAAGCGGCGGAATCGCCGCACTCGTCACGCCCATCGCTCGCGCCTCCGGCCAGGTCCGCGGCCCGGGGAGCACGCGCCGCAGCGTGAAGTCCGCGGTCAACGCCAGCCAGGCACCGCCCGCGGCAAGTGCCGCCCGCGCCGCCACGTGCGCCAGCGCCCGAGACCGCGCGCCCGACCCGTCGGCGAGGCGGGTCGCCGGGCTGGCCGCGCTAGCCGCGCTAGCCGCGGCGCCGGCCGCTGCGCCGGCAACAGCGCCAGCCGCAGCCACGGTCGTGACTACATGCCACGGCATACGGCCGCGTCCTGCTGCCGCGGCCTCGCGCCAGCCGCGGCCGTGGAGCCGCCGCATCAGCGCGTCGTCCGCATTGCCGCGCTGCGCGGAAAGGCTGACCAGCGGGCTGGCCGGACGCACCGGGTGCGCGCTGTGGCGCCGTCCGCTCGCCAAACGCCATCCGGCCCGTCGCAGCCGCAGGGCCAGGTCGGCGTCCTCGCGATAGGCGCGGCGGAACCGCTCGTCGAACCCGTGCACGTCCACCAACGCCACCCGCCGGCAGGCGAAGTCGGCGGTGATCCAGCGCGCCGTCTCGAGGCCGGCAACGTTGCGCTCCCAGTCGGTGGGACGCCGGTCCTTCGGGAGCGGCACGGTGATCCGCCCCTGCACCGCCGCCACCGACCCGGCAGCACTCGCGAGATCCCCCACGAGGTCCTCCGCCCAGCGCCGGTCGGGGACCACGTCGTCATCCAGGAACACGACCCACTCGGCCGCAGCAACGCGCCAGCCCAGGTTGCGCGCCGCCGCCGGTCCGCGGCCGAAGCCCGGCAGCACGCGGACTCGGGTGCGCTCCAGCAGCCGCGCGGGCACGGCGAGCGCGGCGTCCGGATGGCTCCGGTCGTCGACCACCACGACCTCCGCCGGCGGCGGCCCGGGCTGCTCGGCCAGACGGTCGAGCAGTGTGGACAGGCTGGGCCGGCCCACCGTCGGGACCACGATGGCGTATGCCGGTGGGCCGGCCTCAGCTGTCTGCGGCGCCGCGCGACGTGGCTCGGTCACCCGTCCTCCTGACCTGGTGTGGAGGCGGGGTCGAACAGTGCCGCGCGGCGAACAAGGTGGGGCCCCAGCACGAGGGCGTCGATGGGGGCCGACCCGAACAGCTCGAGCGCCTCGCGCGGGGTGTCGACCATGGGCCTTCCCGCGGTGTTGAGGCTCGTGTTGACGACGACCGGAAGGCCGGTGCGGTCGGCGAAGGCGCGGAGCACGGCAGCGACGCGTGGCAGGGTCTCGTCGTCGACGGTCTGCACGCGTGCGGTGCCGTCGACGTGCACGACCGCGGGAATGCGGTCTCGCCACTCCGGCGCGACCTCGTGGACGAAGAGCATGTAGGGACTGGGGAGCGGGCCCCCGCTGAAGATCTCGGCCGCGCGCTCGGTCAGCACCATGGGCGCGATCGGCCGGAACTGCTCCCGGCCCTTGATGTCGTTCATGCGCTCGAGGTTCTCCACGCGCCCCGGATGGGCGAGGAGCGAGCGCTGGCCAAGTGCTCGCGGGCCGAACTCGCTGCGTCCGTCGAACCACGCCACGACGCCGTCGTCGGCGAGGATCTGGCCCACCTCGGACGCGAGGTCGGCCGGGGTGGTGAACGGCACCTTCGCGGTCCGCAGCGTCTGTGCCAGGACCTCGTCGGACCAGCCCCGGCCCAAGCCAGCAGTGACGAACGGCTCTCCGGTCTGTCCCTCTGCCGCGGCCAGGTGGAGGGCGGCACCGAGAGCCGTCCCTGCGTCTCCTGCGGCTGGCTGGACCCACACCTCGTCGAAGGGGGTCTCCCGCCAGATTCTTGAGTTCGCGACACAGTTGAGCGCGGTGCCGCCTGCAAGCGTCAGGACCGAGTCGCCAGTCTGGGCGTGCAGCCAGGTGGCGAGGCCGACCATGGCCTCCTCGAGGAGCAGCTGCACCGAGGCGGCCAGGTCGGCGTGCTCCGGGCGCCACTCGCGGTCCTGCGGCGACCGAGCGGGCGCGAAGCGGTCCCACTCCGGCGCCCTCGCAATGAAGCCGCCGTCGCCGGTCGCCATCATCGTGTCGCGCAGCGCGTCCGCGAACCGGGGCTCGCCGTAGCTCGCCAGGGCCATGACCTTGTACTCGTCGCTGGACCTCAGGAAGCCCAGGTGCTCGGTCAGCGACTCGTAGACCAGGCCGAGGGAGTCGGGAAGCTCCTGCCCGGCCAACGGGACGATCATCCCGTCCTGCACGTGCCCACCGAGGTGGGACCAGCGCTCGCCGCGGCCGTCGACGACCAGGACGCTCGTCGGTGCCCCGGCCACGGAGGAAGGGGCCGCGAGAGCGGCGGAGGCGCCGTGCGCGACGTGGTGGGGCACGAAGCTCACCTGGCCGACGTCCAGCCCGGGGAAGGCCGCGGCGAGGAACTGCGGCGCCCGCACGGCGTACACCAGCCGCAGGTGGTCCCATTCGTCGTCGAGTCCCATGTCCTCGGCCGGCTTGGCAAGTGCGGGGTCGAATGAGTAGCCGACCCCGTCGAGGTCGGCAGCGGAGAGCCCGGCTTGGTCAAGGCACCAACGCATCGCCTGCTCGGGCAGCTCCCATGCCGAGAAGGGCACAGGGCGCTTGCCGTGCTTGCGGCGGCTGAACCGCTCTTCCTCGGCGGCGGCGACCACACGGCCGTCGACCACGAGGGCCGCGGCCGGGTCGTGGAAGAGGGCGTTGACTCCCAGGAAGCGCATGCGGCCTCCCTACCCCGGGTGAAACGCTTCTAACCTGTGCCGCGGTTCGTCCCCCGGCTGGAGGGAATGTTGAGTCTGGACTGTCGGGGTGTAAGACTGTGGCCGCCTCAAACAGTTGGGTCCACTTCGTCATGCCCTGAGGTGCCATGAGCCAAGACACAACGCCGGCCCCTGTTTCGCCCGGTCTGACGCAGTGGCGGGAAACTGTGTTGGCGCACGGCGGGGACATGGGGCGACAGGTCGTCGACTTCGACTGGTCCGCCACCCCTCTGGGTCCGATCGAGTCCTGGCCGTCGGCGCTGCGTACCGCAACGGCGGTCTGCCTCACGTCGCGCTTCCCCATCCTGCTCTGGTGGGGGACCGACTACCGGATGATCTACAACGATGCCTACCGGCCGATGCTCGGGCAGTCCAAGCCCCGAGCTCTCGGCGTCCCGGGCCGGCACATCTGGCCCGAGATCTGGGACGTCATCGGCCCCATGCTCGACGGCGTCCTCGCGGACGGAGAGGCCACGTGGTCGCACGACCAGATGCTGTCGCTCGACCGCAACGGCTTCCTCGAGGAGTGCTACTTCACCTACTCCTACAGCCCGCTGACCGACGAGGACGGCGTGACCCGGGGTGTGTTCTGCCCCGTCACCGAGACCACGGCGAGTGTGGTGGGCGAGCGCCGGCTCCGGACGCTGGGTGTGCTCGCGGGCGACCTCATGGAGGCCCAGGGCATCGACGAGGTGTGCTCGCGGACGATGAAGGCGATGGCAGCCAACACCGGCGACATCCGGTATGCCGGCCTGTTCCGGGTCGGGGCCGGCCAGCGCCGGTCTCCGGCTCGGCTCCAGTGCGCCGACAGCGCGGGCGGCAATGTCGGGGCACTCAAGGAGGACGAGACCTTCGCCGGACACCTGCTCGACGTCGCGAAGCTCGGCATCGGCCGGGTCGTGGAGGCTCCCGCGCCGGTCCTCGGCCACAGCGGTTCGACGGTGGGCGAGCCGGGCCACGTCTACATCACGGCGGTGCCGGAGACCGGCGTCGCCGACCGGACGGTTCTCGTTGTGGGCCTCAACCCCCAGCGTGTTTGGAACGCGGAGTACCAAGCCTTTCTCGAGCTGTGTGCCGGCCACATCGGGGCGGCGATGACGGCTGCTCGGGGATTCGCCGCCGAGCGCGACCGCGCGGAGGCGCTCGCTCAGCTCGACGCGGCGAAGACGGCCTTCTTCACGAACGTGAGTCATGAGCTCCGCACCCCGCTGACCCTGATCTCCGGGCCGGTGGACCAGCTGCTCGAGTCGACCGACGAGCCGCTTCCCCCAGCACAGCGCAAGCAGCTGGAGATGGTGCGCCGCAACGCCACCCGGCTTCGCCGTCTGGTCGACGCCATCCTCGACTTCAGCCGGTTCGAGAGCGGCCAGCTGGCTGCCAAGCGCGAGCCGGTCGACCTTGCCGAGCTGACCCGTGAGCTGGCCGCCGCCTTCGCCCCGGCCATGAAGGCAGGGGGCCTTGGGTTCGTCCGCCGGTGTCCCACGCTGCCGCGGCCGGTGTATGTAGACCGCGACATGTGGGAGCGGATCGTCCTCAACCTGCTGTCCAACGCGCTGAAGTACACCCTGTCCGGATCGGTGACGCTCGAGCTGCGAGACGCAGGCGACGAGGTTGAGCTCACGGTTGAGGACACCGGTGTCGGCATCCCGGTCGACCAGCTGCCGAAGGTGTTCGAGCGGTTCCACCGCGTGCAGGACGCCAGAGGCCGTTCCCACGAGGGGGCGGGCATCGGGCTCGCGATGGTGGACCAGTTCGTGGACCTGCTCGGCGGCTCGGTCAGCGTCGAGTCCGCCGTGGATGTGGGCAGCACGTTCACTGTGCGGATTCCGTATGGCGAGCCGGCTGATCGCCCAGAGGGCTTCCAGGCACCCAGCCGGCGCGGCAAGGAGGGTTTCCTCGAGGAGGCCATGGCGTGGCCCACCGTTGCGCCTCCCATGCTCGGGGTGGTCCGGCCTGGCGACGAGGCGGCGGAGCTGGCGGCGCCACGGGCCGGCATACCGCTCGTCCGTCCTGGGCACCGTCCCAAGCTGCTCATCGTCGAGGACAACCGCGACATGGGCATGCACCTGCTTGGCCTCCTGGGGGCAACGTTCGACGTCGAGCTAGCAACCGACGGCGCCGACGCCATGCGGAAGATGCGCGAAGCGCGTCCGGACATCGTGCTGAGCGACGTCATGATGCCGAGCAGTGACGGCTTTGCCCTGCTCTCGCAGGTCCGCGGGGACCCAGTCCTCGCCGACCTGCCGGTCGTCCTGCTCTCGGCGCGCAGCGGCGAGGAGGCCGCGGCACAGGGATTCGCTGCAGGAGCCGACGACTACCTCGTGAAGCCGTTCTCGGCCGCCGACCTGCACGCAAGGCTGTGGGCAAACCTCGAGCGAGCCAGCGCACGCACGCGTGACGCCGCCTGGCGCACAGCCATGGTGAAGGCCATGAGCGATGCGGTCGTGCTCGTCGATGACGAGGGCACGGTCTTCGAGGTGAACAACGCCTTCGAGCTCATGCTCGGCTGGGACCAGGAGCACGCGCCGTACCGCCCGCCCTACCCCTGGCGTCCCGGCCCGGACGACGAGGACCGCGCGGCGGAGATGCATGACCGCGTCTGGGAACAGCTGCGCGAGGAGGGTTTCGGCGAGTGGGAGCTGCCCATCAAGCACCGCGACGGGCGCCTCCTCTGGACCTCGGTGCGCTCGAGTGCCGTGCCATCGCCGGAAGGCGGGTCGCTCTACGTCGCAAACATCCGCGATGTCACTCGCGAGCACAAGGGCCGGGAGCGGCGCGCTCTGGCTGCCGCGCTGTCGGCCGAGCTGGCGGCAGCAGACTCGCTCGACGCGGTGGTGTCGGTGGCGGTCAACGGCTTCAGTGCGCTCTTCAACGGCGACTCCACCGTCCGGGTGGTGGCCGCCCCGGGTACGCATCCCACCATCGTGGACAGCTCCGGGCCGATGGACGAGGCGAACCTGTCCGACGCGGTTCGGCAGGGGCTGAGCACGCCGCTCGAGATGTCTGACACCGTCGAGGTGGTGAAGGGACTTCTCATCGCTCCGACCGGCGCCGAGGCCGAGTGCGCCGTGTGGATAGCGTTTGCGAACCCCAGGGTCATCACTCCCGACGAGCGGATCGTGGCCGACATGCTGGCCGAGGCCTTCGGTG
Organism: Dermatophilaceae bacterium; assembly: GCA_035691065.1. Taxonomy (GTDB): domain Bacteria; phylum Actinomycetota; class Actinomycetes; order Actinomycetales; family Dermatophilaceae; genus DASSJT01. Next base: position 13,654 of record DASSJT010000202.1, read on the forward strand.
TTGCGGTCGACCGCGCGGTCATCGAGGCGGTGCATGTGAACCGTGAGACCAACCTGGCCAAGGCCGTCGAGAGCCACCGACTCGTCGGGCAGGCCATCGGCATCCTGATCGAGCGGCACCGCCTCTCGCCCGCGCAGGCCTTCGAGGAGCTCAAGAAGGTGTCACAGCGGCGCAACATCAAGCTCCACGAGATCGCCCGGCGGGTGATCGAGACCGGTCAGGAGCCGGACGACACCGCCTGAGGCCGCGCCGCCCCTGGCCTCCGCTGCCGGCGCAGGACCTCATCGGCCCAAGCCCTGACCGGCCCATGGCCTCGCCCGGGCCACCCTCTCTCACGAGCGCAGGAGCGCCCCGATGCCCTGTCGCGGCCGGGCGTCACCCGCCTCCAGCAGGGTCATGGCACCTCCGCTGCCAGCGAGCGACCACAGCATCACGGCATCTGCCCGATCCCGTTGCACTGCCTGGCCATTCGTATCGGAATTCTCCGCGGCACCGGCTCTCGTGGTGCTCAAGGACAGCGGGGACTGGCCAACCCAGAGGTTGAGCGGCGAGGCGGCGTCGTCGTCGATGAGGAGGTGCTCGACCTTGCCTTCTTGCAGCGCGGCCACGACGTCGTCGAGGCCCTCCACGGCGGCTTTCGGAGCGCCGTCGCCACCCAATCGCGCGGCGAACTCGCCGAGCAGCTCGGCTCGCACAGCGTCCCGGTGCCGCTGCAGCGCATCCGCGACGGCGCGACGCGCGGCCACCGAGCCGGCGCCGCCGGCTCGACCCCCCATGTCGAGCCGAACCGTGCGCTCGGCCGCTTGCGGCCCCAAGTGGTCCATCACCTCCGACACGGCATGGTCGTCGCCCTCGAGCAGCACCAGGTCGGGCGCCGATGTGCGGACGATACTGTCGAGCTCGCCCGCCACGGAGCGAGCGTTCTGGTCCCACGAGTCCTCAGCCCTGGTCTGCCAGCGACGCTGGGACCACCCGCCGCCTGGCACCTTGTGGATCACCTCGTTGTCGCCCTCGACGCTGTGATCGCGTCCCCGGCCGGTCATCCCTACGACGGTGATGTCCGAGCCCCGGCGGTCGACGCGTGCGACGACGTAGGGCTGGGCACGTGCCATCAACCGGACGAGCGGCATGAGGTGGGGCACCGCCGAGAAGGCGGACTCGTTCTGGATCGGCCGACCCGGGACCACGATGTCGAGCGCAACGCGGTCCGGTGTCGCACACACGACTCTGGTGTTCTCACCTCCACGCGCAGAGCTCTCGGCCGCCCGCTCGTCGAGGCGGGCGAGGATGGTCTCGGGGACTCCTGCCCGGTCGAGATCCTGACGCTGAGCCTGCCATCTCTTGAGGGGATGGTCGCTGCTCGCCGGGTCGATGGCGCTGACGTCGAGAGTCACCGTCACGAACGGACCCCTTTGTGCCGTAAGGGGTTTCAGGAAATCGAGCAGCATTGGCCGTGCCTCCCGGATCGGTGTGGCTCATGGGGCTCATGGGGCGGTCCGGCAAGGGATTACCCGGTGAGGGGTTGCAAATTCGTCCCAAGAGTGCTTGTCTCGGAAAAGCACAGCAGGTCCAACAGCGGCCTTCAGTACCAACACTCGATCAGCTCTTTCAGCAGATCCGTGGTCCAACAGCGGTGCCACTCTCCTTGAGATCCGAAGGATTGTCATGGCCCCGCATGTGTCTGAAACCCCTGTCCGCCGACGTCTCGACGACGACCAGGTCGAACGCGTCCTGCAGCTCGCTGAACAGTGCTCGGACAGCGCCAAGAGCAAGCGCCTGCGCGAGCAGGCCGTCGTCCTGAGCCTCGACCTCGCCGATGCCGTCGCGCACCGCTACTCCGGGCGCGGCATGGAAATCGAGGACCTGACCCAAGTGGCCCGCATGGGTCTGGTGAAGGCCGTCCGCCGCTACCGCGCAGGTGCCGGCTTCAGCTTCACCGGCTACGCCATCCCGACCATCTCCGGAGAGCTCAAGCGGCACTTCCGCGACCACGGCTGGGCCGTGCGCCCGCCGCGGCGCCTCCAAGAGCTTCGCATCGAGCTGGGCGCAGCCGAGTGCCGGCTGCAGCAGGAGCTGCACCGCGAGCCCACTCTCACCGAGCTGGCCGAGGAGCTCGGTGTCACCGAGGACGAGATCCGCGAGTGCCGGCTGAGCCAGACGGCATACACCGCCTTCTCCCTCGACGTGCCGGTCGACGGTGAGAGCGGCCCCGTGGAAGCGCCCCCCGCCCCGGGTGACGACTTCGCCGCGGTCGACCAGCGCGATGCCCTGCGCCGCGCCTTGGCGATCTTGGACGACCGCGACCGCCACCTGCTCCAGCTGCGGTTCGTCGAGGACCTCACGCAGAGCCAGATCGGCGAGATCATCGGCGTGAGCCAGATGCAGGTCTCACGCCTGCTCGCGGACATCCTGCGCCGGCTGCGTGCGGCCCTCCAAGAGGCCGACAGCGAGAGCCAGCGCAGCCGGACCGGACGTGCGCCGGTGCCTGCCGTCGCGTGACAGCCTGACGACCCGGCGGACCGTCCTCGTTTGAGGACGACGGCATCCGGGCACCTACGTGCGGGGCGGCGGTCGCGCCACCGTCGCCCCGCCACCAGGCCGGTCCTCCGGCCACCACGCCGGTCCCCGCGGCACCAGGCCGTCCGGATCAGGAGCCGGTGCAGCGGACGCGGCCCGAGGGCCGCGCCTGCTGCACAGGCCGAACGTCCGAGAGACGTTCCCGTTCTCGCCACCGTCAACTTCTCGACACCGTCAACCTGGAAGAGGTCCCGATGCGCTTCGGCTACTTCCTCTCGTGCGAGGAGTACTCGCCCGCGAGCCTGGTCGAGCAGGCTCGCCTCGCCGAGGAGGCTGGTTTCGACGAGCTGTTCATCAGCGACCACTACCACCCATGGCTCGACGCCCAGGGCGAGAGTCCCTTCGTCTGGTCAGTCATCGGCGCACTGTCGCAGGTCACCAGCCTGCCGGTGACGACGGCGGTCACCTGCCCCACCCAGCGCATTCACCCCGCGGTGGTCGCCCAGGCCGCGGCCACGGCGGCGACCCTGCTCGAGGGACGGTTCACGCTTGGCGTGGGCACTGGCGAGGCCCTCAACGAGCACATCGCCGGCGAGGTCTGGCCACGCGCAGACGTCCGCCTGGAGATGCTGGAGGAGGCAGTCGGCATCATCCGCGAGCTCTGGACGGGCGAGGTCACCTCCCATGACGGCGACTTCTACACCGTGGACACGGCCCGGATCTACACGCTGCCCGACGAGACCCCCCAGATCCACATGTCAGCCTTCGGGCCGAAGGCGCTCGAGGTCGCCGGACGCATCGCCGATGGCTTCATCAGCACCAAGCCGGACGCCGAGTCGCTGGCCACGTTCCGTGAGCTCAAGGGCGAGAGGGCGCCCGCGGCCAGCGGCTACAAAGTCGGCTATGCCAGGGATCGCGACGAGGCCATCGACCACGCTCACCGGCTGTGGCCCACCGCGGGCATCCCGGGCGAGCTGGCGCAGGTGCTCCCCTCTCCCCAGCACTTCGAGCAGGCCTCGCAGCTGGTCACGCGAGAGATGACGGCCCAGTCGACGGCTTTCGGCGCCGACGTGGCAGAGCACGTCGCGGCGTGCCGGCCGTTCGTCGACGCCGGCTTCGACACGGTCTACGTGGCCAACATGGGGCCGTACTACACGGAGATGATCCGCTTCTACGGCTCGGACGTGCTGCCGGCGCTGAGAGGGGAGTGAGCGGGGCGCAGCCCAGCTGCCCAGGGATGGGCGACCGGACGCAAACAGGGGCCCCGGTCGCACCGGAGACCCCCACGCCGGACTCGGCGTGGGGGTCTTGTCCTGCCGGCTGGTCCTGCTGAGCTCAAGGCTCGTGTCTGCCGACTCCGGGGGCTGGCGGTTGCCGGCGTCGGGTTCGCGGTATGGAGATACCCGGTGTGGTGCCTAGTGGTTTCGAAGCGCCTTGACCAGCTCGCCCTTGCTCATGGAGGAGCGGCCAGAGATACCGATCTCCTTGGCCCGCTTCATGAGCCGCTCCTTCGTCCAGTCCTCGTAGTCGCCCGACTTGCCGCCCTTCGCGGCCACTTTGGAGCGAGACGACCTGGCTGCCGCGTTCGCGATGCGGGCCGCCTTCTGCTTACTCGCGCCGTCGTCGCGCAGCTCTTCGTACAGCTTCGGGTCCTTCACACTTGGTCCGGGGCTCCTGCGTGGCACCGTCCTCACCTGCTTCCTGGTGCGTCCTTCCTGGTGCATCGGCCGTCCCACCCCAGGGGACGACCGCCTGGCCTGGGAGCTGAGTGCCCCCACCTCGGCGTCCTACCCGAAGCCCTCGTGCACAAACCGTTACCAGTGCCCGTGCCGAGTCGCCCCATGGCACCCCCGGCTTGGGCAGAATCGGACGCATGGTCAGGCAGGTCGCCGTGGCAGCCACGGGCCCGGTCGCAGTGCGCGGAGGCCTCTTCGCGGCGCGCGAGGGCGGCAACGCGGTCGACGCCGCCATCGCCGCGATGGCCGTCGCCATGTCGACCGAGCCGGGAATCGTCAGCCCGATGGGCGGTGCGTTCGTCACGGTGTGGCCTGCCGGCGGCGAGCCTGTCGTCATCGACGGCAACGTGGAGATGCCCGGTCGCGGGCTGCCCGACGAGCGCTTCGGCTCCGGCATGCGGGAGATCACCACCACCTACGGGGGTGGGGTGACGCTGTATGCCGGCCACGGCTCGGTGGCCACGCCCGGATCCCTCGCGGCACTCGGGCTCGCCCACCGGGACTACGGGGCGGGCGACTGGGCTGCCGCCCTCGCCCCGGCGGTCCGCGCCAGCCGGGAGGGCTACCACATCGGCGTGGCCGCAGCCAGCTATCTTGCGATCACCGCCGACAACGTCTTCGGATGGGACCCGCACACCCACCCCCTCGTGAAGCGGGAGGACGGCTCGCCGCTCCAGGCCGGCGACGTCGTGACCAACCCCGGGCTGGCCGACGCGCTCGAGCTGATCGGCCGCGAGGGGTCCGCCTGTGCCTACACGGGCGAGATCGGCCGGGCCCTCGCGTCCGACATGGCAGCGCGAGGCGGCCTGATCACGCAGGCCGACCTCACGGCATACCGCGCCGTCCCCCGCACCCCGCTGTTCCTGGAGGTAGGTGGCTGGCGACTGGCCACCAACCCGCCGCCGTCGATCGGGGGGCCCATGCTCGCGCTGATGCTTCGCGAGGTGGCGCAGCGGGGGGACGCAGGCCCGGTCGACCTCGTCGACATCCAGCGGCACGTCCTGTCCTACCGAGCCGGCGTGCACGACTTCTCCCAGGACCTCGAGAGCGACGGCTGGGACATTCTCGAGGTGGCGCAGCGCAACGGGCTCAAGGGCCTTCCGACGTCGTCCAGCACCGCACACATCTCGGCGGTCGACAGCGACGGGAATGCCTGCGCAGTCACTGCCTCAAGCGGATATGGTTCTGGCGCGACGGTTCCCGGCACCGGCCTCATGCTCAACAACTGCCTGGGTGAGCCTGAGCTCAACCGGCTGGGCCTCCATGCGCTGATGCCGGGCACGCGCCTCGCGTCCAACATGGCGCCGACCGCGGGGCGGTCCCCGCAGGGCGAGACCCTTGCGATCGGCACTCCCGGGGCCGACCGCATCACGACGGCGCTCATGCAGGTCCTGTGGCGCTACTGCATCCGCGGCGAGGCGCTTCAGGACGCGATCGACGCGCCACGGCTGCACGTGCGGGTGATGGACCGGGGGGTGCGGGTCGAGCACGAGGACGGCGGCGAGATCATGGCCGCGGTGCACGCTGCCGGCCTCGAGGGCGTCTCCCATGGCCCGCAGGCGATGTTCTTCGGCGGGGTCGGCGCGGCTCGACGGCGGCCGGACGGCCGCCTGGACGCCGCGGCCGACCGCCGGCGCGAGGCGGCCACCGGCGTCGGCTGACGCACCTGCACCTGGTCAGCGGGTGGCCCCCGTCACCATCCAGTGGTCGCCTCTCAGCCGCCACCAGAAGAACCCGGCCCGGATCGCCATGAACCCGGTGAAGACCACCCACAGCCACTGCACGGCATACGCCTCGCCCTGCTCCAGCAGTGAGGGGCCGGCCCGGTGCACCCACAGGACCATCGGAAGGTAGAGCACCAGGACCCCAGCCATCGCCTTGGCGAGCCAGGTGCCGTCGCCCGCTCCGATGAGCACACCGTCGGCGACGAACACGAACCCCGACAGCGGCTGTCCGAGGGCGACGACCACCAACGCCGCGGCGAGGGTGCGCTGCACGGCCGGGTCGCCCGTGAAGGCGCCCGGCAGCAGTGTGTGGAAGGCCAGTACCAGGCCCCCCAGCACCGCGCCACCCCACATGCCCCAGCGGACCATGGTCGACGTGGCGGAGCGAGCCGCGACGACGTCGCCCGCGCCCAGGGCCTTGCCGGTCAGCGCCTGGGCGGCGACGGCCAGCGCGTCGAGCGCGAAGGCGAGGAACGACCACACCGTCGAGGCGACCTGGTGAGCGGCCAGCGGGACGTCGCCCAGGCCCGCGGCGACCCACGTGGTGACCAGGAGGATCGCGCGCAGTGCAAGGGTTCGAATCAGCAGGGGTATGCCGCCGAGCGCGGCCGCGAGGACGCGTCCCGGATGCGGCTCGAGGCTGGCCCCGGCACGGCGGGCGTGGCTGACCAGGACGGTCACCAGCGCGGTGGCCATGCCGGTCTGGGCGATGACGGTACCCCAGGCGGATCCTGCTATCCCCCAGTGGAATCCGTAGACGAAGAGGACGTTCAGAGCAACGTTGCCGCTGAAGCCGACGACCGACGCCGCGAGCGGGGTGCGGGTGTCCTGGAGGCCGCGGAGCACCCCGGTTGCCGCGAGGGCGACGAGCATGGCGGGGATGCCGAGCGCGGAGATGCGCAGGTAGGTCGTCGCCTGGCCGATCGCGGCGTCCGAGGCGCCGAACAGGCGGCAGAGCGGCTCGGCTGCGACGGCGACGACGGCACCCGTCACGGTGCCGAGGGCGACAGCGAGCCAGCTTCCGGCGATCCCGGCCTCCAGCGCGCCTCGTCCCGAGCCCGCGCCGATCTGCCGGGCCACCACGGACGTGGTGCCGTAGGCGAGGAAGACGAAGATGTTGGCGGCCGTGATGAGTGTGGCGCTGGCGACGCCGAGCCCGGCGAGCTGGGCCGTGCCGAGGTGGCCGATGATCGCAGAGTCGGCGAGCAGGAAGAGCGGCTCCGCCACGAGCGCGAGGAACGCGGGGACCGCGAGCCGCAGGATCTGGCGGCTCTGGCCCTCGCTCTCGTTCCGGCCCTCATGCGTCACGAGAGCACACGCTAGCCGCGCGGTCGCAGCGCTCATCCCGGAGTCTTCGAAGGATCGCCCCACCCCACCAGGGATGTGGTCCTTCAAAGACTCCATGGTGGGGAGCGTCGGCATCGAGGAGGCTGGGAATACGTGGGCCCCGGCGGGCGCTCCTCGATGCATGTTGTCGACACCCCGATCTCTTCATGCCCTGACGCAGGCTCCCCGGTGACCTCGCTGGGCTCGCGGCCCACAGCGCCGACGGACGAGGAGTACCGGCGCGCCGGCGCGCGCCGCGTGTTCATCGCCACGGTGGCACTGGTCCTCGGGGGCTTCGGGATCGGAACCACAGAGTTCGTCACGATGGGCCTGCTGCCCGACATCGCCCAGGGGCTGCGGGTCTCGATCCCCTCCGCCGGCCATGCCATCTCCGCGTATGCCGTGGGCGTGGTGATCGGTGCCCCAGCCATCGCCGTGGTCGGGGCCCGGTGGCCCCGACGCGCCCTGCTGCTCGGGCTGATGGCGCTGTTCGCAGCCGGCAACGTCGCCAGCGCCGTGGCGCCGAGCTACGGTTCGCTGCTGCTGTTCCGCTTCGTCGCCGGCCTACCCCACGGTGCCTTCTTCGGGGTGGCCTCTCTTGTCGCGGTCGACATGGCCCCACTCGGGCGCGCCGGCCGGGCGGTCGGCCGAGTCATGCTGGGGATCCCGCTCGCCAACGTCGTCGGCGTCCCGGCTGCGACCTGGCTCGGTCAGCACCTGGGCTGGCAAGCGGCATACTGGACCGTCGGCGGGCTCGGACTGCTCACGGTGCTCTTGGTCGCGGTGTTCGTGCCGCACACTCCGCACGACGCCGACTCGACGATCCGGCGCGAGCTCGCCGCTTTCAGCCGGCTCCAGGTCTGGCTCACGCTGCTCGTCGGGGCGATCGGCTTCGGCGGCATGTTCGCGATGTACAGCTACATCGCGCCGACGGTGACCCAGGTGACTCGCCTGCCGGCCAGCGCAATCCCGCTCTTCCTCCTCGTCTTCGGGCTCGGCGGCCTGGTCGGCACGACCCTTGGGGGACGGCTGGCCGACTGGTCGGTCCTGCGTTCGCTCGTGTTCAGCACGGCGGGCACCGCGGCGGTGCTCGCGCTGTTCGCGGTGACGTCGCAATGGGCTGTGCCGGCCCTGCTCACGGTGTTCGCGGTCTCGGTGGTCGTCTCGGTGCTGGTCATCAACCTGCAGCTGCGGCTGATGACGGTCGCCGGCGGGGCCAAGACGCTCGGCGCGGCGTCCAACCACGCAGCGCTCAACCTCGCCAACGCGCTGGGCGCCTGGCTCGGCGGAGTGGTGATCGACCGCGGTTGGGGCTACACGGCACCGAGCCTTGTCGGCGCGGCGCTGTCACTTGCCGGACTGGCGGTGCTCGGAGTGTCGGTGTGGGTGCACCGGCGGCCGGCGGCTGCGCGGGCCGCGGGACCAGTCGTGGTCAGCGGTCAGTCGTCCACCCAGTAGCTGCGGTCCGCACTCAGTCGTCCACCCACTGGTTGCGGTCGAATCAGTCGTCCACCCAGCAGTTGTCGTGCTCGCGCATGAACGCGTCGTACTCCTCCGCTCCGGGTCGGCCCTCGGTCGCGAAGCGCGCGAGCCCCTCGAAGTAGGCCTCCCGAGGCGCCCCCGGTGCGAAGTGCAGAAGCATCGAGGCCCTGGCGCCGGACTCGTTGCGGAACCCGTGCAGGCCGCCCGGGGGCACGTGGAGGTAGTCGCCGGGTCTGGCCGTGACCCAGGCCCGACCGTCGAAGACGCGAACCTCGCCGGAGAGGATGAAGAAGGACTCGGCCACCGTCCTGTGGAAGTGGGCTCCCGGGCCGCTCACTGCCGGCGAGAAGTCCCAGCGGTAGAGACCGAAGAGACCGCCGTTGCCTGAGCCGGTCGACAGGTAGTGCACCTCGTTGCCGTTGGGGTAGACCAGGTCGGGCTTGGCGTCGGCCGCGCGCACGCTGGCACTCACCTCGCCGACGTCGCCGTGGTAGAGCGGTGGTGGGTAGGACATGACCCATGCCTACTCCCATCTCGGGAGGCCGCAAGTGACGGCCTGTCACCCGCTGGTCGGAAACGGCCCTGTTTGCCTTCGTGTGCCCTGCCTTGCCTGGCGATGCGTGAGGTGGTGACCTCTGTCCGAGGAGTGGACGCTCGACTTGCGGACTCGCTTTCTTGGGGTCAGTGTGATGGATGCCCGCTGTCGTCGACACGTGAGCTGGCAGCGGGCGCCAACTTCCGGTTGCCCCGGGTCAATGGTTACGGCGCGAGGTGCTTGAGCGCCTCGCGCCGGCTGAGCGGGGACAGTCGGTCGCGGTGCTCGGTCACCAACGCGCGAACCCATTCGGGGTCTGTGCGGGCATGCTGCCGGAGCGCCCATCCCACGGCCTTGCGGATCCAGAACTCCGAGCCGAAGCGGCTGCCCTCGAGGTTGGCGACCAGGCAGTACTCGAGCAGGGCCTGGTCCGTTTCGGCCTTGGACCCGAGCTGGCAGATCACAGCGCTGCGACGCAGCCAGAGATCGTCGGCCACGCCCCATCGGCGGATCACGGGGGCCACCGTGTCCGGTTCCCTGCGCAGGATGGGGCCGACCCGGTTGCTCGCCACCTCGTCGACGAGGTCCCACCACGCGCCGGTCCTGATGAGGTGCTCGTACAGCGGCAGGGCGTCGCGATCCTGCCACGGCCGGTAGAGCCGGTGGCCTGTGAGCGCGATTGCAGCGTAACGGTTTTCACGATGCGTTGCCCCGTCCCACAGTGCCCGAACTGTCGCCTCCCACTCCCCGCGGCTGCTGATGCGGTATGCCGGGTCGGCCAGGATGGGACGGAGGATCGCCTTGAACTGCGGCGAGGTGATGCCGTGGAAGGGCATCGAGGACTTCATGTACCGCCGTTGGCCGGCCGCCCGCTCCGGGTCGCCCGCGGCGGCGAGCACCTGGCACACCTCCTGGACCAGCGCGGTGTGGGCCTGAGCGCCGTTGGCTGGGGCGGCCTCGAGCTGTACGACCTTGAGCGGCGCGGTGTTGGGCTCTGCCACGGGTCCCATTGCACCAGACTGTGTCCGGTCGCGCCGGCGGCTCTACCCGAGGGAGGACACCATGACCACGTCTGTGACCGGCCATCCGGAGGACCAGCGGCCTCTCGTCCGGCTGCCTACCTGGGTGAACGTGGTGCTGGTGCTGATCCTGCTGGGGTCGTGCGGTGACGACGCGAGGGCGATCCGGGGTGACTCGGAATCCATTGCAGATCAAGTGGTTTCGCGACTGGACAGCCCGGAGGAGAATGCCCTAGGACTGGCAACGCGGAACGACGTGAAGCAGGTGTGCCAGCTGCTCACTGTCGTGGCAAGGCAGAATGGGCTCGACCTCAGCACGCAGCTCGGAGACATCCCGACGGCCTGCCAGCAGGGTGTGAGCGAGGCCTTGGCGAAGTAGCCCGGGATCAGGCCGAGTGGGGCGGCCGGAGCTCTGCAGTCCGTGCTCGCCGGGATGGCCAGGGTGATGTGGTCAGGCAGAGGCGTAGCGGGTCTGGGCACGCGTCCTCGCCTTGGCCGCCTCGACCTCGCGGTTCTTCGGCGGGGCCGAGGTCGTGAGGTGGTCGAGGAGGTGCTGCGTCGCGTGGGCGACCGCCTCGACGGCTTCGTCGAAGGCGGCCTGGTTGGCCTGCGATGGCCGGGTCGTGCCGCTGACTTTGCGGACGTATTGGAGGGCAGCCCCGCGCACCTCCTCGGAGGAGGCCGGCGGCTCGAAGTTGTGCAGTTGGCGGATGTTTCGGCACATGTCGACCAGCGTAGGCATGGTCGACGACAGCCGTTCGGCCGATTCCATGCGAAGTCGGGCCAAAGAACTTCTTCTCCACACGGGGTGGACGGAGATGGCGCAGGTCAGGGCCGAACCACCGACCCTCTCCGGCAGGCTGTCCACAAAGTTATCCCCAGGCTGTGCACAACCCTGAGTGGGTCGCGCACAGGTTCTCCACCGGACCGTCCACAGCGCACATTTGAAGGTCTGGCAAACGGCACCTAGCGTGTCGGTGCACGGGCCATCATGGTGGTCACTCGGGAGTGTCAGGCCCACTTTCGAGGCCACCTCCTTCCGTCCCTGTCGGTGGGCAGTGATGTTCTGATTCGCACATCAGTTCGACATCTCGCGAGGGGAATGTCTGTGTCGATCGCAGAGCTGAGTGCCGCCTTCGGCCCTGCCTCTGAGGGCTCTGGAGACGATCGTCTGCCGCCTCAGGACCTCAATGCCGAGCAGTCCGTGCTCGGGGGGATGCTGCTCTCCAAGGACGCGATCGCCGACTGTGTCGAGGGGCTCCGCGCGGTCGACTTCTACCGGCCGGCCCACGAGCTGATCTACGACGCGATCCTGGACCTCTACGGTCGCGGCGAGCCCGCCGACGCCATCACGGTGGCCGACGAGCTGACCAAGCGTGGGCACCTCCAGCGGGTCGGCGGCCAGGCCTACCTGCACCAGCTGATCCAGACCGTCCCGACCGCGGCCAACGCCGGCTACTACGCCCAGATCGTGGCCGAGCGAGCGGTGCTGCGCCGCCTGGTCGAGGCCGGCACGCGCATCGTGCAGATGGGCTATGCCCAGGGCGGTGGCGACGTCGACGACGTGGTCAATGCGGCCCAGGCAGAGGTCTATGCCGTGACCGACAAGCGCGGTGGCGAAGACTATGCCCGGCTGTCGGAGATCTTGGAGGAGACACTCAACGAGATCGAGGTCGCCTCCGGCCGCACCGACGAGATGATCGGTGTGCCAACGGGATTCATCGAGCTCGATGAGCTGACCCACGGGCTCCACCCCGGGCAGATGATCGTGATCGCGGCGCGGCCGGCCGTCGGCAAGTCCACGATCGGCCTCGACATCGCGCGGGCGGCTGCGATCAAGCACAAGATGGCCACCGCCATCTTCTCGCTCGAGATGAGCCGCACGGAGATCACGATGCGTGTCCTCTCTGCCGAGGCGCAGATCCAGCTCCAGGACCTCCGCAAGGGCACCCTGCGCGACGAGGGCTGGCAGAAGCTTGCCCGCATCATGGGTCAGATTTCCGAATCGCCTCTGTTCATTGACGATTCGCCCAACATGTCCCTTATGGAGATCCGCGCCAAGTGCCGCAGGCTGAAGCAGCAGCACAACCTCAAGCTCGTCATCATCGACTACCTCCAGCTCATGAGCTCAGGCAAGAAGGTCGAGTCGCGCCAGCAGGAAGTCTCCGAGTTCTCCCGCGCCTTGAAGCTTTTGGCGAAGGAGCTCGAAGTCCCGGTGATCGCGATCTCCCAGCTCAACCGTGGCCCTGAGCAGCGCACAGACAAGCGGCCCCAGATGTCCGACCTTCGCGAGTCCGGATGCCTGACCGCCGAGACACGGATCCTGCGCGCCGACACCGGTGCCGAGACCACCATCGGGCAGCTCGCCGCTGGCGACGTGCGTGACATCGACGTGTGGGCCCTGGACGACGGGCTGCGCTATCGCAAACGCCGCATGACCCATGCGTTTTCTACCGGAGTCGCGCCCGTCTTCCGGCTCACGCTCGCTTCCGGGAAGACTCTGCGGGCCACCGAGAACCACCCCTTCCTGACGTATGCCGGGTGGGCGCCAATGGCGTCGCTACGAACCGGCGACAGGGTGGCAGTGCCGCGGCACGTGCCGTCTCCCCGGCAGCTGTCCGAGTGGACCGACCGCAGGGTCATCCTGCTGGCACACCTCATCGGCGATGGTTCGTTCGTGAAGCGGCAACCCCTTCGCTACGCGAGCATCGACGGGGCCAACCTCGCGGCTGTGGCTAAAGCCGCCCTTACCTTCGGGGTGGAGGCGGTCCGCGACGACTACCCGGCCGCTCGGTGCATCACACTGCGACTGCGCTCGCCGTTCCGCCTAACCCACGGCAAGAACAATCTGATCGCCGAGTGGCTGGATGGGCTCGGGCTGTACGGCCTGCGGTCACACGAGAAGTTTGTCCCTGACGAGATCTTCTCCGTCAGCAAGCGGCAGATCGCTCTGTTCCTCCGCCACCTATGGGCGACCGACGGCTCGGTGACGGTTCGAAGGGATGGCCGCGGGGGGCGGATCTACTATGCCTCGACGTCTCGCCGGCTTGTCGACGACATGTCACGCCTCCTCCTGCGGTTCGGCATCCAGACCCGCACGCGCGTGGTACGCAAGGGCGGCCACCGCAACGGCTACACGATCGACATCAGCGGTGTCGACAGCCAGCGTCGCTTCCTCCAGGAGATTGGGGTGCATGGCGCCAGCGGTGAGGCGGCTTCCCGGTTGCTGGAGACTGTCCGAGCTATCGCGGGGAACACCAACGTGGACGCCGTGCCCAAGCAAGTGTGGACGGACGTCCGCGTGACGATGGCCGAATCCGGAGTGACCGCAAGCGAGTTCCAGGCAGCACTCGGGACTCAGCACTGCGGTTCGGCTCTGTATGCCGATGCCCCGTCGAGGGAGCGTCTGTCCCGCATCGCCGACATCCTGGGTAGCGCCGAACTCGAGCTCATGGCGGTCAACGACGTCTTCTGGGACTCCGTGGTCTCGGTCGAGCCGGATGGCGTCGAGGAGGTCTACGACGCAACGGTGCTCGACAGCCACAACTTCGTCGCCAACGGCATCGCGGTGCACAACTCGATCGAGCAGGACGCCGACGTCGTCATCCTGTTGCACCGCGACCGTTCCGACCCGACCCGCGAGGGTGAGGCCGACGTGATCGTCGCCAAGCACCGCAACGGCCCTACCAAGGACATCGTCTTGGCCTTCCAGGGCCATTACAGTCGCTTCGCCAACATGGCCCAGAACTTCTGACCATGGTGAGCCAACCGCAGAGGCGGCATTGTCACCGTCGCTGGTGCGTGCCTTGCCCGCGCGAGGACGTGCGAGGACGTGCGCGCATGCCGGTTGGGGGATCGCACGACTGAACGTCACCCTGACGGGAGCCTGAAACGTCAGCGCGGCCCGGCTTGACGCTCCATCTCGCGCTCTATCTCGCGTTCCGAGATTGGCTTCTGCAGGTAGGTCTTCCAAGCACGAACCCCCACATAGAACGCCCACCCAATCAGCGGGTAGAGGATCCACATGTTCCAGACATGCGGGATCGATGAGCTCTCACTGAATCCCTCTGTCGGCCAACCGCCGGCGTTGTTGAACTCGGTGATCGCCCAGACCGCGGTGACGAGGAGAAGCACCATGGTCCACACCGCAAGATCCATGTGGAAGCGCCGCCTGAGCTCGAGCTGCTTGATGGCCTTCTGGCGAAGGAGCTGGTCGCCGTTCGCTTGCGTGCCAGGCGCGACGCCTGTGCCGGCATCCTCAACAGGTTTCGACATCTCAACCCCTCCTATCCACGAAGCCGGGCATAAGCACTCCTGATTCCAGCCTTGACTCGGCTCCGTCGCTGTAAAGGGCCCTAGGTCCTGCTCGGCGCGCCGGCAGCCGCCTCAGACGGCTGACTCTCGTGGCCCGCGCTTCTGCTGGGGGCCTCTGGTCTGTTGAGCCTGCACGGTGGGCGGCGTCGAGGGCAACGCGAAGTCCGTCGCCATCACCGGCGACAACACCGTGTTCGTGACCGCTGCCTCAGGCGCCGGAGGCGCCACCGTGCCTGCCAGCCGCCACGCTCAGCGCATGACGGTGTCAGAACTGTCCACCCCTGGGCGTGGCACGGCTGCGACGGTCAGGACCTGCCGGATGGCGGCAGCGCTGGTAGGTGTTACCCGCCGAGTGCTGCAGCACTACGGGTCAAGGTTGTCGAAGCCGCCCAGAGTCGGAGGTCCCCTCAGCCTGGGATCAGTTCAGTGATGGATGGCCGCACGGCCAGCTTGCCTGTCGGTGGAGGGACCTACGGTTGCTCCATGAGCAGCGACGAGACACCCTGGGAACCCCCGCTCGCGGGCACTGAGGCCGAGCACCTGATGGGCGCGCTCGATCGCCTGCGCACGACCTTCCGCTGGAAGGCCGGAGGCCTCGATGCCGCCGGGCTGCAGACCTGTGTCGGTGCCTCGTCGCTGACCCTCGGCGGCCTGCTCAAGCACCTCGCCCTCAACGAGGACTACGCCTTCGGCCCGAAGCTGAGCGGCGCGCCACTGGGGCCTCCTTGGGATGCCGTGGACTGGGATGCCGACCCGGACTGGGAGTTCCACTCCGCGTCCGACGACACTCCGGACGAGCTCTACGGCCTCTGGGATGCGGCCGTCGAGAGGTCGCGAGCGACCCTTGACGCCGCTCTGGCCGATGGTGGCCTCGACCAGCTCGTGCACGTATCCGACGCCGATGGTCGCCACGCCAGCCTGCGCCGCCTCGTCTGCGACCTGATCGAGGAGTACGGCCGGCACACCGGACACGCCGACCTGATTCGCGAGGCCGTGGACGGCCTGGTCGGCGAGGATCCGCCGCCAGGGTTTCGCCCTAGCGGCGGAGGACCTCTCGAGGGGTAGGCCCACGGTGTTGCAGTCAGCAGCGAGCGGGGGCGGCAGCGAGCGGAGCGGCAGCGAGCCGGAGCGGCAGAACCATCGGCGGGAGAACCCACGCCCTACGTGAACCGTGCCCGCACCGCACGCGGTTCCGTCGTGCGACGCCGAACGCGCGGAAGGTCAAGCGCGAGGATCCGCCCGGTGCCCGCACCGGGCACGTAGGTTGCTGAACATGTTCGTCTCAGCCTTGGTAAACCTGTACACCCGCGACATAGAGGCTGCGTTGCGCTTCTACCGTGACCTGCTGGGCTTCGCGGAAACCTTCCGCACACCAACGGAGGGCATTCCGGAACACGTCGAGCTTCGTCTGGACGGGTTCACCCTCGGTCTGGGAACGGTCGAGGCGGCCAAGCGGGTGCACGGAGTCGAGGCGGCACCGGGCAGCCCCGCGATGGTTCTGGTGGTGTGGACCGACGACGTCGATGACGCCTACGGGAACCTCGTGGCTGCGGGCGTGTCCGTCCTTCAGGCGCCGCACGACACGGGTAACAACAACCGAAACGCCCTGCTGCGGGATCCCGATGGGAACCTCGTGGAGATCGTCGCCAAGGTCGGGGCAGTTCTTGCGCAGGACGAGACCGGCTGATCCTGGGGCCGGGAGCCGGCGATCCCTGCCGAGCTCACTCGCGAGTGTGGATCGGCTCCTTGGGCAGCCGCTTGACCTTGGCGCGACGGCGCCGGCGCTCGGGGATCATCGAGCGCATCTCCTCGAGCTTTCCGAAGCAGAGGAGCCGGTCCTCCGCCTCGAGCCGATGCCCGGGGCGCGGGTTGGGGATGACGGTCGTGCCGCGGTGCAGGGTCAGCACGGTGATGTCCCGCTCGGCCAGCCCCGACTCGCGGAGCGTCTTGCCCACGAGATCTGCCCGGGCGTGGACCACCAGCTCCGCGACTCCGTAGCCGGTCGACACGGTGAGCCGCTGGCGCACGTCGATCTCGGGGAAGGCCACCTGGTTGGCCACGTAGTCGATGACGGCCCCGGCGACGTCGAGCTTCGTCGCCATCTCGATGCCTTCCAGTCCCGGCGAGGAGTTCACTTCCAGGACCAGCGGCCCCTCGTCCCCTTCCAGCATGTCGACCCCGGCCACCCGCAGCCCCATGATCTGGGCGGAGCGGACCGCGGCCTCCTTGAACTCCCGGCTCAGCTCGACGGGCTCCACGCGGCCCCCGCGGTGGACGTTCGAGCGGAACTCGTCGGCGCGGGCCGTGCGCCGCATGGCTGCGACTACGCGATCGCCGACGACGAGCGCCCGGATGTCGCGCCCCTTGCTCTCGGTGACGAAGCTCTGGATCAGGACGTTCTGCCGGGTGCTCTGGAGGGTCTCGATGATCGCCTCGGCCACCTTGTTCTCGGGAGCGAGGATGACCCCGATGCCCTGCGTGCCCTCGAGCAGCTTGATGACGACCGGCGCGCCCCCAACCCGCTCGATGGCCGGGACCACATCGGCGCGGTTGCGCACGAACGTCGTGGCCGGCATACCGATGTTGTGGCGGGAGAGCATCTGCGTGGCCCGCAGCTTGTCCCGGGAGTTGGCGATGCCATTGGCGGTGTTGGGCGTGTAGACGTCCATCTGCTCGAACTGGCGCACCACGGCCGTGCCGAAGTAGGTGATCGAGTTGCCGATCCGAGGCAGGATCGCGTCGTAGTCCGAGAGCGGCCGGCCACGGAACTGGAGGTCTGGGTCGGGGCCCGAGAGGTCGATGGCGAAACGCAGCGTGTCGAGAACCTTGATCTTGTGGCCGCGGTCCAGGGCCGCGGTGCGGAGTCGCTGGGTGGAGTAGGCACGGGGGGCGCGCGAGAGAATCGCCAGTTTCATGGTGGGGGGCCTGCAAAGATGGTCGGGTGTCCGGGCCGCCCCATTCAAGCACCATCGCAGGATGGCGCGAGTGGGTGAGTGTCCCGGGTATCGGGGTGCCGTGGGTGAAGGCCAAACTCGATACAGGCGCCCGCTCGTCGTCGCTGCACGCCTTTGACCTCGAGGAGTTCGACCAGGATGGTGCGAGCCGTGTTCGCTTCTCGATCCACCCCTGGCAGCGCTCCGCGGAGGACGCGTCCGTGGTCACGCTGCCGGTCCACCACCGGCGCCCCGTCCGCAGCTCTTCGGGGCATGTCGAGGAGCGAGTGATCGTGCTGCTGGACCTGGTCCTGGTGAAGCAGACCGTCACCGCCGAGATCTCGCTCAGCAACCGCGACGAGATGGGCTTTCGCATGCTGATCGGCCGAGAGGCCCTGCGCAAGGGCTTCGTCGTCGACTCGAGCCGGTCCTACCTCGGCGGACGGCCACCTCTGGCCGCCCGCCGCCGGAACCGGGGCCGCTGATGGCGCGCGCGTCGTTTGCCATCGGGCCGGTGCGGATCCGTCCCGGCCTGACCCGCGAGGTGGAGCTGCCGATCAGCCGGCTCGTGACGGGCGCCGACGTCAGCCTGCCCGTGCGCGTGGTCCACGGCCGACAGGAGGGCCCCACCGTGTGGATCAGCGCTGCGATCCACGGCGACGAGGTGGTGGGTGTCGAGGTGATCCGGCGGGTCCTCGCCAAGCTGTCGCCGAAGACGTTCCGCGGCACCTTGCTCGCGGTGCCGATCGTGAACGTGCTCGGCTTCATGGCCGGCGACCGCTACCTGCCCGACCGGCGAGACCTCAACCGGTCCTTCCCCGGATCCGCTCGCGGGTCGCTGGCCGCGCGCATCGCCCACATCCTGATGACCGAGGTGGTCGCCAAGTGCGAGGTGGGCATCGACCTGCACACCGGCGCGGACCGGCGGGCGAACCTCCCCCAGGTCCGCGCCGACCTCGACGACCCCCGGACGAGAAAGCTCGCCGAGGCGTTCGGAGCCCCGGTGATGTACCACGCCAAGCTCCGTGACGGCTCGCTCCGCTCGGCCGCGACGGACCGCGGCGCCATCGTCCTCATCTACGAGGGGGGCGAGGCCTGGCGATTGGACGAGTGGGCCATCGAGGCGGGCGTTGTGGGGGTGCGCCGAGTGCTTGCCGCTCTCGGCATGACCGATCCCCTCGACGAGGGCTCGACTCCGGTGAGTCTGGTATGCCGGAAGAGCGGCTGGGTGCGCGCGCCGGGCACCGGCATACTCCAGCTCGACACCAGCCTGGGACAGCGGGTGCAGCAAGGGGACCGGCTGGGAGACCTCGCGGACTCCTTCGGCAAGCGGGTGCGGCTGGTGCGTGCGGACCGGGCCGGCATCGTCATCGGCCGCAGCGAGGCGCCCCTGGTCAACCGCGGCGACGCCCTCGTGCACATCGCCGAGCTCGAGGCGCCGTGCGACCTGACGGCGGGTGACTGAGCCGTGAGCGCCGCGGCGGAGGAGCTGCCCTACCTGGACGAGCACGCGACCGTCGTCCCCGCGCCGCCGGATGTCGTCTGGGCGGCGCTCAGGACGTATGTGGAGACCTCGCTCGGCTTCGGCGCTGGCAACCTGTTGGCGCTGGTCTTGGGCACTCGGCCGCGCAGGGGCTTCGAGGCTACGGCCGAGGTTCCGTTGCGCGAGCTCAGGATGGCTGGCAGGCATCGGTTCTCGCGATACGCGCTGGTGTTCGAGCTTGCCCCGGCCACGGGCGGACAGACGACGCTGAAGGCCCGAAGCTACGCGGACTTCCCCGGAGTTCACGGTCGCGCGTACCGGGCCCTCGTCATCGGTACCCGTGCCCACGTCGTGGCCACACGTCAGATCCTCCGCTCAGTCCGGCGCCTCAGTCGGTCGTGATTGCCTCCACACAGCGGCCTGCCTCGCGGAGAGAGCGGGTGGCTTGTCGGAACAGGGTGGATAGCCTGCACGAGGAGCCGTTCCGGCGGTCCTGAGGACCGGCGGTTCAGAGAGTGGCTGCCTCACCGAAGGGACAGGACATGAGCAACGTGGACGTCGTCCGGGCCATGTACGAGGCCTATCGATCGCAGGATGCCGCCGCCGCTGACGCCCTCCTTGCCCCGGGACTGCGCTTTACCAGCCCTCAGGACGACCACATCGACAAGGCGGCCTTCATGGAGCGGTGCTTCCCCACGGCCGCCCGGTTCATCTCGCAGGACGTCCTTCACCTCACCGAAGCCGACGACGAGAGCGTCTTCTTCGCCTACGAGTACCGGCTGGCCACGGGCGATGCCTACCGCAACGTCGAGCTCATCACCGTCCGCGGCGAGCGCATCGAGGAGATCCAGGTCTTCTTCGGCGGGCGCACGAACTGACCCCGCCCCGCACGGTCCCAGACCGGCATACGACCTGGCCGCGCCAGCCCAAGGGCCGGTCACTGGGCACTTAGCCCCCCGCCGTCAGGGAGCCGCGTCGAGCTCCTTGCCCAGCCGGCTGACCAGCCGCTCCTCGAAGGACGTCTTCTCGAGCGCGACGCGGAGGTCCGCGACCACGCGCAGCAGCGGGTAGGGCACCTCGGCGTCGAGCTCCCTCACGGTCGCCTCCGTGGCACGCCACGCCGCTCGCACGAAGGGCAGCATCGCGCGCGCCTCGTCGGTCAGTGCGGCGACGCGAGTTCGGGCATCGGAACCCATGGTCAGCTCGACGAGTCCGGCGCGGGCCATGGCGGCGACGGTCTGGCTCATGGCCGAGTGGGTCACTTCCATGTGCTGGGCGAGGGCGGTGACCGTCGACGGACCGTGCCGGTCCAGGTGCAGCAGCGGGGCAGCGAAGCGCGGGCGAACGCGGCCGCGACCGGCTCGCGCGTAGACGCGGGCGATGGAGTCATCCATGTCATCGAGCAGCCGCCGCAGGGGGCGGTAGTAAGAGCTGTCGAGCACGTCGTCCACGTCGTCGGTTGCAGCGTCCACGGTCCTAACTGTAACAGGGCTTGTATAAGTGCTGTTAGAATTGCGCCATGTATCCGCCGAGCGAGCCTTATGAGACCGGCTTCCTGCCGACCTCCGAGGGCCACCAGGTGTTCTGGCAGCAGTGCGGCAACCCTGCGGGCAAGCCACTGCTCGTGGTCCACGGCGGGCCCGGCTCCGGCGCCACCGCGTGGTGGACGACCTTTCCCAACCCCGAGCGCTACCGCATCGTGATGGTCGACCAGCGCGGCTGCGGTCGGAGCAGCCCGCACGCGGGCGACACCCGACTGGCCTTGGTGGACAACACGACGGCGCACCTGATCGACGACTTCGAGAGGCTCCGCGAGCACCTGGGCATCGACTCGTGGCTCCTTTTCGGCGGGTCCTGGGGTTCGACACTTTCCCTGGCGTATGCCGTGGAGCACCCCGAGCGGGTAAGTGAGCTCGTGCTGTGGGCAGTGGTGACCACTCGGCGCCGAGGCGTGGAGTGGCTGACCCGGACGATGGGCGACGTGTTTCCGGCGGAGTACGACCAGCTGCTGGCCGTCCTTCCCGCCTCCGAGCGCGGCGGCAACATCCCCCTGGCGGTCAACTGGCTGCTCGTCGGCGATGACCCAGTGGCCTGCGACCGGGTGGCTCAGGCGTGGTGTGCCTGGGAGGATCGCATCTCGACGCTGTCGGGGCCGGTCCAAGCGAGCTCGCGCTTCGTCGATCCGCGCTTCCGGCTGGGGTTCGCGCGGATCGTCACCCACTACTTCGGCAACCACGCGTTCCTGCCCGACAACGCCATCGTGGGTCGGCTTGACCGCATCGCCCACATCCCCGCCGTCCTTGTCCGCGGCCGCCTGGACATCGCCTCGCCGCTGCGCGCGGCATACGAGCTGGCAGTTCGTCTGCCCAATGCGACTCTGCACGTCGTCGAGGGAGAGTCCCACGGTGGTGAGGACGAGACGGACCGCGTGCTGGTCAGGGCGCTTGACGCGTTCGCCGAACCGTGACGGCCTGCCAACCGCGCCGGTAGCTGGGGGTTTCGTGCCCAGCAGTCGCCCGAAATGACGGTGGAAGTGCATGAACATGCACAGCCAGCGACCGCCGGAGGAGATGACCGAGGAGCTCAGTCTGGCCGGTCTTGCGGTCGCCGGCCCGGGAGCCGCCATCGACAAGGTCACCGAGGGCGAGGTGGTCCACGGCTGAGCGACCTGCTGCAGCCCCGGGGTCACGAGTCGGGGGTGGCGAGTCGAAACACCACGGTCCCCGGCCAGCTGGCCGGGGATCCGTTGGATGTGCGGGTCGCAGCAGTCAGTCCTTACCGATGACCCACTGGTTCACGATCTTGCCGTCAGTCCCGAGCTCATAGACGACAACACCGCTGGCGCCGGACCACGTAGTGGCCTGCGCGACCATACTGCCCCGCTGGATGGCGGTGCCGACCTCACTGATGTTGAACGCTGCATTCCGCTGCATGCCCTGCAGCGTGTCGGCGATCTTCGTGTTGCCGGTTACAGTCCACCCAAACGGAGCCGGAGCTACCGTGGTCAGCGTCGCGTCCGTGGCGTAGAACGTCGCGATCCGCGCGGCGTCTCCGGCGTTGACGGCGCTGGTCAGGCCAGTGAGCATCGTCGTGACCGAGGTCTTCGCCAGATCCGCCGGCGGCGCAGTGTCCGCCTTGGTGGCGCGACCGATGAAGAGCCCCGCTCCGAGCCCGACAATCAGCAGCAGTACCGAGATGAAAGCAAACCACGGGCTCCGCGTCGTACTCACCACAACGGGTCGGGCAGTTGCTGGACGAGAGGTTGTTGTCATTTCTCTCACCTCCCTCCTAGTTCAACGCTCCTGCTGCACCGACGGGCTCGTAGAGGCCAAGGTCCCGCTGCCTCACGGGAGGTGAAAAGGGGTGTCCCTTCACACGACTCAACCCGATCGCCGACGCCGAGGAGCCGCCGCTGCGGGTGTTCGTCGGCGCCGCACCGCTGTCGATCGCCAAGGCCGACTACGCCTCCCGACTCGAGAACTGGGAGAAGTGGGACGACGTGGCCGGCTCGCCGGCATACCTCCTGTTGGGCCCACGCGAAGACTCCAAGCAAGGCAGTGACGAAGGCGTCCGCTGGCTGGTCCACATGCGAGCCATCGGTGACGACAGGCCGAGTCTCGGCGTATCACGTCACCCCGGTCATCCTCCTTCTCTGCAAGGAGGAGATCGTCATGAGCACCATCACGGAGACCCGCGTCCTGCACCTGTCACACGACATGGTCTGCTGCTACTGCGAGCACGCGCGGCACACTTACCTGCCGTGTTCGGACACGTGCGACTGTGTTCCTCCACCCGTGCCGGGCATCTACGCGGAAGAGCCGGAACGCACCCGCTGCGTTGCCGCCGTCGACACTGCCGCCGTCGACACTGCCGCCTAGGTCCTTGGAGGGATCGGTTCGGCGCTACTCAGGCGCGGGTCACCCTGAAGACAGGGAATTTCGGCGCGATGGCCTCAAAGTCGGCCAAGGGTGCGCTGGGGGAAACGGGTATGTGCGGGCGGCCCCCGGGCACCTTCTGCAGGTAGCGCTTGAGGATGGGCGCGCGGTCGGCGACGGGTATCTCGACAAGACGGCATCGACGCGCGAGGACCCGGCGCAGCACCACCTCGCCATGGGCGGCCCGCACGTTGCGAACCCAGTTGCACCTCTCCCCGAGCATGGAGACGAGGTACCACTCGCCGTCCAGGTCAGCCATTCCGAGCGGGAACCGGGTCGGCTTCCCCGACTTCCTGCCGGCGACCTCGAGGGTGACCCAGCGGCGCGGGAACAGGCCGAGGGCGAAGGCGCGCGCCCACCAGCGCGCATATCGGCGGGCGGTCGCATCACCCCGGCCGCGGGGGTACATCCGACGGAGGCTCTCGTCCGAATGTCCCAGCCGCACGCGCCCCGCCTTCCACCTGGTCCTTCCGAAAGCCTTGCCGGGCTGCGGACCGCGGGTCAAGTGATGGCGCGAGGGCCTGGAGCGAGAACGTTGAGCCGGATCGGGGCCGGACTGCCGGGCCCAGTCGCGCGCGTGCCTTCGCCCGGACCTTGGCGCAGAGTCCTTACGAGTGTCTGACGGAACGCGCCCAGGAGCCCTCGCCGGGCCATTGCGGTGCGACGGGGGACCACAATCGGGCTCGTGAAACCCCTGAGAGTCATGCTCACCGGTGCCGCCGGATTCATCGGATCCGCGACAGCCGGGGCGCTCGCGGCCGCTGGCCACGAGGTCATCGGCGTCGATGCGCTGATCCCGCAGGCGCATGCTCGGCCCGCGGCCGCCCCACGGACGGCCACGCTTGCGGCCGGCTCCCCGGCGCGCACGCCACCAGGCGTGCACCTGCTCGACCTGCGCGACGCGCACACCTGGCCGGACGTGCTGCGCGGCGTCGACGTCGTGTGCCATCTCGCGGCCATGGTCGGGGCGGGGCTCACGGTCGCCGACCTTCCCGCATACGCCGGCCACAACGACCTCGGAACTGCCTCGCTGCTGAGGGCGATGCACGAGGCGGGGGTGCACCGCCTCGTCCAGGCCTCCTCGATGGTCGTGTACGGCGAGGGCCGATATACCTGCCCGCTCCACGGGCCGCAGCAGCCCGGCCCCCGCGATCCTGCCGACCTCGTCGCCGGCCGCTTCGAGAACGTCTGCCCGGTCTGCGACCGGACGCTCGACTGGGCCCTGGTCGACGAGTCCGCGCCCGTCGACCCGCGGAGCAGCTATGCGGCGAGCAAGCTGGCCCAAGAGCACTATGCGGCGGCTTGGGCGCGGCAGGCGCCGGGTGTTGCGGTCTCGCTGCGCTACCACAACGTCTACGGCCGGGGCATGCCGCGCGACACTCCGTACTCCGGAGTCGCCGCGATCTTCCGGTCGGCGGTCGAGGCGGGCCGTACTCCGGAGGTCTTCGAGGATGGTGGCCAGATGCGTGACTTCGTGCACGTCGACGACGTCGCTGCGGCCAATGTCATTGCGGTGGACGCGGTTTCGGCTTCACTGCCCAGGGTCGAAGGACCGCACGACCCGAACGCACACCGGGTCGGCAGCCACACGGCATACAACATCTGCTCCGGCCGGCCGGTCAGCGTCCTGGACGTCGCCCGGGAGGTGGCCAGGGGACTCGGGTCCGACGCCGAGCCCGTCGTGTCGGGCCGCTTCCGGCTGGGGGATGTCCGACACGTCGTCGCCTCGCCCGAGCGAGCCCGCGCCCGGCTGGGGTTCGTTGCCCAGGTGAGCCCGGAGGAGGGTCTGCCGCGGTTCGTGACCGAGCCGCTGCGCGGCTGATCACCAGGGCGACCAGAGCAGGTGCTGGATCGCCAGGGCAGTGACCACCTGGACAACCAGTGCGGGGCGCCGAGAGCGCTGCGGCAGGTATGCCGTGGCGAGCAGCAGCCAGGGGACGAACGGCAGCCAGATCCGCTCCACCTCGGACTTGCTCATCAGTGAGAGGTCCGCGGCCAGCACCGTGACGACGGAGGCGAGAACCAGGGTGGCCAACGGCTCGTATGCCGGGTGACGGGTTGCCCGGGTCAGTTGCGGGGCGGCGTGGGCGACGGCTGCGTAGAGGAGGGGACCGGCGCTCAGGGCGAGGACGGCCAGGTTGGCCCAGAGCCAGTAGCTCGTCGGGCGATCGGCGGCGATGCCCGACCAGTAGCGCTCCCGCAGCACGGGGAAGGCCTCCCACCAGCGGTAGCCAAGGACGGCGAAGACCAGGGTAGGGACGGCCGCGGCTGCTGCAGTCAGGGGGAGGGGCCGAAGACTGCCGGCGGCGAAAAGCACGGCCACAGTGACGAATACGAGCAGGAGGAGGCCGTAGGAAAGCATCACGCACCAGCCGAGCAGCAAGCCGGCCATGATCGACCAGACTGCGGCTGGAACGGCGTGCGGCCCCCGTGAGGCATGGGCGGCGGGCCCCTGTGGGGCGGCGCGGGAGGCGGACCCCTGCGACGCGGACCCCGGGGAGGCGGACCCCCGCGAGGCGGACCCCTGGGGGGCGGACCCCTGGGGGGCGGACCCCTGGGGGGCGTGAGCGGCGGAAAGCGCGAGTGCGGCCAGTCCCCAAGCCGCCACAGCGGCGAACATGGCATCTGCCGACACCGCCTGCCAGATGGCTGCCGGCCCCAGAACGAGAAAGGGCGCTGCGACGCGCACCTGTCGCTCAGCCCCGAGGGCTCTGGCCGCGACAGCGACCCCGAGTGGCGTGGTCGCGGCGACCGCGACGACCACCAGCCCAGCGGCCAGGCCCGAGCCAAGGCCAACCCGGTCGAGGGCGACGAAGGAGAGCAGGGCACCGGGTGGATGGCCGGCCACGTGCTCGGCCCAGTGGTCCGGACGGTCGAACGGAATACGCTCGACGAAGTGGCGGAGGGTCTCGGGGATGTCGGTCACCAGGCGCGCGGTCTGGAGGTACTCGGTGCCCTGGTCGAGCACGCGGCTGATGCCCCGTGGCCCGTCCACCAGCGCCAGGGAGAGCATCCAGGCGAGCCCGAGCAGCCACCCGGCCGCGAGCAGGCGCCGCCACGGTAGGCGCTCCGCGGCCCGGCCGACGGCACCGGAGCCGGCCAGCACCGCGAGGGCGAGGGCAGGCAGGCTGCCGACCCCGACACGTGGGCGCCAGTCGGCAAGGAGCGGCGGAAAGGTGCCGACCTGCACGTCCGTGCCGGTCAGACGCGGCAGGACAGCTGCGAGTCCCACCAGCCCGGCCCCGGCTACCAGCCCGGCCACTCCCCGGGGGAGTCGGCGCCCTCGCCTCGCGGCCGGCCGCCGGCGCGCCGTGCGACGCTTCCGGTCAGGCTCGGCGCGAGGCGGTCGTAGCACTGCTGGACTCGGCATGCACTGAGGCTGGCACGAAGGCACGAGCAGACCGCTGGTCCGGGCGCAGGCTTCAGACTTCCGTAAGGATTGCCGCCGTTTTGGGGGCCTGGCGATTCGTAGCCTCGGCGCATGGACTTCTCGTGCGACCTCGTCCTCCCCTGCCGAGACGAGGCTGCGGCCCTGCCAGGGCTGCTCTCCCGCGTACCCGCTGGGTTCTCGGTAATCGTGGTCGACAACGGCTCGACCGACGGAACCCCGGACGTCGCTGGGGCATTGGGTGCTCGTGTCGTGGCGGAATCTCGTCCCGGTTATGGCGCGGCGGTGCAGGCAGGGTTGGAAGCGGCGACTGCCGAGTGCGTCGCCTTCCTCGACGGCGACGGATCCCTCGACCCACGTGACCTCATCCCCCTGGTCGACGACGTCCTGGCCCGGCGCGCCACCATGGCGATCGGACGGCGCCGGCCAGTGGGGCCGGGGGTCTGGCCCTGGCACGCAAGACTGGGCAACGCAGCGGTCCTGTGGTGGCTGCGGCACCGCACCGGTTTGGCGGTGCACGACATCGCCGCGGCCAGGGTCTGCCGTCGAGCCGACCTGCTGGCGCTGGGGGTCGCCGACCGGCGGTTCGGCTACCCCCTCGAGCTGCTGGTCAAGGCCCAGCAGGCCGGCTGGCTGATGGTCGAGCATGACGTGTCGTACGCGCCCAGAGCCGCTGGCACGCGCTCGAAGGTTTCGGGCTCGGTGATCGGTTCAGCCCGTGCCGCAAGGGACTTCGCAAGGGTCCTGTCGTGAGCGCGGTCGGGCTCGTGATGGCCAAGGCGCCCGTGCCGGGCCAGGTGAAGACCCGCTTGGCACGCACGGTGGGAGCCGAGCGCGCGGCGACTCTGGCCTGCGCCGCCCTGCTCGACACCCTGGACGTCTGCGAGGCGGTGTTCGCCCGCGGGCGGCGGGTCCTGGCCCTGACCGGCGGGCTGGCGCAGGCCGTCGGTGCCCCCGAGCTGCTCGCGGCCCTGGCCGGTTGGCAGGTCATCGCCCAGCACGGCGCCGGCCTCGGCGCGCGGATCGCGAATGCCCACCGGGATGTCCACGTGCTCGTGGGAGCCCCAGTGGTGCAGATCGGTATGGACACGCCGCACCTGCCGTCCGAGTTCCTGGCGACGGTTGCCCACCGAGCCCAGCGCCGAGGGCGGCCCATCCTGGGCCTCGCGGACGACGGTGGTTGGTGGGTGCTGACGTCCCCCGTGCCGACCACGGTCGACCACCTGGACCGCGTGCCGATGTCCCGCCCCGATACCGGTGCAGCCACGCTGCGCGCGCTCAGCCTCGCGGGGAGCGTCCCGGTCCTCGCGCCCACACTCGGCGACGTGGACACCGCTGACGACGCGGAGCGCGCTGCCGCCGCTGCCCCCCACACCCGTTTCGCCCGTGCCTGGCTGGCCGGCGATGCATCCCTGCCGAACGGCGATGCGTCTCTGCTGAACGGCGATGGGGCCTGGCTGGCCGGCGATGCGGCCGTGCGGGTGGGCCGGCCATGACCGCCGATGTCACCCTGGGCGTGCCCCCCGGCTGGCTGTTCGCCGCAGCCCTCGACGGCGCAGCCTGCTCGGTGGTCGGCTACCACGGCCGTCGACGCCCCCTCCCCGCGGCGCGCTGGACCGGCTCCACCGACGCCACCGACCACTTCGTGCTCGCCCACTGCGTCGGCGCGACGATCGACCTTGGCTGCGGTCCGGGCCGCATGGCAGCGGAACTCACTCGCCGGGGCCACCGGGTCGTCGGCGTCGACATCTCCGCCGCCGCGGTCAGGCACGCCCGCCAGCGTGGCGTGGTCGCCGTGCGCCGAGACGTGATGGGCCGACTGCCGGGGGAGGGCAGGTGGCAGACCGCCCTGCTCGCCGACGGCAACATCGGCATCGGAGGTGACCCGTCCGCCCTGCTGAGCCGAGTGCACGGCCTCGTGGCACCAGGAGGGCGCATCGTGATCGACCTCGCGCCGCCGGGGACTGGACTGCGCGTACACACGCTGCAGCTGGCGGCCGGCGACCTGTACTCAACGCCGTTCCCATGGGCTCAGGTCGACGGCGAAGCGCTCCGTCCGGTTGCCGACGAGGCGGGGCTCTCGCTCGACGAGGTGAGCGAATGGCGAGGGCGCTGGGTGGCGGTCCTCACCCGGCCAGGAAGGACGCAGCCATGAGTGGGCAGCGAAGCGGCCAGGGAGCCGGCCGGATCACAGCCAGGATCACCAAGGCGCTCGATGCGGTGCCGCAGGAGTCGGACTTCACCAGCCGGCTGCGGGGTCCGGGGGTCACCTCACGTGTCGGCCTGTGGCTGGGCGTCTGTTTCGCAGTGGCGTTTCTGACCGGCATCTACTCCCACGTCGCGCAGGTGCCCCACCCTTGGCTGCCACTTCCGACTCGTCCGAGCTCCTTCTACCGGGTCACGCAGGGCGCGCACGTGATCGCGGGCACCGGCGCCATCCCGCTACTGCTCGTGAAGCTCTGGTCGGTCTATCCCAAGCTCTTCGCCCGCGTCCGGCTCGGCGACCCCCGGGCGCTGCTCCTCCACTCCCTGGAGCGTGCCTCGATCGCAGTCCTCGTGGCGAGCGCCATCTTCGAGCTCGCCTCGGGAACGGCCAATGCCGCCCAGTGGTATCCGTGGGGGTTCGCCTTCCCGCAGACGCATTTCGCGGTGGGGTGGTTGGCGGCCGGCGCCCTGTTGGTGCACATCGCTGTCAAGCTGCCCGTCATCCGCGATGCCCTCGCACGAGACCTCGAGGCCGATCACCCAGCCGAGCCCACCACGATGGCCGAGGGGGATGCGCTGTCGCGGCGGTCCCTGCTCCGGGTCACCTGGCTGGCCGCTGGGGTCGCGGTCCTGGCGACTGCGGGCTCGACCGTGCCAGCCCTGCGCCGGGTGTCCGTGCTCGGGGTGCGCTCCGGTGACGGGCCGTCCGGGGTCCCTGTCAACACGTCGGCCAGAGCGGCCGGCGTCCTGTCGCTGGCGACCGACCCGGGCTACCGCCTCACCGTCGTGGGCGGACCGGTTCCCCGCAGCCTGAGCCGCGCCGACCTGGAGGCTCTGCCACAGACCACGGCGTCGCTGCCGATCGCCTGCGTGGAGGGATGGAGCGCCTCTGCGACATGGACGGGGGTCCGGGTCCGCGACCTCCTGGACCTGATGGGCGTCCCGGCCGACCGCGACGTGGTCGTGCACTCGCTCCAGCCGGCCGGCGCCTACCGCACCACGGTGCTCCCAGCGAACTTCGCGGCTGACCCGGACACGCT
Source organism: Dermatophilaceae bacterium (assembly GCA_035691065.1). Taxonomy (GTDB): domain Bacteria; phylum Actinomycetota; class Actinomycetes; order Actinomycetales; family Dermatophilaceae; genus DASSJT01. The sequence continues at coordinate 43,291 of DASSJT010000202.1, forward strand.
GCTGGCCCTGCGCCTCAACGGACAGCCGCTGTCACTCGACCACGGCTTCCCGTGCCGCCTCATCGCCCCCAACCGTCCGGGTGTGCTCCAGACGAAATGGGTGTCCCGTCTGGAGGTGAGCCCATGAAGGGCCCAGCACACCGTTCCGGCACGCGCCCGGTCGCCACTCGGTCCGATACCAGGCATGTTCGGTCGCGCGGCAGTATGCCGTGGGCTCGGACGGCGCTCGCCCTGTCGGGCCTGGCGGTGGGAGGCTTCGGCGGCTACCGATTCGTCGAGGTCGGCTGGCCGAACGCCCGCGCCGCGCTGGTCTGGCTGATCGGGGGCGTGGTCGCCCACGACGGCCTCCTCGCACCAGCGGTTCTGCTGCTCTGCGCCGCGGGCGCGACGGCACTGCCGCGGTGGTCCCGCGGACCTGCCATTGCGGCGCTCGTGGTCCTCGGGTCCGTGACCTTGGCCGGCATACCCGTGCTTGGGCGTTTCGGGGCCAAGGCAGACAACCGAACCCTGTTGGACCGGCCCTACCTCGCCGGCTGGCTCGTGCTGGCGGGACTAGTCTTGTCCACGGCGGTCATCGCGGCGGTGGTCCGCCGTCGCAAGGGAGCGGCCGACCGTGGCTGACGTGCTGGTGGTTGACGACGACCGCACGGTGCGCGAGGTCGTCGTCTCCTACCTGCGCGCCGGCGGGCACGAGGTCGCCGAGGCAGGCGACGGTGAGGCGGCGCTGGCAGCCATGCACCGCAAACGGGCTGACATCGTGGTTCTCGACCTGATGCTCCCGGGGATCGACGGGCTCGAGGTCTGCCGGCGGCTGCGGGAGACCAGCGACGTCCCGATCATCATGCTGACCGCGCTGGGGGCGGAGGCCGATCGGCTTGTGGGCCTCCAGCGCGGGGCCGATGACTACGTCACCAAGCCGTTCAGCCCGAGAGAGCTCGTCCTGCGGGTCGACTCGGTCCTGCGGCGGCTGGGCCAGAAGACCCGTCGGGGCGAGACCGTCGTCGACGGCGACCTGGTCGTCGACCCGAGCCGGCACGTGGCAACCCTGGGTGGCGAGCGGCTGCCCCTGACGGTGCGCGAGTTCGACCTGCTGCAGTTCCTCGTGGGACATCCCGGCATCGCCTGGTCGCGGGACGACCTGCTCCGGGAGGTGTGGGGATGGACCTTCGGGGACCAGTCCACGGTCACGGTGCACGTTCGGCGGCTGCGGGAGAAGGTCGAGCCGGATCCCACGCACCCGACCCGCCTGACCACCGTCTGGGGGGTCGGCTACCGGTGGGAGCCGGCGTGACTCGCGACCAGGTCGAGGTGGTGCTGATCGCGGCTGCCTGGTCGGTCGCGGTCGGCGTGGCCTGCGCCGGGCTCAGCTGGCTGGTCCGGAAGTCCTCGATCCGCTGGACGGCCGGTCTGGTGGCACTGGCCGCAGTGGGGGGGATCGTTGCCGCGGTGCTGGGCACAGCCCGGGCGATGTTCCTCTCGGCACATGACATGTCGGTGGTCATCCTGATCTGCGCCGTCGCGGGCGCCGTCTCCTTCGCCTTCGCCCTGTGGCTGGCCCGTCGGGTCGTCCGGTCCATCAAGACCCTCCGGGACCATGCTCGCGACTTCGGCGTGCACGGGGTCTTTGCGCCAACCCCTGAGGGTCCGCGTGAGCTGCAGGCCGTGAGCGACGAGCTGGCGCGAAGCAGCGACCGCCTGCACGCGGCTCGGCAGCGGCAGGCCCAGCTGGAGCAGTCGCGCCGCGACCTCGTGGCCTGGGTGTCGCACGACCTGCGCACTCCGCTGGCCGGCCTCCGCGCCATGGCCGAGGCCCTCGAGGACGGCATGGTCCCCGATCCCGCCGCCTACTACTCGCGCATGATCGCCGAGGTCGACCGGACGGCACGAATGGTCGACGACCTGTTCGAGCTGTCGCGCATCCATGCCGGTGCGCTCAACCTGTCGCTCCAGGAGGTGCAGCTCAGCGATGTCGTCAGTGAGACCATCGCCGGCGCTGCCCCAGTGGCAGAGGCCAAGCGGGTGCGCGTCACCGGGAGCGTCGACCCAGACATTCTGCTCCACGCCGACCCGGCCGCCCTTTCGCGCGTCGTCGCAAACCTGGTGATGAATGCGATCCGGCACACGCCGGCGGACGGCGTGGTGCAGATCCAGGCGAACCGCGAGGGGTCCATGGTGCAGCTCAGCGTCTCGGATGCCTGCGGCGGCATCCGGCCAGACGACCTGGAGCGGGTGTTCGATATCGCCTGGCGCGGCGACCACGCCCGAACTCCCGAGTCCGACAGTGGCGGGGGTCTCGGCCTGGCCATCGTCAAGGGCCTGATCGAGGCGCACCGCGGCCGGGTCACGGTCGCCAACCAGGCGCCGGGCTGTCGGTTCGTCGTGCGGCTCCCGGTCTGACCCGTCAGGAGCTCAGGGCTCGAGCAGCCCGCGTATGTCGTCGGCGCCCAGCGGCGCGCCGAGCAGCCCGTCGGCCTCGACGACACGTGCGAAGAGGTCGCGCTTGCGCTCCTGGAGGGCGACGACCTTCTCCTCGATGGTGCCCTCGGCGACGAGGCGGTAGACCATGACGGTCTTGTCCTGGCCGATCCGGTGCGTGCGGTCGACGGCCTGGGCCTCGGTCGCGGGATTCCACCAGGGATCGAGGACGAACACGTAGTCGGCCTCGATGAGCGTCAGCCCGGCACCGCCGGCCTTGAGGCTGATGAGGAATACCGGGGCGTCGCCATCGGTGAACTCGGCGATGCGCGCGGGCCGGTTGCGCGTCCGACCGTCAAGGTAGACGTGGCCGATACCCTCGGCATCCAGCCGGGCGCGGACCAGTTTCAGGAAGCCGGTGAACTGGCTGAACACCAGAGCCCGGTGGCCCTCGGCCAGGACCTCCCCGAGGGTCTCGATCAGGGCGTCGATCTTGCTCGAGCGGACCTTTCCCGCCAAGGAGTCGTCGACGAGCGAGACGTCGAGGCTCAGCTGGCGCAGCACGGTCAGCGAGCGCAGGATGGCGATCCGGTTGCGGTTGACGTCGTCGAGCATGCCCAACACACGCTGGCGCTCCCGCTGCAGCCGGGTCTGGTAGACGCGGCGGTGCTGGGGGTTGAGGCTCACCTCGAGCACCAGCTCGACCTTGGGCGGCAGGTCGCGGGCCACGAACTCCTTGGTGCGGCGCAGCATGAGCGGCCGGATGCGTCGGCGCAGCGTGGCGAGCAGCTCGGGCGCCTGGCCGCTCTCGATCGGCCTGCGGAAGAGCTCGGTGAACCGCTGGGGGCTGGGGAACAGGCCTGGCGCCACGATCGACAGCAGCGCCCAGAGGTCCATGAGGGAGTTCTCGAGCGGGGTGCCCGTGATCGCGAGCTTGAAGGGCGCCGGCAGGCGACGCGCCACCTGGTAGGTCTTGGCCTGGTGGTTCTTCACGAACTGTGCTTCGTCGAGCACCAGCCCGCTCCAGGACCGTCGGCAGTAGGCGTCTTCGTCGAGGCGCAGCAGCGCGAACGACGTGACCACCACGTGGGCGCCGTCGATCACGGTCTCCAGCGGCTGCCCGCGCTTCCTGGCCGTCTCGCGGACCGCAGCGACCCGCAGGTCGGGGCAGAAGCGCGCGGCTTCGCGAACCCACGTCGACACCACACTGGTGGGGGCCACGACGAGCAGCGGCGCCTCGTGGGTCAGCGTGCCCCGCTCGAGGGCGCGGGCCGCCATCGCGAGGGTCTGGAGCGTCTTTCCGAGCCCCATGTCGTCGGCGAGGATGCCGCCCAGCTCGTGGTCCCACAGGAACGCGAGCCAGTGGAAGCCGTCGAGCTGGTAGTCGCGCAGCGTGGCCTCGAGGCCGGACGGCGGCTCCGGCGCTGGGATGGACGTCAGGTCGAGCAGGGCACCGACGGTGCGTGACCACCGCTCGCTCTGGTGGGTGACCACCCCCAGCTCCACCAGCTCCTCCCACAGGCCCGCGTGCCAGCGCGTGAGGCGCAGCCCCTTCGACTCGCGGTCCTGGAGCGACCGCGCCTCCTCGATCAGCCGCCGCAGCGCGTGCAGCTCGGGGCGCTCGAGGCTGAACCAGGTGCCCGAGTCGAGGACGAGGTGGGTCTCGCCGCGGGCCAGCGCTGCGAACAGGGGCCCGAACGGCACGTCCTCCCCGCCCACCGTCACGGTGATGTCGAGGTCGAACCAGTCGTTGCGCCCGTCCTCACCGACCTCGTTGGTCGACACCTCGATCTGCGGGGCCTCATCGACCTGCGCATAGTCGAGCGGCGTGCCCTCGACCGTGAGCAGCACGTCGTCACGCTCCTCGAGCCGTGGCAGCACCTCGCTCGCGAAAATCGCGGTGGCAAGGCCGCCCAGCAGTGTTTCGGGCACCAGCCGCAGACTTCCGCCCACCCGCACCCGCAGCCCGGGAACGGCATCGAGCAGGGCGAGGCTCGTGAGCAGGGTGGCCTCGGCCGCGGCGTCGCGGGCCACCCCCTCGCTGCGCCCGACGATCGGCACGCGGACGACGTCGTCGCCCACGGCATAGGCGAAGCTCCAGCGCAGGCGGCAGCGGTGGCCGGGCTGCTCGAACCGCACGGTCAATCCGAGCCTGGGTGGCTCGACCACCGGGAAGGACACGGAGTCGTCGGAGGACCGGAGCGTCGCACGCTGGCGCAGCGCGGGGTAGTAGACCGCGAAGAACCGCGGCAGGTCGTCGGCAGGCACCTGGAGCGCACCACCGCGGACAAGCCGCGCCATCGTCGCATCGAGCACGGGCTCGAGCCGCGCCAGGACCAGACCGCAGTCTGACCCCACGAACACGCCGTGCGGCGGCTCGCCGACGAGACCGACGACCTCGTCCTGGCTCCCTCCCAGCGCGAGGTCAGGGTGTCCGGGGACGCGCAGCGTCGCCTCGATGCTCAGCCCCGAGCCGTCGGGCCTGCGCCTGGCGTCGAGGGCCACCATGGCCGGCTCCTGGCACAGCTCGACCTCGGGTGCCTGTTTGCCCACGCCGACAAGCTGTATGCCGGTCTGCCTCGCATCGTGGAGCAGATGCCATGCGCGCCGGCCCAGGTCGTCGAGATAGACCTGCTGCTCGGTGGTGTAGTAGCCGCGGCGGGCTCGCGCGGCGGCCAGGATGGCGAGGGCGATGTCGCGCTCGGCTGCCCCGGGGCGGGCCCCGAAGCCGTACTCGAGCTCGCGCCACGAGACGCCACCCCGCACCCAGCCGCCGTTCCTTCCAGTGGTCACCGGGCGGATCCTCAGGCGTGGGCTGGGAGCCGAGCTCCCGGCATACCGGCTCGATGGCGGGGAAACGACCTCGAACTGGAAGCCGAGCGGGATCGTCGCGCCTTCGTCAGGCGGGTCGCGGACCAGGTCGGCGAGCGCGGACTCCCAGGTCGGCCGGACTCGCGGGTGACCCGAGGCGAGGCGCTGCCGGGCGGTGAGGACCAGGGCCACCACGTGCTTGCAGTCGGATCCCATGGGACAGGTGCAGCGGCTGCTCCACGCCTCGGCGAATCCGGATGATGGCGACGGCCGCGGGTCGGCCACCCTGACAACGGTCTGGTAGGTGCGGCCGTGGCTGCCTCGCACGGTGCCGAGGAGGACCTCGTCGTTCCTACCCGTGGCCACAGAGAGGACCATGTCGGACCGGTAATAGGCGTCGCCGCGGTCATAGGTGGCCGGACCGAGCTCGTGGCGGAGCCGGTCGTCGTCGAGGCGCGCGACCCAAGGCGGCGTGGGCGCGCCATGAGCCATCGTCACGGCTGCGGCCGGGTGGTCGGGCGCATGGGGCCTCCTGGGCGGCGAGGAGCAGACCCTCGCAAGATGAGGAGCAAGACCCTCGCAAGACTAGGCGCCGGCCGCGACAGCCGGACCCGGCTGTCCACAGGATCTGTGCCGTCGTGTCGCCGGTGCGCGCCAGCTGCGCAGGTAGCGCCCGGTGCCCCGCGCCGCCCGCTTCCAAGCACCGCGTGTGGGGAGGTCAGCCGTTGAGCTCGACAGGCACGGCGACGACGTCGACCATGGCCTCGCCCCGCAGCACGGTGACTTCCATCCGGCGACCGATGGCATCGTCGAACAGGAGCTTCTGGAGCGACTGGGCGTCGCTCAGGGGCTTGGTGTCGACGGCGAGCACGAGGTCGCCCGGGCGAAGGCCCGCGCGGGCGGCGGGGCTGCCCTGGACCACGTCCACGACTCGCAGGGCCCGCCTTCGGCCCGAGGTGTCCGCGTAGCGGGCCGGGACCGGCGCCGGGGTGGAGACCACGCCGAGGAAGGCGCGACGCACGCGGCCCTCGCGCACGAGGGTGTCGACGATGCGCCGGGTGGTGGCGTTGATGGGCACGGCGAGCCCGAGGCCGAAGCCGGCGACTGCGGTGTTGATGCCGACGACGCGGGCCTGCGGGTCGGCCAGGGCACCGCCGGAGTTGCCGGGGTTGAGCGCGGCGTCGGTCTGGATGACGTCCTCGACGAGCCGGGTGGCCGTGCCCGAGCGGGTCGGGAACGACCGGCCGAGTGCGCTCACTACACCGGCGGTGACCGTCCCCGACAGTCCCATGGGGTTGCCGACCGCGACCACCAGGTTGCCCACGCGCAGCCCGTCGGCATCGCCGAACTCCGGCGGCTCGGGGATGTCGCGGTCGGCGCGCACGACCGCCAGGTCGGACAGCCGGTCCGCCCCGATGACGTCGACCATGGCGATCGTGCCGTCGGCGAACTCGGCCTGACCGGTGCCGTCCATGTCGGCGACGACGTGGGCGTTGGTCAGCAGGTGGCGCTCACGGGTCAGCACGACCGCCGAGCCGGCCCCCTCCGCCTGCCAGCCGCGAACCCGACGGCGGACCCGGAGGCTGGCGACCCGGGGGATGAGCCGCGCTGCGACGGTGGTCACGACCTGCGAGTAGGCGTCGAGCGCTTCCTCACCGGTGGCCGGGTCTATGGGGGTCATCGCGTGCTCCTGGGCGTCGACCGGACATCGAGTCGTGACGACCTCGATACAGGCGCCAACACCTGGGCGCGCGGCGGTGTTCCTGAGACTGGCAGGAGCGGCGGGTCGGGTGCGGGCAGGCGAGCCGCCGGCATACGTCAGCAGCGCGCGGAGCGCGTCAGTAGGTGGCCGTGCACACGACGGTCGTGGAGCCCCCGCCCACGGCGCTCGCTTGCTGCACGACCCTGCCCTTGACCGTGATGGAGCACTTGAGCATCGTGCTGCCGCTGCCCGCAGTGGCCGAGACCATCACGGTGCCGTGGGAAGACGGCCCGGTGCCGCTCCAGCTGCTCCCGACGAAGGTCCGCGTGGTCTTGTTGCCTCCGCGGTCGATGAACGTGACGCTCTTGAGCCGCGCGTCGGAGGTCACCGAGTACTTGACCCGGCTGCTACTGCTGGCCGAGCTGCCAGAGCCTCCAGAGCTGCCGGCGCTGCTCTCGACCCGGCTTTCCACCCGGCTCTCGGACCCGTTGCTCGAGCTGCTGGCCGTGCGCTGCTCGCAGCTGCTCTGCGCGCCCGTCAGCAGGAGCACCGCGAGTCCGGCCGCCGCAGTCGTCCTGAACCTCGACGGCACCCTGCTCGCCCGAGTTCTCATGGCGTACCCCAGTGTCGAGGGAAGTCTCCCACCCGAGGCTAGGACGGCCCTGTCTCGATGTCGGTCCGCCGAGCGTCGAGCCCGCGTCTCAGCATCGTCTCCGATGCGTCAAAGCTCCGTCTCATGGGACGGCTCACGTAGCAGGTTCACGGAGCCGGCTCGGGGTTGACGGGCCAGGATGCCGTCCACGGAGCCGGCTCAGGGTGCCGTCCACGGAGACAGGTCAGGGTGCCGGCTCAGGGTGCCGGCAGCCGAATGGCGGCCAGCATGGCCACGTCGTCGTCGTGGCTGCCGTCACGCACCGACTGGGCCACCGCGGCAAGGGCGTTGGCGAGATCGCCCGATGCCGCGTCGCCGGCCCGGAAAGACCTTGCCGCGTCCAGCAGCCGCTGTTTCCCGACGTTCAGGTCCTCCCCGGGCCGCTCGACCAGCCCGTCGGTGTAGAGCACCAGGGTCTGGCCCACCGAGAACGGCACGACCGACTGCTTCCGCTCCGCTCCACCGGCTCCGAGGATGAGGCCCCGAGCCGACTCCACGAAGGTGCCGGTGCCGTCCGGGTCGAGCAGCAGCGGCGGAGGGTGGCCGGCGCAGGCCATGACCAGCTCGTTGCGGCTCGGGTCGGCGACGGCATACAGCAGCGTCACCAGCTGGTCGGTCGGGTACCGCTCGAAGAGCAGGTCCAGCCTGGTGAGCACGGAGACCGGCTCGGGATTCACCGCCACGAGCGCTCGCAAGGCAGCGGCGACCTGGGACATGGCCGCCGCCGCGGGAACGCCCAGCCCCATGACATCGCCGATGAACAGTGCGAGGCGGTTCCCGTCCACCGGAATGGCGTCGTAGAAGTCGCCACCCACCTCGGTGCGGCCTCCGGACTCGTACAGCGCGCCCAGCTCCCAGCCCTCGACCACCGGCAGCTCTCTGGGCAGCACCGCCTGCTGCAGCCGGTCGGCGACGTCGCGAAGCTCGCTGTGGAGGATGGCGTTGTCGATCGCGACGGCGGCCCGTCTGGCGACCTCCTCGGCGAAGGCGACGTCTGAGGCCCGGAACGGCCGACGGGCCTGACCGCCCACCCAGGTCATCGTGCCCAGCGTCCGCCTTCGCGCCTTCAGCGGGACGATCAGCGCGGTGCTGAAGTCGAGCTCGCGCAGCAGGCGCAGCTGCCCGGGGTCGCTCGCCGTGGCCGCAAGCATCGCGTCGGTGACCTGGGGGATCAGTTGGCTCCGCCCGCTATGCAGGACCTCGTAAGTGCCCGACTGCGACGTATGGGTGGGCTGGTAGCGCTGTCGGTAGTCCTCGGCCAGGGCCAGCTTGTCCGGGTCACCGTGTGCCACTGCGAGGTTGCGCAGTATGCCGTCCTGCTCGAGCGCGATCGCGCACCAGTCCGCGAACCGCGGCACCGCGAGCCAGGCCACCTTTCCCAGCGTGGCCTCGTAGTCGAGGCTGCCGGCGAGCTCGGCGCTGGCCTCCGCGAGGAACGCCAGCTGGTCGGCCTGGTCGGCTGCCTGCTCGACCGCGCGGATCCGCTCCACCGCCTGCGCGCAGGTGTCGGCCATGATCCGGAAGAAGTCCAGCTCGGCCGCGTCGATTGTGCGCCGGCCGGGAAACGAGAGGCTGGCGACGCCGATAGTGCGGTTGCCCGCAGACAGCGGGAGACACACGATGGAGCGCTCGCCCTGGGCGCCCAGGTCGAGCTCCGGGTAGCGGGAGGTGATCTCGTCCACTCCCGCCAACACGACGGTCTTCCCGGTGCGGACGGCCTCGCTCGCCGGCGTGTCGTCGGCGACCAAGTACGTTGCCCAGCGCGACGAGGCGCCCACGGGGCCGCCCCGCAGGCGGATGAGCTGCAGGGTGTCGTCGTCGACGAGCAGCGAGAGTGATGCGGTGGTGGCCCCGGCGGCGTCGGCCATGTGCTCGACCACGATGTCGGTCACCGTCTCGAGGTCGGCGGCGGAAAGCAGCTGGGCGACCACCCCGCCCAGCCGGGTCAGGCGCTGGGACAGCCGGATCGCGCGAGCGCGGCGCCCACTGACCCCTTCCGCCACCAAGATCGCGCCGGTGACCATGCCGCCACCGCTCACTGGCACGAGGTGGAGGTCGGTCGGTCCCGACGCGTCGACCCGGTGCACCTCCAGCTCGCCGTCCCAGCTCACCCCGCCCAGCACGAGGCGCAGCACCTCGTCGAACCCACCGCGCTCCGAGTCGTTCAGCGAGACCTCGGCGAACTTCTGCCCGAACAGCGTCGCTGTCGGGATGCCCAGCATCTTCGCCGCGGCGGCGTTGGCGCCCACGACGCACCCGGACACGTCCAGTGCGACAACGGCCTGCGGGAGGGCCTGCAGCCATCGGTCGTCGAGCGGCCACGGTCGTGGAGGGCCCTCGTCCGCCGGTCCCCCGGAGGAGATCAGGTTGGGGCCCACCAGAGGTCACGCGACCGGATCGGCCGGGCCGCCTGCGAGTGCCTCGTCAAGCGAGGCATAGGTGGGCAGGACGGTGTTGACCTGCGTGAGGTCGAGCACCCGCAGCACCTCGTCGCGGGGTGCCGCCAGGCGCAACGAGCCACCGGCGTCGCGGGCCTGGCTGCCGGCGCTGACCAGCGCGCCGATGCCGCTGGAGTCCAGGAACGTCGTCCGCGAGAGGTCGACCACGATGTGCTGCGTGGCCTGGATCGACTGCTCCAGCTCTTCCTTCAGCTGCGGCACGGCTGCAAGGTCGATGTCACCCTCGGGAACCAGAACGGCGAAGCCCTGGCGCTCGAAGCGGGTGAGCTGTGGAGCGTCGAACGACATCGGCGCCTACCTTTCGCTCCCGTGGCCCGGAAAACCGCATCATCCCACCAAAGCCCGTGACACGTGGGCCAAACCGCTGGCGAGTATGCCGTCCGGCTGGCCTCGGGTCCACCGATCGATCGACCGGCGGTTCAGCACGACGTCGAGCGGCCGGAGCGCCATCGGAGCGCAGCCGGAGAGCCATCGGAGCGCGGCCGGAGAGGGGTCGGAAGCGGGCGTCGAGTCTCCGTCGGGCAGCCGTCGAACGGCGGCCGTGATCGTCGATCCGCTCAGGAGTGTGGAGCCAGACCGCGCCGCGCTGCGAGGAACCCGGCGCCCAGGAGCCAGGCCGTCATGACCCCCAGGGCCGACCAGCTCACGGTGGCGCCGCCGGGCGCGAAGGCGAGCGACAAGGCCTTGGCCAAGTGCTCCAACGGGAAGAACGCGCCCACGGTGGTCATCCAGGACGGGGTCGCGCTGATGGCGAACACGTTGGAGAAGAAGGCCAGAGGCAGGGCGATGCCCAGACCGACCGCCGTCACGGCCCTGCTGTTGGGCAGCAGCGCGGCCATCAGGAACCCACATGCGGCCAGAGAGCCCGACCCGAGCACGAGGACCGCCGCCGCGAGCGGAAGGCCGGCCGCCGTCGGCCTGAGGTCGAACCACGGTCGTCCGATGACCAGGACCAGGGCCGCAGTCACCCAGACGATCGCGAGCACCGACAGCAACCGCCCGGCGAGGTAGGCGTATGCCGGCAGCGGGGCGCCCTGCAGGCGTTTCAGGATGCCCTGGTCGCGTGCACGGGCCACGGCCTCGGGAAGGTTGACGAAGCAGTTGACCACGACACCCCAGGCGATCATCCCGGCAGCCAGCTCCACGGCATACGGCAATGGTCCGCTCGGGGCCTGGCCGCGGATCACACTGGCGATGAAGGCGTAGAGCCCCACCGGCATGGCCACCGCGAAGAAGACCCAGCCGAGGTCTCGCAGCGCTCCTCTGGTCGCCCACAAGGCCTGTGCCTGCACCATCGCGGCTTCCGAGGGACGCCCAGCGAGGTCGGCCGTCAGCGCCGCTGCCCCGTGGATTGCCTCCGTGCCGACGGGAGCCTCTGGAGCCTCCACCGCGGCGGGCTGCCGGCGGCGGCCGAGGCGCGGGCCTTCGACGGCAGGGGCCCATCGGAAGCTGCGCGCGGCCACGAGCGCAGCCCCTACGGCCCACGCGCCGATGACCGCCAGAGCGCCGAGGTCCCAGCCGGCTCCAGTGCCGAATGGGTCGAACTGGTCCCGCAGCGCATCGTTGAAGGGCTTGAGCGGGAAGAACCCCGCGATCCGGTCGGCCCAGCCGGGCAGGTCGCCCCAGACCATCACGCCGGAGAGGAACGCCACCACGACGGCGGTGGAGATCGCAACCGCCTGCGACATGGCCGCCGACCGGGTGAGGCTGGCCACGGCCAGCCCGGCGGCCGCGAAGGCGGCGATCGCGAGGACGACGGTCACCAGCGTCGCCAGTGCGGTGCGCCACTGGATCTGGACGTCGTAGCCGAGCACCCCGACGGCGAGCATCAGCACGAGGGAGGCGATCGCGGAGAGCACTGCTGCCCCGATGCGCCCAGCCAGGTAGACCCATGCCGGCACCGGGGTGCCCCGGAACCGCTTGAGGAGGCCCCGCTCGCGCGCATCGGCGAGCGATGCGGCGACCGTGGGATAGGCGCCGTACAGGACGCCCATGACACCTGCCGTGGGCGTGACGTACTGCATCATCCGGACGTGGCTGGTGGGGCTGATCGTCGCGTTCCCGGCGATGAACCCGAGCACCAGCAGCCAGGTGAGCGGGAACAGGAAGGTGAAGATGAAGGCCACCCGGCCACGCCAGAGCTCGCGCGTGGCGTAGACGAGCTGGTCCAGGAGGAGTGTCGTGAGGCTCGTGTGCCTGGTCTGGATGGGGGGCTGCCGAGGCGGCGCGGTCAGGGCGGACATCACGAGGCCGCCAGTGCTTCGTCGGCGGAGGCGTGCTCGCTCGCGCCGATCAGGTCGAGGTAGACGTCCTCGAGCGACGGGCGGGCCACCGTGATCCCCGGCAGCTCGAGCCCGCGAGCGCGGGCCCAGCCGGTGAGCGCCTGCAGCGCGGCGGTGGGCCGGGTGGTGTGCAGCTGCCAGTCGACACCCTGCGGCTCGAGCTGGCCGTCCAGGCTGGGTAGCTCCGAGACCTCCGCACCGGACGGCAGCCGGAAGGTGATCACCGTCGAGCTCACCGCCTCACCGCCGATCTCCGCCGGGGTGCCCACGGCGACCAGCCGACCCGCCACCATGACGCCCACGCGGTCGGCCAGGTGCTCGGCCTCGTCCATGTAGTGAGTCGTGAGGAGGATCGTCTTCCCCAGCCCGCGAAGCCGCTCCACGAGCTCCCACGCGCGCCGCCGGGCCGACGGGTCGAACCCGGTCGTGGGCTCGTCGAGGAACAGCAGCTCGGGGTCGCCGACCAGCCCGAGGGCGAGGTCGAGCCGGCGGCGCTGGCCCCCAGAGAGAGTCTTGACCCGCGCGTCCGCCTTCGCCGCGAGGCCCACGGTCTCGATGACGTCGTCGACCGGCAGCTGGCGGGGATACATCCCCCGGTAGAGCCGCACCAGCTCGCGGACGGAGAAGTCCTCGTCGAACCCCGCCTCTTGGAGCACGATGCCGATCCGCTCCCGGTAGTCGCGGCCCCCGGTCTGCGGGTCGAAGCCGAGCACTTCGACCGTCCCTGACGTGCGGCGCCGGTGCCCTTCGAGGATCTCGACGGTCGTCGTCTTGCCGGCGCCGTTGGGGCCGAGGAGGGCGAAGACCTCGCCCGCCTCCACGGAGAACGAGACCCCGTCGACCGCGCGCACCGCGCCATAGTGTTTGCGCAGACCATCGACCGTGATCGCTGCCATGACCCACACCCCGTCCATGTCCTGAGCGCCGAGCGCATCATGCAGGTGCCTGCCGACAACCGCACTTCCATCGCACGGGCTGGGCTGCGGGCCAGCAAGTGGCGAAGGTCCCGCGCGGGACGCGGTCATCAGGACATCACCAAGGGCAAGGCCGGGCGTATGTCGGGCGTATGCCGGGTGCTCGCCACCCGGCATACGCCCGGCTCACTGGTTAGGCCGGGCTGGCCGTCATGGCAGGCGTGCGGTGGAAGCGGGCCAGCATGCTGCGCTCTCGCAAGGCCATCGCGGTGACCCAGGCGAACCCCACGACCAGCCCGAGGGCCAGGCGCCAGCTGGCCGAGTCCAGGTCCGGCCAGGCTGGAAGCAGCAGGCAGGCCCCCGCGGTGACGGCCGTGTATCGCGCCCATCCCCGCCGCCCCTGACGTCGGTAGCGGAGGGCCATGAGGATGGCAGCAGCGACGAGGGCCACGAAGGCCAGCGGTGGGGCTACCGCGTGGATGGTGCCGTGCCACGTGAGCGAGTCCGGGATGGAGTCGGGTGTGCCGGGCGGGAACCCGAGTCCGGGGTCCGCGACGAAGACGCCGCCGGCGACCAGGCCTACGCCATGGAGCCCGACCAGACGGGGAACCCACGTGCTGCCTCGACCCGACCTCAGGACGCGTCGGAGGCCGCCGGCCAGCGCGATGACGAGGACGCCTGCGACGACGAAGTTGGCGATCTGGACCCAGCCCGCGTCGCCGAGGCTGAGCAGGCTGATCGGATGGTGGGTGATGTCGAAACCTTCGCGCAGGAGCATCTGCGCTGCCACGGTGGCCAGGAACAGGGGTCCGGCGACGGTTCCGGCGGCAAGCATGGTTCTGGTGTTCATGGGTTGCCCTCTCAGGTTCGGATGCGGAGCGGCGTGCCCCGCACCACCACGTCGGACGGATGGCGGGACTTTTCGACAGTCGGCTCGCCGGCGAGATGCCGGCCGCGCTTCGGTGTGCCCTCCGTGCCGCCCATGCGCTGATGCGTCCCATGCCCTCCATGCGGCCCAAGCCGCCCGTGCCCATCGGAGGCCGCGGCTCCCCGGCCGTGCAGGATGGGGGCATGCGAGCGACGACGATCCACGGACCACGCGACATCCGGCTCAGCGAAGTTCCGGAGCCGGCGATCCGGTCCGAAACCGATGCCGTCGTCCGGGTGGTCGCCGGATGCATCTGCGGTTCGGACCTGTGGCCATACCGGGGTGAGAACCCGATCCGGCCGGGCAGCACCATCGGCCATGAGGCGGTCGGCGTGGTCGAGGAGGTCGGCTCGGCGGTCGCCTCCTTCCGGCCGGGCGACTTCGTCGTCGTGCCGTTCTGCCACTGCGACAACACGTGCGCCCACTGCCGGGCAGGCGTTCAGTCGGCCTGCGTCAACCTCGGCGGGACCGACAGCGGCCAGGCGGAGCTCACCCTCGTCAACCAGGCCGACGGCAGCCTCGTCAAGACCGACGGCATGCCGGACGCCGAGCTGCTGCCCTCCCTGCTGGCGCTCACCGACGTGATGGCGACCGGGTGGCACGCCGCCGTTGCCGCGGGCGTGGCCCCGGGCTGTACGGCTGTCGTGGTGGGCGACGGCGCGGTCGGCCTGTGTGCAGTGATCGCGGCCAAAGAGCTGGGTGCGGCGCGGATCGTCGCGATGTCCAGGCACGCGCCGCGGCAGGCCCTGGCGAAGGAGTTCGGGGCCACGCACGTCGTCGCCGAGCGGGGTGAGGAGGGCGAAGCGGTGGTCAGGGAGCTCACGGCCGGGGTGGGCGCCGACGCCGTCATGGAGTGCGTCGGCACCGACGCCGCAATGCGCTCGGCGTTCGCAATGGCCCGCCCGGGGTCCAACGTTGGGTTCGTCGGCGTGCCCCATGGGGTCGAGCTGCCGGTTCGCGCGATGTTCGCCCGCAACGTCGGGCTGGCGGGCGGCATGGCACCCGTGCGGCAATACCTGCCGGACCTCCTCGGCCGCGTCCTTTCCGGCCGGATCAACCCCGGTCGGGTGTTCGACCTCACCCTGCCGCTGGAGCAGGTCGCCGAGGGCTACCGGTTGATGGACGAGCGCCGCGCGGTCAAGGTGCTGCTGGAGCCCTGAGGCCGAGTCCTCGCGCTGGGCGGCGTGGCTGTCGGCATGCGGGACTACTGTCGAGAGTCCCTTCACGAGTCGCTAAGGAGCACCTGATGGCATCCGTCCTCAACCCGTACATCAGCTTCACCGACAACGCCCGCCAGGCCATGGAGTTCTACAAGGACGTGTTCGGCGGCACGCTCGACATGAGCACCTTCGCCGAGTTCGGGCAGGCCGACTCGCCCGACGCCGAGAAGATCATGCACGCAAAGCTCGAGACGCCCAGTGGCTTCACCCTGATGGCCGCCGACACCCCGCAGGGCATGGAGCACAGCTCGGGCAGCAGCATCACGATCAGCGTCAGCGGCGACGACGCCGACGCGATCCACGGCTACTGGGACAAGCTGGCCGATAGCGGCCAGGTCACCATGCCGCTGGAGAAGCAGGTCTGGGGCGACGAGTTCGGCATGCTGGTCGACAAGTTCGGCATCCCGTGGATGCTCGACGTCGTCCAGCCGCAGGGCTGAGCCCGCCTATCGCCCGGGGTCTCGACCGCCGCTGACTTCCTGGCGCCTAGCCTGTTGCCTCAGGCCGGCAGTCAAGCGGAGTCGAGCGGAGGTCCGCGTGGGGCGTTCATGGTGGGGCTGGGGCACCACCGAGGGTGCGCTCTCCGAAAGCGAGACCGCCGCCCTGGTCGGCCGGGTTCAGGCCCTGCTTCCCGGTCACGACTTCACCGACCACGCCCCGCCAGCGCCGGATGCCCTGGACCTCCCCGAGCCGCGGGTGGCGCCGCCCGACGGGCTGCGCCACCTCTGCTCGGCCGATCCCGGCGATCGCGCCGGGCACGCCCACGGCAAGGCGTTTCGCGACGTCGTTCGCAACCTCGAGGGCCGGCTCGACAACGTCCCAGATCTAGTCGTGAGGCCCCGAGCCGAGCAAGACGTGGTCGACGTACTCGAATGGTGCACCAGCTCAGGGATCCCCGTGGTTCCCTACGGGGGTGGGAGCAGCGTGGTCGGGGGTGTGGAGCCACGCTTCGACGGGCCGGCGGTGACCCTGGACCTCGCCCGCCTCGGCCAAGTCCTGGAGGTCGACCCGGTGAGCCGGTGTGCGCGGATCCAGGCCGGGACTCGCGGCCCGAGTCTGGAGGACCAGCTGCGGGGACACGGCCTGACCCTGCGGCACTACCCGCAGTCCTTCGAGTTCTCCACGCTCGGCGGGTGGCTGGCCACCCGCGCCGGAGGGCACTTTGCCACGCTCTACACGCACGTCGACGACCTCACGGAGTCGATGCGGGTGGTGACGCCGGCGGGCGTGGTCGAGTCGCTGCGGGTTCCCGCATCGGGCGCGGGACCATCTCCAGACCGGCTCTTCCTCGGCTCGGAGGGCACTCTTGGCGTCATCACCGAGGCCTGGATGCGTCTCCACGCCCGACCGGTTTGGCGGGCGACGGTGTCCCTGGCCTTCGACGACTTCTGGAGAGCAGTCGAGGCAACCCGGGCGATCGCCCAGGCGGGCCTCCTGCCCTCGAACTGCCGGCTGCTCGACGCCACTGAGGCTTTCGTCAACGCCGGCATCCCGGTTGGCGGCGGCCTCCTATTGGTCGGCTTCGAGTCGGCCGACCATTCGGTGGAGCCCTGGCTCGGACGAGCCCTGGAGATCGCCCGAGACCACGGCGGCTCGGTCCGCGCGATTACGGACGCCGGCGACGGGGCCGTCAGGGACGCTGACGGTGCGCCGTATGGCGCTCCGGGCGGAGCAGGCAGCGAGACCGTCGCCCCGGTCAGTGGCGTGGCCTCTGGCGGGGCACCGGCCGCGGATGGAGGACCAGGCACCGACCCCGGACCGGCCTCGGGCGCAGGGCCGGCCGCGCGGTGGCGCTCGGCATTCCTGCGCATGCCCTACCAGCGCGACGCCCTGGCTCGGCGCAGCATGGTGGTAGAGACGTTCGAGACCGCGTGCACCTGGGACCGCTTCGAAAGCGTGCACGCGTCGGTCACGGCGGCAGCCCGACAGGCCCTCGTCGACCTCGGCCTTCGCGGCGTGGTGACCTGCCGGCTCACCCACGTCTACCCCGACGGCCCGGCACCGTACTTCGGCGTCTTCGCGGCGGGCACCTGGGGCAGCACGGTGCAGCAGTGGGACGCCGTCAAGGCGGCCGTCTCCGAGGCGATCCTCGCGGGCGGCGCCACGATCACGCACCACCACGCCGTCGGCCGCGACCACCTCCCCTGGTACCACCGCCAGCGCCCAGACCCGTTCGCCGCCGCCCTGCGCGCGGCGAAAGCGGAGCTCGACCCGGCCGGCATACTCAACCCTGGTGTCCTGTGGTGAACGCCGCGACGGGCCTCCTGTTCCCCACCCACGTCGACGTGGTCGTCGTGGGTGCCGGCCTGTCCGGCATCGGGGCCGGCTACCGGCTCCAGACCGAGCACCCGGAGAAGACCTACCTGATCCTCGAGGCGCGCGAGTCCATCGGTGGCACCTGGGACCTGTTCCGCTACCCGGGCATCAGGTCCGACTCGGACATGTTCACCCTCGGCTACCCCTTCAAGCCCTGGCTGGCCCCCAAGGCCATCGCCGACGGGCGCACCATTCTCGGCTACATCCGGGAGACCGCAGCGGAGTTCGGCATCGACCGGCGCGTGCGCCTCGGCGCGAGGGTCGTCGCGGCCAACTGGTCCACGCCCGAGGCACGCTGGACGCTCACGGTCGAGGTGCGCAGACCCGAAGGCACCGCGCAGCGCACCCTCACCTGCGGCTTCCTCTACTCGTGCGCCGGCTACTACCGCTACGACCAGGCTTACAGCCCGGTCTTCCCCGGCACGGACTCCTTCGCGGGGAGGCTCGTGCACCCACAGTTCTGGCCGGAGGACCTCGACTGCAGCGGCAGGCGGGTCGTCGTCATCGGGAGCGGCGCCACTGCCGTGACCCTGGTGCCGGCGCTGGCCGCGTCGGCGGCTCACGTCACGATGCTCCAGCGCTCTCCCAGCTGGATCGGAGCCGTGCCTCGCCGCGACCCGGTCGCGGACGCGCTCCGGGCGATTCTTCCCCCGTGGGCGGCCCACCGGGCGATCCGCTCGAAGAACATCGCCTTCGGGATCGCCTTCTACCAGTTCTGCACTCGGGCCCCCCGGGCTGCCCGGCGCCTGCTCACGTCGGCGGTGGGCCGCCAGCTCGACGACCGCAGCGCCGTCCGCGAGCACTTCACACCCACCTACAACCCGTGGGAGCAGCGCTTCTGCGCCGCCCCCGACGGCGACCTCTTCCGGGCCATGAAGCAGGGCCGGGCATCGGTTGTCACCGACCAGGTCGACAGGTTCGTCCCCGAGGGAATCCGGCTGGCGTCGGGCCGGACTCTTCCCGCCGAAGTCGTCGTCACCGCCACCGGCCTCCAGCTGCTCGCCTTCGGCGGGATCACGCCGCTGGTCGACGGGCGCCCGGTCGACCTGGCCCGCCAGTTCGCCTGGCGGGGAGCCATGGTCAGCAGCCTGCCCAACTTCGCCGTCTGCGTCGGCTACACCAATGCCTCGTGGATGCTGCGCGCCGACCTCACCTCGCGGCTGGTCTGCAAGGTCCTCCGCTTCATGGATGCCCACAACCTGGCGGCCGTGGTCCCCAGGCCGCCCCCCGGCCTTCGAGAGCGCCCCCTGCTCGGCCTCACCTCCGGCTACATCCGCCGGTCGATCGCCGAGTTCCCGAAGCAGGGCCACCGCGGTCCATGGCGGGTCCACCAGAACTACCTGGTCGACTCGGTCCTGACCCTCCGCGGCCGGCTCGGCAAGACCCTGGACGGCATGCCTCGATCAGCGGTCAGGGTCGCCACCCCGGACGTCGAGGTCGAGGGCTCGGCCGCCGCTAACTGACCGGCTCAGGGCCCGGCTGCTCGAGGGCTCGGACAACGTCCTGGTGAGCCACGTCCCGGTGAGCACCTGACGGCCGCCGACGACGACCACACACCACAGACCCAAGGCGCGGTATGCCGGAGCCAGCGTCCTGCTGGGTGACCCGGCATACCGCACCTCATGCCCTGGTCTCGGCCGATGCAGGGGAGTGGGGCACCCGGGAGGCGTGGAGGCGGGCGTGGGCGATCGCCTCCGGGGTGTGGGCGAAGGCGTGGCGCTCGTGCGCCAGCGCCGCGGACACCCCCAGCTGTGCCAGCAGCCCGGCGTGCTCGGACCGGACGCCCGAGACGAGCACCGTGACGCCCCGCCGCTCGAGCTGGCGGATCGTGTCGGCGAGGACGGAGGCGCCAGTGGCGTCCACAGTGGTGACGCGCGACATGCGCAACACCACGACCTTGACGTCGCTGACCTCGGTGAGCTCCAGCAGGAAGGTGTGGGCGGCCCCGAAGAACAGCGGGCCTTCGAGCCGGTACGCCACAATGTGCTCGTCCAGGAGGGACTGCTCCTCGCTGGAGTGGTCCGACTCGTCGAGCGGGACCTCGTCGAGCCGCGCCGTGCGCGCCACCGCTCGCAGGGCGAACGCACCGGCGGCGGCCAGACCCGCGAGCACGGCGGTCACCAGGTCGAAGGCCAGGGTCGTGGCAGCTGTGACGACGAGGACGGCGGCGTCGCCGCGCGTCGAGCGCAGTAGCGCTCGCAGGCTGGAGACCTCGACCATCTGCACAGCCGTGGCGATGAGGACGCCTGCGAGGGCCGCGAGCGGGATCTGTGAGACCCACCGCGAGGCGCCCAGCATGACGACGAGCAGCACCACTGACTGCGCGACGGCCGCGAGCCGGGAGGTCGCGCCGGACCGCACGTTCACGGCGGTGCGCGCGATGGCCGCGGTGGCCGGGACTCCGCCGAAGACCGAGACCGCGACGTTGGCCACGCCCTGACCGAGAAGCTCGCGGTCGGGGTCGTGGCGCTCACCGACGCTCATCGCATCGGAGACTGTTGCCGACAGAAGGCTCTCCAGGGCGGCGAGCGCGGCCACCGCGGCGGCGGGTAGGAGCAGGGAGCCGACGTCGGCCAGCGGGACGCTCGGGACGCTGGGCGCGGGCAGGCCCGAAGGGATCGTCCCGATGGTGGCGACGTCCACGTGGCCGAGCGATCCCACGAGGGTCGCGGCGACCACCGCGAGGAGGGAGATGGGCAGGCCGGGCCGCAGCCGGGCTCCGAGGAGCATCGCCGCAGCGACGGCGAGTGCCATGAGCAGGGAGGCCCAGTGCGGCGTCGCCAGCCACGTGCCCGCGGCGTCCAGGGCTGTGGCGAGGACGCGGTCGCCCCTGCCGTGCACACCCAGCGCCCCAGGCACCTGCTGGAGGGCGATGATCAGCGCGATTCCGAGAGTGAAGCCCTCGATCACCGGGAGTGGGACGTATCGCATGTAGCGGCCCGCCCCCGCCATTGCCAGGCCGACCAGCATGAGGCCCGCAAGCAGCCCGACGATGAGTACCCCGCCTATGCCGTGCACCGCCACGATGGGCACGAGCACGACGGTCATGGCACCCGTGGGGCCACTGACCTGGACCCGGCTCCCCCCGAACAGGGCCGCGAGCAGGCCCGCGATCACGGCTGTGGCGAGCCCGGCGCCGGCGCCCAGACCTGACGTGATGCCGAACGCGAGGGCCAGAGGCAGGGCGACCACGGCCACGGTCACGCCGGCGAGGACATCGCGCCGAGGATGCCTCGCCATGGCCCGCAGGTCTGCAGGCAGGGGCAACAGTGCGCGGACGCGCCGGAGGGCGAAGCTCACCGTCGAGGCCCCTCCGCCCCGACGGTAACGGCCGGGCCGGTCTCCAGCTCTGACTTGAGGGAGTCCTGGTCGGCGAGTACTCCGCGGATGATGTGGCGCGCGGCTGCCAGGAGGTCGCGGACCTCGGGGACGCTGACCGAGTAGATCACTTCACCGCCCTCGCGCCGCTGTGCCACGAGCCCGGCCCTGCGGAGCACCGCGAGCTGCTGGGACAGGTTGCTCGGCTCGATGTCGATGGCGTCCAGCAGCTCGTGAACCGCGTGGTCGCGCTCCGAGAGGAGCTCGAGCACCCGGATCCGCGCTGGGTGGCCGAGCGTGCGGAAGAATTCGGCCTTGGCCTGATAGAGGGGAACGGGCACCTATCGAGTTTCGCACATGAAGAAGTCTTCAGGTAGTTCGAGCCGGCCGATATGAGACAACTCACTCGAAGCTAGGCCGGGCGCGAAGCCTCGTCCCGGAGGAAGGCCAGGACCGCCAGGACCCGGCGGTTCTGCGTGTTGTCGACGTCGTCCAGCGGCAGCTTGTGGAAGATCGCCGCGATGTGCGCCTCCACGGTGCGGGCCGAGAGGTACAGCCGCGAGCCGATGCCGGAGTTGGACATGCCCTCGGCCATGAGCGAGAGCACCTCCCGCTCGCGCTCGGTGAGCCGCTCGAGGGCGGACCGCTGGTCGGTCGCCCGGAGGAGTCGGGAGATGACCTCCGGATCCACCACCGCTTCGCCGGCGCGGATCCGGCGGATCGCCTCGACCAGCGCTGTGACGTCGTCGACCCGGTCCTTCAGGAGGTAGCCCAGGCCCTGGGAGCCGTTCCGGAACAGGGACTGGGCCCACGAGCCCTCGACATAGGTGCTCAGGACCAGCACCGCCACCTCGGGGTGGGTTGCGCGGACCTCGAGAGCTGCGCGGATGCCTTCGTCGGTGTGCGTCGGCGGCATCCGGATGTCGAGGATGACGACGTCCGGGTGGACGTGCTCGATGACCGCGGGAAGCGGCCGGGCGTCGGGCAGCTCGGCCACGACCTCCAAGCCGGCCGCCGTCAGCAAGGCGGCCACCCCCTGCCGGAAGAGAGCGGAGTCCTCCACGAGCACCACGCGTGGCGCAGAAACCGGCGCCGCCGTGCCAAGCGAGCTCATGTCGCCTCCCGGTCCGGGGGAATGATTGCCCTCAGCGTCGACCCGGTGGCGTGGGGGTGCTCGGCGCAGGGGTCGGTGTGGACCCACAGCGTGCCGCCGAGCGCACCCAGACGGTCCTTCAGGCCATCCAGTCCGCCACCCGGCGCAATGCGCACCCCGCCCGTGCCGTTGTCCCGCATCACGATCGAAAGCCGGTCGCCGTCCATGCCCACGACCAGCTCGCAGTGGCTCGCACTGGCGTGCTTGACCACGTTCGCCAGCGCCTCGGCAGCCGTGAAGTAGGCCGCCGCCTCGACGGCCGGTCGCGGGCGTTCCTCCAGCACCTGGGGGTCGATGGTGAGGGTCATGGCCAGCGGGGCCGCCTCCCGCAGGGTGTGCAGCGCGGGACCGAGGCCGCCCTGGCTCAGCGCGCTCGGGTGGATGCCCTGGGCCAGTCTCCGCAGCTCGGCCAGCGCGTCCTGGAGCTGGCTGCGGGCCTGGGTCACGATGTGCTTGGCCTCGTCAGCGTCGACCAGGTCGACTCTGGCCAGCAGGGCGGCGACGGAGAGGAACTGCTGCTGCGCCCCGTCGTGAAGGTTGCGCTCCACCCTCCGGCGCTCCTCGAGCGTGGCCTCGACGATGCGCGTCCGCGACCGCTTGAGCTCCTCCAGGTTCGCGCGGAGCTGCGCGTTGAGCCGCGTGTTGTCGAGCCCGTACCGGGCCGCCTTGAGCGCGGTCTCGAACAGGGCCGCATCGGGAATCGCCTTGGGGTTGTAGGAAACCGACAGCAGCGGTTCGTCGTGGTCGCCCATCACCTGGGCGAAGCCACGACGCCTCCCCTGGGAGTCGACGAGGTCGGTATGCCGGGCCAGGGCGTCTGCGGTCGGCGAGCCTCCCGCGACGACGACGGTGAGGGATGGGTCGACGAGTGCCTCGCGCAGCGAGGCCTGCAGCGCTTCGGGGTCGCCGGACCCTGCGGCCACGAGAACCCGCTCGGCAACCTGGGCCCCGGCTGCCCTGCGGCGCAGGAGGTCGGCGAGGAGGGCGACGGGGATCATGGCGGCGCTGAGGTCCCGGACCAGGGCAGCCGGGATGCCGCGGAACGCTGGGTCCGCCACCACCCAGATGGCCTGGTCGACCGACGCGGCGAAGGCGCAGATGGCCGTGACAATGGCCAGCGGCGCCAGGGACTGGCGGGTGAGGCCGATGGCGGACACGGCGCGGTGGGTGAGCAGTGCCCCACTCAGCAGGAGTAGGGCGACCGTGATGCCGCGCCCGCCGCGCATGAAGACCTGGTCGTGCCAGAACGGGTCGAGCGCGATGGTCGGGAAGCCACTCGGACGGTAGAAGCCGTCCGGGAGGTTGCCGGTGGTCAGGGCAGTGGGGATCCGGCTGCCGACGCTCGCCACCAGCATCGACCACACGATGCCCCGTTGGAACGTCGTGAGCCGGGAGCGCGGGTAGCGCAGCACGAGGCCGAGTGCCGCCGGCAGGTAGATCGGCTCGAGCACGTAGCCGATCCACGTGAGCCCGCCATCCAGGTAATGCGGGTCATTGAGGTCTCCCGGCACGGTCGCCCACGCCACCGCAAGGCACGCCCAGCCGCTGATGTTGGGGAGGCTCGAGGCCATCAGGGTCAGGCCGATGACGATGAACGAGATCACGGTCAGCCACGTGATGGCCACTGCGGGCGCCTGGTCCGGCAGCCGTGGGATCGAGAGCGCCACTTTGGCCGACAGCGCCAGCGCGCCCACGATCACTGCCCGATTGGGCACGGAGCCCGATGCCACGCCTGATTCTCCACCCGTCAGGAGCTCGGCCGCAGGCATTCGCGCAGGCGGACGGTCCAGGGCCACGGACCACGTCACCACAGGTCCCCGGCCTCGATGGCCCGGTCGACGAGGCATTCCCCCAGCTTGCGGTAGGCCTCGAAGTCGAACTCGTCGAACATCTCGAACCGTTGCGTCGTTGCCGGGAAGTCGGGATTGCGCAGGCGGTATGCCTCCAGGTCCCAAGGGAGCCCCTCGGGGAGGACGCACTTGATGTAGGTGATGTCGCACGTCCACCCCGGCCGGCGAGGGTCCGTTGCCGCCGCCTTCACATGGCCTGCTCGGGGGTGCCTGTCGGTGCCTCGCACGAGACGGGTCGGGTCGAACCGGACTTCGATGCCGTGGTCCATGCGAAGTGTCGACATCGCATCGCCGACCACAGGGAACTTGTCCTCGTCGTCGCCGCTTCCGTCCAGGACGACCAGACGGCTCGGGTGTCGGCGGAGGCTCTCGACCAGCCCGGAGTTGTCGTAATGGCCACCGTCGGTCAGGTACAGGTAGGGAGCTCGAACCGGCATACTGCCGAACGCCTCTGCCACCACGGCGAGGGACGTGGGCCGGTCCATCCGCTCGTTGAGCCACGAGACGACACTTCGCTTCCGGTCTCCCGACCGTGAGTTCGGATAGTAGGGGTTCGGCATCCAGACGCCCAGACGCAGGTTGGCGAACGCGAGCAGCAGCCGGTACACGCCGATGAGCTTGCTTTCCCGGCCAGCCCTTGGAGCGAACGCCGCACCGGATATCGCCATGGCCTTGGCAAGGTGCAGCAGGCGCACCGGTCCCGAGGGATCGGTGCGGTAGTCCGCGGTCGGGACCCAACAGGCGCCCCCGGGAAGAGTCGGCTCACTCAGTCCCAGTACGTCGGCTCCCAGGACGAACGGCGTGCCCCCGCGACCACTGGGAAGTACGTCGCCCTCCGCAATGTTCGCGGTTGCCATGAGGACCAGGTTCGGGCGCCGCGGCGGCTCCTGGCCCGATGTCGGTGTCTCGGCCCGGGGGACATACCCGGGTATCTTCGCGGGCAGCTGGCCTTTCGGGCCGCGTCCCCTCCTGCTGGTGGGCCTCGTCGCCCCTGCACTCTGGGTCTGGGTCTGGGTCTGGGTCAGGTTCGGGTCGAGCTCGGCCAGCCGGAGGTCCCCGGCGCCGGAGTGCTCCAGAAAGGCGTACGAGAGTCGCTCCCGGTAGTAGGGGTGGATCGTCGTCACGTTGGTCAGGCCGAAAGCCCATAAAGCAACTGGGACGACGACCGCGAAGACCAGGGGGAAGTAGCCGAGCTGCTCACGGCTCGCCGCCGTGATGTACGACGCGGTCGTCGCGGCCGTCACGACGAACACGATCAGGGTGAAGAGGGTGACTGCCAGGAAGGGTGCCACGCGGTGTCGAACCAGCTCCAGCGCCCTGCCGGTGGGGGTCTCGGCTCCTGAAGGGGTGGTGATTCCCTTGAACAGCGACCGGAGGAAGCCGATGAGGGAGCCGATGACCGCGAAGGCCGTCGTCCACTCGGCCGGCACTGTGAGGTTCCCCAGCCGTCCGTCGACCATGGCGTTGTGGAGCTCGACGGCGATCCAGGGCAGTCCCACGCTCAGCGCCGCGAGGGGGACCGCAACCTGCACGAGTCGGTTGGGCGTCTGTCCGAGAAAGTGGGTGCGCACGCCATCTGAGAGGGGCCTCGGTGAGGCGAGCTTCGAATACGCGGCTCGCACCCATTCCTGGGCGGTCTGCCAGGCCGACAGGACTGCCGCGATGAGGGATCTCGCAACCGGCCCTTGGCCCCTTGCCCGAAGGGTGCTCCGTGCGTCGATGGGGTGGGCGCCGTCAAGCCGATCAGCCGCTCGCCGATCTTCGGCGCGTGAAGCGACGTAGTCGTGGAGGCGCTGGCCACAGAAGAGCAGCACGGCCACACCCACGAGGACCAGAGGTCCCAGCAGCTCGGCCCACCAGTGGCCCCATCCCAGTCCGTTCAGCGCCCACAGGGACGAATGCGTCCTGATGTTGGTGTCAACCATCTGGGTGAGGACGACGTGCTCGGCCATCACCCAGGCGAGGGCCATGACCACGGCAGCGAGCAGGGTCACGTTGACCCCGACGCCGAACAGCAGCGAGGTCACCAGGTCGAAGCGCGCGCGTCCCGGCGAGGTGACGATGTTGGTACGGCGGCGCAGTTCCGCCAGCTCCGCGCTCCCCGGCGCGAACGGGGTCCCGCCCTTCTCGGGTTCGAGGCCCACCGAGTCGAGGTGCTGGTACATCGCGAGGTAGGCGGACGCGGCATACCCGCCTCCGCTCACCGCCACCACGGTCTCGACCTCACCGAACTTGCCTCTCGCGTCCAGCTCTTGCAGGGCACCCAGGCAGAACGATGCGGACTTGATCCCGCCTCCGGAACAGGCCAACATCGTGCTCCCCGATGCTCCGTCCGTCTCGGGCTGTGCCTTGACAGGCGTGCCGCCGGCCACGGGTTGCCCCTCTGACTTCAGCGCGAGGTCAGCCGTCTCCGTGGGGACCGTCGCGTCGGCGAACTGCTTGATGCCCATCCGGCGAAGCACGAACAGGATGAGGCAGAGGACCGCGAGGGCCGCGACCCCACGGAACTCTGGCGATGTCTGGAACTCACGCCACGTGGGATCCCGCCCCAGGACCCTGGACCGCACGGTGTAGTCCGTCCAGAGCAGGGCGATCAGGGCCACCACCACGATGAGGCGCCACATCGCCAACTGTGCCCTCTGTTGCCTTCCCTGGATGGCCATCTCGGGCGAAGGGCGGGTGTTCACAGGCAGGCTCGCATCCATGCCGTCACCTCCGTGATCCTCCCGTCGGGGAGCCGACTCTGTTGTGATCTTCCCGCTCGGTCGTCGCGTTGGTGGCGTCTTCGCAGACTTGCTCGACATGGCAGCTCCTCAGACAAACCGTCGAACCCGGCTTCCGCTGGAAGCGCTGGGGGACACTCCCAGCGTGGCGGCCGCAAACGCGGCACAGATCGGGGTCAGCCCGTGGCTGACTACGTGGAAACACGGAGTACCGGTGACGGCCGTGCCGGGGCCCCAGCACACGGAGGTCGGATGCCGGGGACGCCAGCACATGGAGGTCGTATGCCGGGTAGCCGGCTCACCGGCATACGGCCAGTGCCGCTCAGGCCTCCGAGGGGGACGTGGCGCGGACCTTCACGCAGCACAGGCCCGGCTCGGGGTCCAGGCAGGACTCGACATGGGTGCAGCCCAGTCCGTCGAGGACTCCGTGGACGAGCGACTGGTTGATGCCGCAGACCAGCGCGGTGTGCTGCCGGGCCAGCTCGTCGAACGGGCAGTTGGCCAGGGCCAGGTGGTCTGGGCTCCGCCGCGGCTCGTAGCCCCGGTCACTGAGAACCGAGGCGACCCGGTCCAGCTCGTCCAGCTCGTCCAGCTCGGATCCGCCGGAGGTCGGAGCCTCGTCAGCGATCCGACGGCCCTCGGACTCGGCCGCCTCCCGCACCGCCGCGTCGAGGGGTTCGCTGCCGGCCGCTGCCCGCTCGAGGCCGGCGGCGAGGACGTGGCCGACCAGCTCATAGTGCCGCTCCGGCAGGGAGACGGTGAGCTGGCGTCCGGCGCGCCGGTAGAGCTTGGCAGGCCGGCCCGCTCCCGGACCGGTGCGGCCGCTCAGCCGGCGGAACTCGGCCTCCAGCAGCCCGTCCGCAACGAGGCGGTCGAGGTGGAACTTGGCCGTGTGCACCGCCACGCCGAGCGCCTCCGCGGCCGCCTCGCGACCGACGGGGCCGGGCTGTGCGACGACGTAGAGGTACAGGGCTCGGCGCGTCGGGTCGGCGAGCGATCCCACGCCGGCCACTGCCTCGACGAAGTCATCGCTCACGGGGCCGGCCTTTCTAAAAGAGAGAAGTCTTGACGCAAGAAGGTTCACATGTCTAACGTCAAGCCTACTCTCTTTTAGAACCGAGGAGGCAGTCATGAGTCATCAGTCAAGCCATCCGTCCCTACACACCGCGACGCCGAGTGCGGTCGCGAGCCCTCGAGAGCGCGAGGCCTTCCTGCTCCTGCGGACAGTCTTCACCGTCGCACCCATCGTGTTCGGGCTCGACAAGTTCTTCAACCTGCTGACCGACTGGGAGAAGTACCTGGCCCCGTGGGTCAACGGCCTGGTCCCTGGCAGTGCGCGCACCGCGATGCTCATCGTCGGCGTGGTGGAGGTCGTCGCCGGCATCCTCGTCATGCTCCGTCCCGCGATCGGGGGCTACGTGGTCGCCGCCTGGCTGGCCGGCATCATCGTCAACCTGGCCAGTCTCGGCGGCTACTGGGACGTTGCCCTGCGTGACTTCGGCCTGCTCGTGGGCGCCCTGGCACTCGCTCGCCTGGCCGGACCGGTGCGGGGTGCGGCTGCGTCCTCCCCGTCATCGTCGTCGCCGTCTTCGGGCTCGGCTGCTGCGCGTGGGGCCGGCGAATGACCGAGGCCGTCGACCACCTTCCGAACGAGCCGCTCCAGACCCAGCGACTGCAGCGGTGGCGGCCGCGGATCGTGCACGCACGCGAGGAGGTCGACCTGCGGGCCGCGGAGCTGGCTGCGGCCGACCTCCTGTCGGCGCTCGGCCTTCCCATCGACTCGGACGACATGGCCGAGACCCCCCGCCGGATGGCGCACGCGCTCGCCGAGCTCCTCCAGCCGCCGGCATTCGACTTCACGACCTTCGCCAACAGCGAGAGCTACGACGAGCTCGTCCTCGTCCGGGACATCCCCGTGCGCTCGGTCTGCGAGCACCACATGCTGCCCTTCTTCGGGGTCGCCCACGTCGGCTACCTGCCCGGCGAGCGGATCCTGGGGCTGTCCAAGCTGGCCCGGGTCGTGGAGTTCTACGCGCGCCGGGCCCAGACCCAGGAGCGGCTCACGCGTCAGGTCGCCGAGCACCTCGAAACGCACCTCGAGCCGCTGGGCGTCGGAGTGGTCGTCGAGGCGGAGCACACCTGCATGAGCCTCCGTGGCGCAGGCGTGAGGGGATCGCGGACGGTCACCTCGGCCCTGCTGGGCGAGCTCCGGTCGAGCCCGTCGTCGCGAGCCGAGTTCCTGGGGCTGACCCGGGCGCAGTGAGGGTATGCCGGTCGGTGGCCCCGTGGGCGGACGGTGACCCTCCGGGCGGACGGGTGGCCCTCCGGGCGGACGGGTGGCCCTCCGGGCGGGTGGGTGGGTCACCGTGGGCGGACGGTAGCTCTTGCGAGCAGGTGACCTCTGCGGTCGGGCATGGCGCCGCAGGGTGAGGCCACGCAGGTGGCGCCGCGGGATCGCCCGCGCGGGTCAGGGAACCTCGGCGATGGCCACGAAGTTGGCCACCCGGTGCCCGTCCGGCCGCAGGCCGAGCGCGTCGTCGCACGTGACCAGGGCAATGCGCCGCACGGTGGTGTTGCTCCCCCACACCGACTGGTTGGTCTGGAGCTGGTGCTTGTCGATGGTGAGCGTCTGGACGACCTTGAGCGTGATGGTGGTGCCTGCGGCGTCGCGGAGGCGGACCACGGAGCCGCGGTGCAGCTTGTCCAGGTTGTAGAAGGCGTCGGGGCGGCCGTTCGCGACGATGTGCCCGGCGATGACGGACGTTCCCACCTGCCCGGGCTTGACCCGCCCGTAGCCGGTGAACCAGACCACGTCGCCCGCTGGCGGGCTGATCCTGCCCCCGACGAGGCCTTCCGGCCGCATGCGCTCCTCGACGCCGATCGCCGGGATCTCCAAGAAGACCTGGCTGCCGCGAAGGCTTGCCGGGCTGGGCTTCGAGGTGCCGCTCGTCGCGGCTGGCTGGGTCGGCGAGGTCGACCTCGCGGGCGCTGGGTCACCGCCGGCCGAGATCCCCAAGGGGGCCCCGACGGGCTGCGACGCCTCGCCTGTACCCCAGACACCGCCGACCGACAGAGCCAAGGCCAGGACTCCGGCGATCACCAGGCCGATGCCGGCCACGACGTGGTAGCGGTTCGGGATCTTCATACTGGACAAGAGGATACGGGCTGGCGGTGGGCGGAGTCAGGCATTGAGCCTGCTGACGTTGGTGGTCACCCACCGCCGGTCCGTGCCTCGCTGGCGGTTCAGTGTTTGCGGGAGGGGCGGCGCAGCCCGGCGATCGTCAGGGCGAGACCGCCGAGGATGACGGCCAAGCCCGCAGCCAGACCCAGGCCGCTGGAGCCGCCGACGAGGTCGGTCTCCACCACAGGTCCCGTCGAGGGGCTCGTGCTCGACGAGGTGGTGCTCGTCTTCGTGGTGGTGGTCGTCGTCGTGGTGGTCGTGCTCTTCTTGGTCGGCGCCTCGCACAGGATCACGTGTGAGATGTCCTTGCCGCTGCTGTGGGACAGCACGTCGCCCTCGGAGACGCTGGAGTGCTCCTCGTTGGGCTGGTCGACCGACTGGTCGGCGCCCGCCTTGACGATCGCGTAGACCCAGTCGTACCCGTCGTCGGCCGCGGGAACGGTGAAGGTCTTGGCGTCCACGTTGTCGTACTTCTTGCACTTGACCCCGGGGTACTGGCCGGCCAGTACCGACTCCCAGTAGGACGTGTGGTTCTTGTCGGAGTCGACCGAGGCGGCGACGCCCGACGACACCGGCGCGGCCGACGCCGAGGCGAGGACGCCAAGCGAGCCGGCGAGAAGGGCTACGGCTCCGACGGTGGAGACGAGCGCGCGGCGGATGGTGATGGAGTGCATGGGACGTCCAGTCCTTCCTGGCCCGGCTACTCCGGGCCGCACAGATGTGGGGGTCAGGCTGTCGCAGAGGTTGCGGAGTTCAGGCTCGTGATGCACGCCCTGACCCAGTGATGCTGGCCCGATGGGCTTCGCACGGCGCGGTCTGCCGCGGCACCCCTGAACCTCCGGTCGGGGATGCTGAGTCGGCGGCTCAATGTACTGCGGAGCCAAGGCGGCCCATGCCGTTTTCGCGCAAGTTGCTCGAGCCGAAGCGTGCTGTGCCACTGCCGTTTCACGCCAGGGAGCCACATTCCGGGTATGCCGTCCGCTCGCCTCCCCGCGTGCCGCGCTCGCGGGGCCCTTACCGGCCGGCTGGACGGGTGTGGGCGACTCACGTAGGACTTGACCATGGAGCCGGAAACCCATGGCGCACTCGGGGAGCGGCCGCCGTCGTCGACGGAGAGCCTCGCCACCGTCCTGGTCGCCCTGACCGCCAACGCGCTCATCGCCTTGGCCAAGACGGTCGCGGCCGCGATCACCGGCTCCGCCTCCATGGTGGCCGAGTCCGCCCACTCCTGGGCCGACACCGGTAACGAGCTCTTCCTCCTGGCGGCCGAGCGCCGAGGGTCACGGCCCTCGGACGACTCGCACCCAAGGGGGTATGGCCGCGACACCTACGTCTGGTCGCTCTTCGCTGCGTTCGGGCTGTTCACCGCAGGATCGGTCGTGTCACTCGTCCATGGAGCCCAACAGCTCGGGGGCGAGGAACCAGACACCGACTACGCGATCAACTACGTGGTGCTCGCCATTGCCTTTGTGCTGGAGGGTATTTCGTTCACCCAGGCGGTCCGCCAGACCCGCGGCCAAGCGGGCGCCTGGGGCCTCCATGTCTTGAGATTCGTCAACCGGACTTCTAACACGACACTGCGGGCGGTCTTCTTCGAGGACCTCGCGGCACTGGTCGGGCTCGTGTTTGCGGCCGCGGGCGTGGGCCTCCACGAGCTGACCGGCTCCGCCACCTGGGATGCGGCCGGCTCCATCGCGGTGGGCGTGCTGCTTGGCGTCATCGCGGTCTTCCTGATCAACCGCAACCGGGAGTTCCTCATCGGCGAGAGCCTGCCGCCGGAACTCGTCGCCCGCACCCTCGCCACCCTGCTCGGTCATCCCGAGATCGCCCGCGTGACCTACCTCCACCTCGAGTTCGTCGGCCCGATGCGCTTCTTCGTCGTCGCAGCGGTCGACCTCACTGGCGACGACCCGGAGTCGGTGCTCTCGGTGCGGCTGCGCCGACTCGAGAGAGACCTCGAGAGCCGGGACCTCATCGAGGACGCCGTCCTGACCCTCTCGACGCCCGACGAGCCCTCCCTCGACCCGGGGTCACTCGCCACCGGCTGACCCGCGGCCGACGCCGGGGCAGAAGTCCGTCACCGGCGCTTCCGCGGTGCGAAGACCGGTGGCTGCTTCTCCATGGCCGCTCGCCGAGCCGCGGTCGTGTTCTGGTTGACCAGCAGCCGGAGCTGTTCGGACCGCTCGCGGGCGAACGTCGCCCGAGGGCCGGAGTTCCAGCGCCCGTTGAAGAGCCGCTTGGCGGCCGCCAGGGAGTCGGGCGACCGCTGGCGCAGCCGTTCCACGAGAGCCAGTGCACCGGCATACGGATCGTCGTGGACCTCGGTGACGAGCCCCAGCGCCTGCGCCTCCGTGCCGCTGACCACGTCGCCGGTCATCGTGAGCCGCTTCGCCACGTCGATGCCGAGCAGCTCGGCAAGCGTCTGGATGCCGCTCATGTCGGGGATCAGTCCCCACTTGACCTCGAGGACCGACCACTGGGCGTCGGGCGTGCTCAAGCGGAAGTCTGCAGCGAGGGCCAGCTGCAGACCGCCACCGAAGCAGTGCCCCCGCACGGCCGCGACCACGGGCACGGGGAGCCGCCGCCACGCCCAGCACGCCTCTTGGAAGGTGTTCGTGCCTCGCCAGGGCCGGTGGGCGAAGGCCGTCGCGATCCGGTGCGGCTTGGCGAGGACCGAGGCGAAGTCGAGGCCAGCGCTGAACGAGGGCCCGTTGCCGCTGAGCACGACGGCCCGCAGGGTGCGGTCGCCGCGCAGCCGACGGGCCGTGGCCGCCAGGTCGCCGAGCATGTCGAGCGTGAGGCCGTTGAGCTTCTCAGGGCGGTCGAGCGCTACGTGGGCGACCTGGTCCTCGACCGTGCACGTGACGTGGTTGGGCATGGACGGAAGGGTACGTGCGGATCCTCGGCCGAGAGCGTGGTGTAGGGCTTACCCAGGGCGGTCGCGGAGGCGTGCCCGGGGCGAGGCGGGGGCGGCGCCGGCGCCCGGGACCAATGGCTCTTCCCGTGAATCGGCGCCGGCGTGAGGCTTCTCGCGTCAGAGGAGGTCGCCATGTCAGCAACCGCCAACCACCCACGCGCGACGTCGCACCGCGCGCCGCGATCGGGGACCCGTCCCGGCCGCTACTTCCTCCGCTGGGCGTGGGTCAGCGTAGCGACGATCCCCATCGGCTTCGCCTTGGGCATGCTCGTCGGCGAGGGGCTTCTGGCGCTGGAGGGGTACGGCTCAGGCAGCCAGCAGAGCGTCCCGGTCGGACCGATGCTGGTGGCCGCCGTGCCCGCCCTGGCCCTGGTCGTCGCGCCCGGCATCTTCGCCGCCTGGTTCGGCTCTCGGGCGCTGGCCGAGGACGAGCGCCGCGGCATGTGGCCGCTGGCCATCGGTGTGGTCGCCGCGGGCGGCTCGGTCCTCCTCAACGTCCTGGCCTACATCGTCAACCGCTGAGGGCTGCGGCCCGCTCGATCGCCGCGACGTCGATCTTCTTCATCGAGAGCATCGCCTCCATGGCTCGCTGGGCTCGACCCGGGTCGGCGTCGCCCAGCAGGTCTGTGAGGGCGTCGGGCACGACCTGCCACGACAGGCCGTAGCGGTCCTTGAGCCACCCGCACGGCCCCTCCTCGCCACCCTCGGACAGCCGCTCCCAGTACCGGTCGACCTCGGCCTGGTCGGCGCAGTGGATCTGGAACGACACGGCCTCGTTGAAGCTGAAGTCGGCCGGCCCGCCGTTGAGCGCGACGAACTCGGTGCCGTCGAGCTCGAAGGTCACCGTCATCGCCGACCCCTCGGGTCCTGGGCCGGCCGGGCCGTAGCGGGTGACGTCGACGATGCGCGAGCTGGGGAAGATGCCGGTGTAGAACTGCGCCGCCTGCTCGCCCTCGCTGGCGAACCACAGGCACGGGGTCGTGGTGGTGCGTGACATGGTCTTCGTCCTCTCCTGGTCGTATGCCGGGTGGCGCGATCCGCGCCGGCCTCCCCGGAGTTTCCGGGGCCGGCCTGACTGCTGTCGCCTTCCCACGCAACTGCAACGATGGCGACGGGAGTAGAACGAGCCAGGAGCCCTTCACTCATCGGTCGTCGACGACCCCAGACCCCGGTCCTGCCTTCCGCGGACCCACCACCACAGCATTCCCGCCCCGCCGGCGGGGATCTCCATGAGGAACGTGTACCCGCGGTAGAGCAGGACACCCGCTGCGGCCTGCCCCGCGGGAACGCCCAGCGCGACCAGGGTGCCGGTCATGCCGACCTCCACGAACCCGGTGGCACCGGGGGTGAGGACGGCGAGGGTCAGGATCCGCTCCACCGCGAACGCCGCGAACACGACTGCCGGGTCCACCGAGACCCCCACCACCCGCAGGCTGGACCAGCACAGCGCCGCCTGCAGCACGGCATACGCCAGCTTGCCGAGGGTGAGCCGACCCCAGGTCGAGGCGACCAGTCCGGCGGTGTCGCGGCGCAGGGCCACGGCACGGGCCGGCAGCTCCTCGCCGGACCTGCCCACGCGACGGGCGGACCACCCCGCGATGCGGCCGACCCGGGCGGCCAATCGGTCGCTCGAGAAGAGCCAGGCGGCGAGGACGGCCAGGACCACCAGGCCCAGGACGCTCCAGGTGGCGGCTGCCTCCAGGCCATTGCTGCGCACTGCGGTACGGGCCAGCCATCCGACGGCGACCGTGGGCAGGGCGAGCTTGATCGCGTTGTCCCAAAGGTTGGTGACCAGGGCCCAGCGGGCGAACTCCACGCGGCCGAAGCCCCAGCTGCGCGCCATCGAGTAGTTCGCGACCGTGCCGGCAGCACCGCCGAGCGGGAACAGGTTGGACACGAAGCTCCCCGTGAGGTTGAGCAGCAGCGAGCGGCGGTGGCTCAGTCCGGGCAGCGCGGCGGCGAGGGAGATCGTGTGGACCCCGAGGCCGACCACCCAGAGGGTCCCCAGGGCGAGCAGCTCCAGCGGCGACACCCGGCTCATGGCCACGCCGACGTCGGCCCAGGGTGCGCCGGCGAGCTTGGGCAGCCCGATCCCGAGGATCGCTGCGGCCAGGGCAGCGGAGAGCGCTGCCTTCAGGGCGATGGGGCGCCGTGGCCGAGGCGGGCGGCGCGGTGACGGTGCTGCGATCCCCCTGGGCGGCGCCGTGGTGACGACGACTGCCATGACTCCAGTCTTGGCGGGGGCGGGGGTTCGGCCCATCCGTGCCTGCCCCTACGTCCCACCGAACTTCTCGGAGTTCGACTAGGGGTTTCCCCTAGGTGATCCGCTTCTGGTCGCGCCGTCGACGGGACGAAGGGCCGGCGGAGGGTGTCGGTGTCGCTGCGTTTGCGCGGGATGGCGAGGGCGCGCTCCGTGCCGCAGCATGCAGGACTCCCGCCCACCACGGCGCTGCGCGCTGGGCTGAGGAGGGGGCCTCGGTCAGAGTCGGGCAGCCTGATGGCCGACGACGCCCACCGTGGCGACCCGCCGGTGACCCCAGCGGTCGCGCGGGTGACCGAGCCTCTTGTGCGCTGCCTGCGCGCTGACCCCGAGGGCCTGCCCGATGCGAGCCCACGTCCAGCCCTGCTCCAGGGCGTGGACGACGGTCAGGCGCTCGAGCTGGTTGAGGAGGGCCCGTGACGACCTGATGACCACGAACGCGGCCTCGGGGTCGTCCGGTGACGGCAGGTCAGGCAACCTGGTCATGCCATCAACCATCGTTGACGCGGGGGCGCCGCAGCAACCCTTTCGAGGCCCTGCGCGGCCGCGAACGCGCCGACCGGCGGGGCACGGACGGCTGCGAGCCGCATCTGCGCAGGTCAGAGGCGTCATCGGCACTATCGCTGCACCTGTCTGGTTTGCCCCGGTATGCGCTGATTCGACGGCTGCCTCGAGCTCCCGGGGGGCTTGCCGACCCCACGCCGGGCCCCCACCCTGAGGCCGTCCATGGCGCCTTCCCCCGCGGGGACTTCCCCGAGGCCACGTGGGCCAGTCGGCGACGCGGCGGTTCCATCCCCTGAGAAACCAGGTTCCCATGCGCACAGTCACGGCTTCCCTTCGAGCGGCTCGCATCCTCCTGATGTCGCTGCTCCTCGCGATCGGCCTCCTGGCCCTCCCCACCGCCCAGCTCCCCGCCCACGCCGCGACCACGGCGTCGTCGACCCAGATCAGCGCGGCACTCGCCCAGGCCAAGTCCCGGGTCGGCCTGACGCCATACCGGTGGGGCGGCACCAGCCTCATCTACGGGGTCGACTGCTCCGGCTTCACGTACCGGATCTTCCGCAACCAGGGCGTCTACCTGCCGCGGACCGCCCAGGACCAGAGGTATGCCGTGCGGCTGATCAGCCGGTACTCACGGGCCCCCGGTGACCTCGTCTTCTTCCACACCTCGAGCGGCTACGTGTACCACGTCGGGATCTACGCCGGCAGCGGCTACATCATCGACGCGAGCAGCTCGCGCGGGAAGGTCGTCAAGCGGCTGATCTGGACCTCATCCGTCTACTACGGCACGCTGCGCCGCTGACCCTGACCCTGACCCTGACCCGTCGCGACGCTGGCCGCCACGAACTACACGCGCCACGCCGAGGAGGGCGTGCAGGGCCCCGGTGCAGTGGTCGACGAGCGCCTCCAGCGACGTCCCCCGCTGTGCCGGCGGCTCCTCGGACCACGCCAGCGCGCGGTCCTCGACGTAGGCCACCCACCCGTGCACGACCGGCAGGGCCCCCTCGCCCAGCCCGGTGACGTCGAGGACCAGTCGCGCCATCGCCTCGCGAAGCGTCCAGGCCAGTCCCTCCGTGCCGACCGAGGCTCCGGTGCGCCCGTGCACCAGGGCGAGGTAGCTGTCGCGGCGACGGTCCAGCTGGAGCACGAACCGCTGCACGAACTGGCCGAGGCGCTCGTCGCGGTTCCCCTCGTCCTCGGGCGTGACGTTGCGCATCACGCGGCGTCCGGCAGCCTCGACGACGGCCTGGTGGAAGGCGTTCTTCGTCGGGAAGTAGTGGAACAGCAGCCCGCGTGAGATGCCGGCCTCCGCGGCGACCTCGTCGATCGACAGGTCCTGGATGGGCCGCTCGACCAGCTTGCGCAGGCCGATGCCGAGCAGCTGCCGTCGCCGGTCGTCGCGGGACAGCCGGCGGGACGGCTCCCTCGGCTTCGTCGCGGCTGGTGGTGCCTTGGTCACAACTGTTGAGCATTGCTCAACAAGATCGTAGGGTCAACTCATGGACTTCTCGCCGTCTCCGCGCGCGGCCGACCTCACCGAGCGGGTCCGCGCCTTCATCACGACCGAGATCGAGCCGGTGGAGGAGGGCTACCACCGCGAGCTCGCCGCCCGCCGTTCCGGCGGGGGCGACCCGTGGGAGCCGCTGCCCGTCATCGAGGAGCTGCGCGCCAAGGCGCGCGCCCAGGGCCTGTGGAACCTCTTCCTCCCCGCTGGCCACGAGGGGCCGTATGCCGCCCGGTTCGGCACCGACGGCGGTGCCGGGCTGTCGAACGTCGACTATGCGCCGGTGGCCGAGCAGACCGGACGGTCGTTCCTCGCCCCACACATCTTCAACTGCAACGCGCCCGACACGGGCAACATGGAGGTGCTGCTCAAGTACGGCAGCGAGGCGCAGAAGAAGGAGTGGCTCGAGCCCCTGCTCGACGCCCGCATCCGCAGTGCCTTCTGCATGACCGAGCCCGGGGTGGCCTCCTCCGACGCGACGACCATGGAGCTGCGGGCCGAGGTCGACGGCGACGAGGTCGTCGTCAACGGGCGCAAATGGTGGTCCACCGGCGTGGGCCACCCCGACTGCCGGATCTACATCGTCATGGGCCTGACCGATCCGGAGGCGCACAAGTACGCGCGCCACTCGATGGTGCTGGTGCCGCGGGACACGGCCGGCGTCACGGTGGAACGCCTCCTGCCGACCATGGGCATCTACGACGAGCCGCACG
Organism: Dermatophilaceae bacterium; assembly: GCA_035691065.1. GTDB lineage: Bacteria > Actinomycetota > Actinomycetes > Actinomycetales > Dermatophilaceae > DASSJT01. Next base: position 81,110 of record DASSJT010000202.1, read on the forward strand.
GCCATGGCGAAGTCTCCTTCACCGACGTGCGGGTGCCGCTCGACAATCTCATCGCCGGGCCGGGCCGGGCCTTCGAGATCGCCCAGGGCCGCCTCGGTCCGGGGCGGGTGCACCACTGCATGCGCCTCATCGGGCTCGCCGAGCGGGCCCTCGAGCTCGCGTGCCAGCGGGGGCTGTCCCGCCAGGCGTTCGGCAAGCCGCTGGTCAACCTCGGCGGCAACCGCGAGCGCATCGCCGATGCCCGAATCGCGGTCAACCAGGCCAGGCTGCTGGTGCTCCACGCCGCGTGGCTGCTCGACACCCAGGGCCCGAAGGGTGCGCTCAGCGCAGTCAGCGAGATCAAGGTCGCGGTCCCCACCATGGCCACCCAGGTGCTCGACATGGCCATCCAGCTCCATGGCGGTGGCGGCCTGTCGGACGACTTCCCGCTGGCGGCGGCATGGATCAACGCCCGGTCGCTTCGCCTGGCCGACGGCCCCGACGAGGTGCACCGTGGCGTCGTCGCCCGGCTCGAGCTGATGAAGCACGGGGCGGTCAGGTGAGCGCCGACGGTACGGCCGCGACGTCACGGACCCCAGTCCCGGCGGTCTCCGGCCGCCGGGTCCTCGTGACCGGTGGCGCGTCGGGCCTGGGACTGGCCCTGGTGGAGCGGTTCGCCGCCGACGGCGACCGGGTGCTGGTCACGGACCTGGCCGCCGAGCCCACGGCGACCGGCCCGGGAGGCGTGCCGACGGCGCTGCCGGCAGGCACGGCATACCTCAGGCTGGACGTGCGCAGCGACGCCGACTGGAGCCGCGCGCGCGAGTGGGTCGACCAGCACTGGGGCGGCCTCGACCTGTTGGTCAACAACGCGGGCATCGCGCAGGGCGGGCGCATCGACCGGGTCACCATCGAGGACTGGCAGCGCATCATCGACGTCAACCTGCTCGGCGTGGTGCGCGGATGCCGCACCTTTGTGCCGCTGATGAAGGCGCAGGCTAGCGGCCAGATCGTCAACACCGCGTCCATGGCCGGACTGGTGCACCCACCCGCCATGAGCTCCTACAACACGGTCAAGGCCGGAGTGGTGGCGTTGAGCGAGACGCTGCAGCACGAGCTGCGGCCGTTCGGGATCAGCGTGTCAGTGGTGTGCCCGAGCTTCTTCCGCACCAACCTGGCCGACTCGTTCAACGACAGCGACCCGGTGATGCGCGAGGCGGGGACGCGGCTGATCGAGGGGTCGGGGGCGAGTGCGGCGGAGATCGCAGCGACCGTTGCCGACGGCGTGGCCAGGCGCAAGCCCGTCATCCTCACTGATCGGGAGGGCCGGGTGGCGCACTGGGCCAAGCGGCTGGCCCGGCCGCTCTACAACCGCCAGATGGCGGCCGCCGCGGCGAAGCTGCGGCACGCGGAGACGGCCGGCGACGAGGCACACGCGTGAACGACGAGGCATGCGCGTGAACGCCGGGGGACGCGCCGTGAACGCCGGGGGACGCGCCGTGAACGCCGGGACGATCCTCATCACGGGGGCGAGCTCGGGCCTGGGAGCGGAGATGGCGCGCCAGTTCGCCGCCCGCGGCTACGACCTGGCTCTCTGCGCTCGGCGGTTGGAGCGGCTGGAAGACCTGCGCTCGGAGATCCGGGCCACGCACCCCGGGTGCCGCGTGGAGCCGCGCACCCTCGACGTCACCGACGACGGGCAGGTGTTCGAGGTGTTCCACGCCTTCGCGGCGGACTTCGGCGCCATCGACCGGGTCGTCGTCAACGCCGGGCTCGGCAAGGGCGCGGCCCTGGGCACCGGCCGGTTCGACGCCAACCGCCAGACGGCCATGACCAACTTCGTGGGCGCGCTGGCCCAGATCGAGGCTGCGATGGAGATCTTCCGGGCGCAGCAGCGGGGGCACCTCGTGGTGATCTCCTCGATGTCGGCACTGCGCGGCATGCGCAAGAGCATGACCACGTATGCCGCGTCGAAGGCCGGTGTGGCCAGCCTCGCCGAGGGTCTGCGCTCGGAGCTGCTGGGCAAGAAGGGAATCGACGTGTCGGTCATCTACCCGGGCTACATTCGCTCGGAGATGAACGAGCACGTGGCCCAGCGGACGAGGTTCATGGTCGACACGGAGACGGGGGTGCGCGCCATGGTGGAGGCGATCGAGAAGCGCAGGGCGAAGGCCTACGTCCCGGCATGGCCCTGGGTGCCGATCAGCATCGCCATGCGCACCATGCCCCTGTCGATCGTGCGCAAGCTCGCCTGAGGGGTGGCGCGCATGGATCGGCAGCACCGAGGGCCAACCGGCAGTGGGGCGGCGGTGGCAGGAGCCGGCGCAGTCCGAGATGAGGACGCCTTCGACGCCGCCGCGATGGCGCAGTGGCTGCGTGCGCAGGCGGGGGACCCGAACGGCCTCGAGGGCATCCCCGAGGTGCGGCAGTTCTCCGGCGGCGCATCGAACCTCACCTACCTGCTGCGGTACCCGTCGCGCGACCTCATCCTCCGCCGGCCCCCCGCAGGCCAGAAGGCCAAGAGCGCCCACGACATGGGTCGCGAGTACCGGATCCAGGCAGCGCTCCGGCCGGTGTTCCCCTACGTCCCGGAGATGGTCGCCTTCTGCGACGACGCGTCGGTCATCGGCTCGCAGTTCTACGTGATGGAGCGGCTCGACGGCACGATCCTGCGGCGCGACCTGCCGCCGGGGCTCGGCCTCGACGAGGAGGAGGTTCGTGAGCTGTGCACCCGGGCGGTCGACCTGCTCGTGCAGCTGCACCGCGTGGACCCGGGGGCGGCGGGACTGTCCGACCTGGGTCGGGGGAAGGGCTATGTCGCCCGACAGGTGGCCGGGTGGACCCAGCGCTACCGGGCGGCGAAGACCTGGAACGTCGGGTCGTTCGAGAAGGTGATGCGCTGGCTCGAGGTCAACCAGCCTGACGACGTGCGGACCTGCTTGATCCACAACGACTTCCGCTTCGACAACATCGTCCTCTCACCCGACGACCCCACCCGCCCGATCGGCCTCCTCGACTGGGAGATGGCCACGCTCGGCGACCCGCTGATGGACCTCGGGGGCGCGATGGCCTACTGGGTGCAGGCCGACGACGACTGGATGTTCCGCAGGTTCCGGCGCCAGCCGACGCACGTGCCGGGCATGATGACCCGCCGCGAGGTCGTCGACCACTACACCTCACGCATGGGCCTCTCCTTGACGCCCAAGCAGTGGGCCTTCTATGAGGTGTTCGGCCTCTTCCGCCTGGCCGTGATCGTCCAGCAGATCTACTACCGCTACCACCTCGGGCAGACCCACAACCCCGCCTTCAAGCGGTTCCACCTCGCCGTGGTCATGCTCGAGGCTCGCTGCCGCCGGATCCTCCGCAGGGCCGGATCGTGAGCCGGTTGATGAGCCGGTTGATGAGCCGGTTGGTGAGCGCGAGGTGAGCCGGGTGGTGAGCGCGAGGTGAGCCGGATGGTGAGCCCGGGTGCGGGCCGGCGATGAGCGTGCTGCTGCTCGTGCGCCATGGGCAGGCCTCGTTCGGCGCCAAGGACTACGACGCCTTGTCACGGGTCGGCCATGAGCAGGCCCAGGTGCTTGGTGCCGCGCTGGCTGCCCGTGGCGTCGTCCCCGTCAGGGTCGTGCGGGGAGCGATGCGCCGCCACGAGGGGACTGCGACCGAGGTCGTTGCCGCCGCCGGCTGGGACCTGGCTCCCCAGGTGGACGAAGGGTGGGACGAGTTCGACCACCAGCGGGTCATCGAGGCCCACCGGCCGGCATACCGCAACCGCACCCTCATGAAGGCCGACCTGGCCCGCACGCTCAAGCCCATGCGCGCCTTCCGGGACATGTTCGACCAGGCGGTCGCCCGTTGGGTGACAGGGGAGCATGACGGCGACTACCCGGAGTCGTTCTCCGACTTCGCTGCCCGGGTGCGGGCGGCCCTGCTGCGGACCATGGAGGGTATGCCGGACAGCGGGCTCACCGTGGTCGTCACCTCGGGCGGGCCCGTCGCGGTCGTCGCCGCGGACCTGCTGGCGGGGGATCTCTCGGCGTGGGCGCGGTTCAACCGCGTCACCGTGAACACCGGCGTCACCAAGGTCGTCTCGGGCGGAAGTGGCCTGAGCTGTGTCTCCTTCAACGACCACGCCCACCTCGACCACGACCGACGCCTGCTGACCTATCGCTGAGCCCCGACTTCGACCCACCGAAAGGACCGACCATGCGCGCCGCAGTGATCTCCTCGACCGAGGGACCCGCCGCCGTGACCGTCGTCGACGTCCCGGAGCCCACGCCTTCCGCAGGGCAGGCGTTGGTGGAGGTACACCGGGCCGGTGTGACCTATCCGGAGGTCCTGCAGACCCGCGGGCTGTACCAGCTCAAGCCGCCGCTCCCGTTCGTACCTGGTTCGGAGGTCTCTGGGATCGTGGCGTCTGCGCCCGACGGGAGCGGCCTTGGGGAGGGGCAGCGGGTGGCGGCCTTTCCCGGTCTGGGCGGCTTCGCCGAGCTGGCCGCAGTCCCCGTGCCCCTGGTGCTGCCGATCCCTGACGACATGTCCCTCGACGTGGCGGCGGCCCTGCCGATGAACTACCTGACCTGCCAGTTCGCGCTCGAGCGGCGCGGCCGGCTCGAGCGCGGCGAGACCGTGCTGGTGCACGGCGCGGCTGGAGGGATCGGTACCGCGGCGACCCAGATCGCGAAGGCGCGCGGTGCTCGCGTGATCGGGGTCGTGTCCGAGGCCAGGAAGAAGCAGATGGCGCTGGACGCCGGTGCGGACGACGTGGTGCCGGTCGAGGGGTTCCTTGACGCCGTGAAGGAGCTCACCGGCGGCCGTGGAGTTGACGTGGTCGTGGACCCGGTGGGAGGTGAGCGGTTCACCGACTCGCTGCGCTCGCTGGCGCCGGAGGGGCGCCTGCTCGTCATCGGCTTCACCGGCGGCGAGATCCCAACCGTCAAGGTCAACCGGCTGCTCCTGGGCAACACGTCGGTCGTCGGCGTCAGCTGGGGCGGGTTCTGGATGCCACACCGCCTGGACTACGTGGCGGGTCAATGGGCCGACCTGATGGCCTTGTGGGAGACGGGCGCGCTGCGACCACCGATCGGGGCGACGTTCGACCTCGCCGACGCGGCAGCGGCGATCACGGCACTGGACGAGCGCAGGGCGGTCGGCAAGATCCTCCTGCGGGTGCGCGACTGAGCCTTCGCCGGGAGGCGGGATCGCCGGCATACGTTCTGTCCCTGTGTGTTCTGTCCTTGTGCCGGGTCTTGCTGCGAGTGCGCGGCTGCGGGCCGCATGATTGGTGGGTGACGACCATCGTCTTCTTCCACGCGCACCCCGATGACGAGGTCTCGCAGACGGCGGGCACCATGGCGCGGGCGGCGGCGGAGGGCCATCGGGTGGTGACCGTCTTCGCCACCAACGGCGAGCACGGGGAGGCGCCGGACGACCTCGCATCCGGCGAGACGGTCATCGACCGGCGTCGGCGCGAAGCCGAGACGGCGGCGCGTGTCCTCGGCGTGGAGCGCATCCACTGGCTCGGGTTCCGCGACTCCGGGATGAGCGGCTGGGAGCAGAACCAGGACCCGGCGAGCTTCTTCCAGGCAGATGTCGACGACGCGGCGAAGCGCCTGGCCCAGATCCTCGACTGGGAGCGGGCAGACGTTGTGGTGGGCTACGACTGGCACGGCAACTACGGACATCCCGACCACGTCAAGGTCCACCACGTGGCACGCCGAGCCACCGAGCTCGTGGGAGCGGGGCGGCCCAAGCTGCTCGAGTCGACCATGAACCGCGACCTCATCCGGACCATGCACCTCGGCCTCGTCGCGGCGGGCGGCCCGGTCGACTGGGACCCAGACGTGCCCATGGACGACGGCAACCCGCTCGGAGAGCCCGAGTCGGCGATCAGCCTGCAGGTTGACGTGAGCGACTTCCTCCACCTGAAGCGGACGGCCATGGAAGCCCACCGCAGCCAGGCGACGGACATCGAGTCCTTCCTGGCCCTGCCGCCCGAAGCCTTCCGGCTGGTCTTCGGAACGGAGCACTTCATCGAGTCAGGCCACCAGGACGGCGAGACCGCGATGCGCCTCGGCTGGATCCTCGACGAGTCGCCGTGACCCCACCCGACCCGATCGCCGGCCCCTCCGTCGCCGCCACGTCGGCCGGGTCGCGAGAGGGCGCGGTCGCCGGGTCGCCCGACGCGGCTCGGGGCGTGGGGGCCAGGCAGTTCGACGGTCCGGCCGCCGACGTCCACGGCGTCCCCCAGTCGCGGTGGTTCGTGGCGGCGTTCCTCTTCGCCCAGTTCGGGCTCACCCTGATCCTGCTGGGCACGGCGGGTATCACCCTGCCCCTGCGCTACAGCGAGCTGGATCCGGCTCGCAAGGCCCAGCTGCTCGCCACCACCGCCGGAATGGGGGGCGTGGCCGTGATGGTCTCGACTCCCTTGTTCGGCCGGCTCAGCGACCGGTGCCGCTCGCGGTTCGGGATGCGCCGACCGTTCATCCTCGGCGGGGTGGCGTCCGGCGGGCTGGGGATGCTGCTCCTGTCCTCGGCGGAGACTCCGCTGGAGACCATGGCGGCCTGGGTCCTGGCCCAGATCGCGTATGCCGCCACGAGTGCCGGCATCCACGCGTTGCTCGCCGACGCCGTGCCCAGGCGAATCCGGGCGCGGGTGTCCGCGGGGTTCGGCCTGGCGGCGGGGCTCGCGACGGTCGCTGGCGGTCAGCTGGTCGACCGTCTCCCGGACAGCCCGCTGTGGTGGTTCGGGGTACCGGCGCTCATCTGCTTCACGGCGTCCGGACTGCTGGTTCTCGTGCTGCGGGACCGTCACCTCGAGGAGGCGCCGCGCCGCCCTTTGGGGGTCCGCGAGGTCGCCGCAAGCTACTGGCTGAGCCCCCGGCGCCATCCGGACTTCGCCTGGGCGTGGGTATGCCGGTTCATGGTCACCATGTCGATCCTCACCGTGGGCACGTTCATGGTCTACTTCCTGACCGACGAGCTGGGGGTCTCGCGGAGGGACGCGCCCCGGCAGGTGAGCCTCGTGCTCGCGGTCTACTTCACGGCCGGCATACTCACCACCTTGTTCTTCGGCTGGATCAGCGACCGCACCGGGCGGCGCAAGGCGATCGTGTGGACCTCGGCGCTCTTCACCGCGGTCGGGCTAGGTCTGGCGTCCGCGGCCCCCGACCTGCGGACCTTCCTGGTGTGCATCGCGGTCGCGGGGCTGGGCCAGGGCGCGTTCGTGTCGGTGGACGTCGCGATGATGACCGAGGTGCTGCCGAGCTCTGCGGACACGGGCAAGGACCTGGGCATCCTGGCGCTGTCCTACCTCATGCCCCAGGCCCTGCTGCCTCTGGTGACCGCCCCGCTGCTGGCCATCGGTGCGGGCGACCAGTCGAACTACCGGGCGCTCTGGGTCGGCGCTGCGGTGTTGGCCGTGGTGGGTGCGCTGGCAGTGCTGCCGATCCGCACGGTTCGCTAGGGGCGGCGTCGCCGGAACTGCGCGCATCTGCAGCGGTGTAGTGCGTGGCCGCTCGGATACCGCCAGAAGGAAGAGGGATCTGGCGGGCTCAGGGGTTCTGCAGCACCGAGATGACATTGCCCGCCGGGTCGGTGAACCACGCGATGTCCGGACCCATGTTGGCCTCGATGCCTCGGGCGATGCCCTTCTCGTCCTGGGGCATGCCCTCGTAGAGCTCGATGACCACCCCGCGGGAGACGAGCTCGTCCACCGCGCGGTCGATGTCGTCGACGGGGAGGTTGAGCATCGTGTAGGACGCGGGCGTGTGGTTCGGCTTGGGGTAGACCCAGATGCTGACGCCGTCGCCGAGCCCGAGCCGCAGGCCGTCGGGCTGGCGCTCCACGGTGAGGCCGAGCACGTCCCGGTAGAACGTCTCTGCTGCGTCGAGGTTGTCAACGGAGAACCCGCTGAACGGCCGCTCGCTCGCAATGGGGGTGGCTGCACTCATGCCCCTCAGTCTGCCCCCACCCCCTCACGTTTATCGGGTTACCCGAGAAAGGTGCGCCTTCCCCCCTGTGGGAACTCGGGGTAAGTGGACCCTTATCGGGTCGCCCGATAAAGGTGGGCGGCGCGGTCAGAGGGAGGCGGCGAGGCGGGTGCCCTGGTCGATGGCCCGCTTGGCGTCCAGCTCGGCGGCCACGTCGGCGCCTCCGATGACGTGCGTCGGCACACCCGCCGCCTCCAGGTCCGCGACCAGGTCTCGCACCGACTCCTGGCCGGCGCACACCACAATGGAGTCCACCTCGACGACCCGCGGGTTCTCCCGCTTCCCGCCGAACGAGATGTGCAGCCCCGCGTCGTCGATGCGCTCGTAGTTCACGCCCTTGACCTGTTCGACTCCCTTGGCCCTCAAGGCCGCTCGGTGAACCCATCCCGTCGTCCTGCCGAGCCCGCGGCCGATCGACGTGGTCTTCCTCTGCAGGAGGGTCACGGCGTGCGGCGAGGGCTCCACCCGCGGCGCGTTCAGCCCTCCTCGGTGGACGACCTCCGGCTCGACGCCCCACTCCTCCTGCCACAGGCGCAGGTCGAGAGCCGGCGACGTCCGGTTCGTGAGGAACTCGCTGACGTCGACACCGATGCCCCCGGCGCCGATCACGGCCACCCGCCGACCCAGCGTCCGCTCGCCACGCACGCACTCGGCATACGTCATGACCATCGGGTGCTCGATCCCGGGGATGCTCGGCACTCGAGGAACCACCCCGGTCGCTACCACGACGTGCCGGTAGTCGCCCGTCAGCAGCTCCTCGAGCGTGGCCCGATGCGAAAGGTGCAGCTTCACCCCCGCCGTCTCGATCAGCCGCGCGTAGTACCGGATCGTCTCGGCGAACTCCTCCTTGCCCGGGATTCGCCGCGCGAGGCCGAACTGCCCGCCGATCTCGGCCTCCGCCTCGAACAGGTCGACGTCGTGCCCCCGCTGGGCGAGCGCGGTCGCGGCTGACAGGCCCGCCGGTCCGGCTCCGACCACGGCAATGCGGAGGGTATGCCGGGTGGGCGCCAGGGTGAGCAACGTCTCGCGGGCGGCCCGAGGGTTCACCAGGCAGGTCGCCTCCTTCTTGGCGAAGGTGTGGTCGAGGCAGGCCTGGTTGCAGGCGATGCAGGTGTTGATCTCGTCGGCCCGGCCGGCGGCGGCCTTGGCGACCCATTCGGGATCGGCGAGCATAGGCCGGGCCATGGACACGGCGTCGGCGTCGCCGCGTGCCAGGATCGACTCGGCGACGTCTGGCATGTTGATCCGGTTGGACGCGACCACGGGGATCGCGAGCCCGGCCTGCCGCTTCAGCCGCCCGGTGATGCTGGCGAAGGCAGCGCGCGGGACCGACGTGACGATCGTGGGCACCCGGGCCTCGTGCCAGCCGATCCCTGTGTTGATGAGGGACGCCCCGGCGGCTTCGACCGCCTGGGCCAGCGCGACCGTCTCCTCCCACGTCTGGCCGTCCTCGACCAGGTCAACCATGGAGAGCCGGTAGACCACGACGAAATCCGGCCCGACGGCCTCCCGGATCGCCCGGACGACCTCGACGGGGAGGCGGCGCCGGTTCTCCGGCGACCCGCCCCACTCATCGGTGCGCCGGTTCGTGCGTGGGGCGAGGAACTGGTTGAGGAGGTATCCCTCTGACCCCATGACCTCGACCCCGTCGTAGCCGGCCTCCCGAGCCAGCCGGGCCGCTCTGGCGAAGTCGGCGATGGTCGAGCGGATGCGGCGCTGACTCAGTGACCAAGGGCGAAATGGGTTGATCGGAGCCTTGATTCGCGAGGCCGATACCGAAAGTGGGTGGTAAGCGTAGCGACCGGCGTGCAGGATCTGCAGGGCGATCCGTCCGCCCTCGCGATGCACGGCATCAGTGATCTGGCGGTGCCGGCGTGCCTCCCGGCGGGTCGTCATCTTCCCGGCCATCGGGTAGAGCCAGCCGCGGAGGTTCGGGGCGTACCCCCCGGTGATCATCAGGCCCACACCGCCCCGGGCCCGCTCGGCGAAGTAGGCCGCGAGCCGCGGGATGTCGCTGGCCTTGTCCTCGAGCCCGGTGTGCATGGAGCCCATCACGACGCGGTTGGGCAGTCTGACGTGGCCCAGGTCCAGCGGGGTCATCAGGTGCGGGTATGCGGTCATGCGGAGGCTCCTGACGACGCGGGCGACTTTGTAGGAGAGGGCATCGGGGGAGAAGGCATCCGGGGAGAAGGCATTGTGCGAGAGGGGATTTCGTCTGGGACGAGCGCGGAGAGGATGTCGTCGCACCACTCAACGAAGCCCTGCTCGACGCGGATGCCGCCCCGCAGGACGAGGTACTGGTGGAGGCGCTGGCCTCTCAAGGCGGCCGGCTCCGGGAAGTCGCGGGCCGCGATCTCGAGGTACACGGCATACCTGGATGCGTGCTCGTCCCTGTGCCGGCGGACGTCGGCGACCAGCGCGGACAGGTCCGGGAGGTACGCCGCCCCGCGCAGCCTCACCGCCAGCTCGTCCCTCAGCGTGGCCACCGGAGAGGGCGCAGCGAGCCACCGCTCCAGCTCGGCGCGTCCCTCGTTGGTGACCCGGTGGACCTTGCGGTCCGGGCGGCCCTGCTGGGGCACGTCCTCGGCGGTGACCCAGCCCTGGTCGACCATGCGTCCGAGCGTTCGGTAGATCTGCTGGTGGCTTGCCCCCCAGAAGAACCCGATCGACTTGCCGAACCTGCGAGTCAGCTCGTAGCCGGTCCCGGCGCGCTCCGACAGGGAGACGAGGATCGCGTGCTCGAGCGCCATGGCGGCAGGCTACGTCGGTTGGCAGCCATATGCAACCAGTTGCATATGGCCTGTGCGAGCCGCTGCCCTTGGCAGATCGTGGAGCCGCAGTGTTGCCTACCGCGAGTAGGTGGCAGGATCGGGCCGTGGCATACATGGTCAGGCAACGCGACCTCGCCCCCGCCGTCACCGCCAAGGTCCCGGCCGACCCGTCGCTCCCGCGGGTGTGCGTGATCGGCGCGGGCAGCTCAGGCATCGCCGCCGCCAAGGCGCTCTACCTCGCGGGCGTGCCGTTCGACTGCTTCGAGAAGGGCACCGTAGTCGGCGGCAACTGGGTCTACCAGAACCCCAACGGCCAGTCCGCCTGCTACGACAGCCTCGAGATCAACACCTCCTGCCCGCGCATGGCCTACTCCGACTTCCCGATGCCGGCCGACTACCCGCCCTACGCCAAGCACCACCAGGTGCGCGCCTACTTCGAGTCCTACGTCGACCATTTCGGCTTTCGCGACACCATCACGTTCGAGACGATGGTGGAGGAGGTCGTCCCCAACGGCGACGGGACGTGGGTGGTCCACACCCGTGGCCCGGCGGGCGAGGCAATGCGTCCCTACGACGCCGTCCTGGTGGCCAACGGCCACCACTGGGACGCCCGGTGGCCGTCACCGGCATACCCCGGCAGCTTCGACGGCGAGCAGATCCATGCCCACGACTACCGCTCCGGTGACCAGATGCAGGGGCGCGATGTCGTGGTCGTCGGTTCGGGCAACTCCGCCATGGACATCGCTGTCGAGGCGGCGAGGGTCGCCCGCACGGCGACGATCTCGCAGCGCCGGGGCGAGTGGGTGCTGCCGAAGTTCTTCCTGGGGCGTCCGGCCGACCAGGTGGCCATGCCCGGCTGGATGCCGTGGTGGGTCACCGCCGCCCGGCTCCGGATCGGCGCGCTCAACGCGGGCAGCGCCGCCAAGCTCGGTCTGCCGAAGCCGCAGCACAAGCCTGGGCAGTCGCATCCGGTGCAGTCGGAGGGAATCCGCGACGCACTCCGCTCGGGCGCACTGGTCCCCAAGCCCGGGATCGACCGGCTGGCGGGCAACCGCGTGGTCTTCGTCGACGGCTCCTCTGCTCCGGCCGACCTGATCGTCTGGGCCACCGGCTATCGCGTGACCTTCCCCTTCCTCGACCCGGCCCTGGTGTCCGCGAACGACACCGAGCTGCCGCTGTGGAAGCGCACCGTGCACCCGGACCTCCCGGGCCTGTTCTTCCTCGGGCTCATGCAGCCGGTTGGCGCCGTCATGCCGTTGGTCGAGGCGCAGTGCGGCTGGATCGTCGAGATGCTCACCGGCCGGTATGCCGCCCCGCCGGCCCACGAGGTACGCCGCCAGATGCTGGTCGACCACCAGCGCAACAAGCGGCGCTTCTACGCGTCCGTGCGGCACACGATGGAGGTGGACTTCGACCACTACCTCTGGGATCTCGCTCGGGAGCGTCGCCGAGGCGCCCGGCGGGCCCGGGAGGGGGCGCCCCTGCCGTTCCAGTCCCTCGCGGGAGCGGGCCAGTGAGACCGGACATCGGGCCAACCGACGGCGGGCGGCTGGGGGGCGCACTCGTGACTGGCGCGGCCCGCGGGCTGGGGCGGGAGGTCGCGTCCCGGCTCGCCAGGCGCGGGTATGCCGTCCACCTCACCGATGTCGACGCCGCGCTGGCCGAGACCGCCGCCGCGGAGATCGCAGCAGCGACCGGCGGCCGGGTGTTCGCATCGCAGCTGGATGTCCGCGACCAGGCGGCTGTCCGGGAGGCGGCTCGGAGCACGGTGGAGGCGGCCGGCTCACTGGCGCTGTGGGTCAACAACGCCGGCGTGCTCCTGACCGGACCCGCCTGGGCGCAGACCGACGAGACGCGGCGCCTGATGTTCGAGGTCAACGCGCTCGGCACCATGCACGGCACCGTTGCAGCGCTCGAGATCATGCGCCCGGCCGGGCGTGGCCACATCGTCAACGTGGTGTCCCTGGCCGGACTGGTCTCGGTGCCCGGCGAGGCGGTCTACGCCGCGACGAAGCACGCGGCCATGGGCCTGAGCCTGTCGACGCTGGCGGACCTGCGGGTTGCCGGAGAGCGGGACATCCACATCAGCTGCGTCTGCCCGGACGGCATGTGGACGCCCATGCTGTTCGACAAGCTTCACGACGCGCATGCCTCAATGTCGTTCTCGGGCAAGCTGCTTCGTCCCGAGCAGGTCGCCGACCTCGTGGAGCGCGTGGTCGACCGGCCGCGCCCTGTGGTCACGGCCCCACGCTGGAGGGGGCTGCAGGTGCGGCTGTTCGACCTGGCGCCTGGAGTTGCCATGCGGTTCGCGCCGGCGGTGGTGCGGCTGAGCCGGGCCCAGCAGCGTGCGCAGAGCCGGAAGCTCGCAGCCCCCGGGCCAGAGTAGGTCTCCTACGCAGTCGGTCAGGCGTTGTCGACCGGCTGCCCCAGGGCCTTGGCCAGCGCAATGTGCCCGCGCGCCTCGTCGTGCCGCTGCTGCCGCTGGAGGGTGCGTCCCATCAGCAGGCGGGCGTAGGCCTCGTTCGGCTCGCGCTCGAGGATGCCGACCAGCACCTGCTCGGCGCGGCCGAGCTGGGCGGAGTGGTAGTAGGCGCGGGCGAGGAGCAGCTCCAGGTCTGTGGTGCCGTGCAGGATCTCCTCGCGGGTGGCCTCGTCGAGCAGCTCGGCGAGGATGGTCGCCGCCCGCGTGTAGTCCTTCTGGGCGAACAGCGACTGGGCCCAGGTGTATCGCAGGGAAATGGTGCTCATGGCTCCGCCAACTCAGTTTGATATTCAACTATTCCGCTCCGTGCGGCCATGCTCAATGCTGTGCCCATGACCGTGCCTCCGCAATCGGCCGCTCCCGGCCCCGACCCTGGGCCAGCCCAAACCGGACCTGACCCGCTCACCCGCCGCCTCGGCTCCGATTCGGGACCCGCCGAAGCGGAGGGTGTGGCCGACGTTGCGCCCCCGACGGGCGCGGCGCTCCCAGCACCCGCGGCGACCAGCCTGCCGACCGGCCGCGACGTGCAGACCGAGATCTACCGGGCCGGGGCCTACGGCCGGCGGCCGCGGGTCCCGGTCGCCTCCGCCGCGCTCGAGCAGGCTGCAGCCGAGGCGATGAGCCCGCGGGCCTGGGCCTACGTTGCCGGATCCGCGGGCCAGGAACGCACTGCCCGGGCCAACCTCGACGCCTTCGGACGCTGGGAGATCGTGCCCCGGATGCTGCGCGACGTGTCATCCCGCGACATGTCGACGGCCGTTCTGGGGCAGCAGTTGGCGGCCCCGATCCTGTTCGCCCCGATCGGGGCGCTCGAGATGGTGGACCCCAAGGCGGATCTCGCGGTGGCCGCGGCTGCCCGCGACCTGGGCCTGCCCATGGTGATCTCGACGCAGGCGTCCTGGCCGATGGAACAGACCGCCGCCGTGCTGGGCGCCTGCGGGCGGTGGTACCAGCTCTACTGGCCCGGCGACGACCGGCTCTGCGAGAGCCTGGTCCGGCGGGCCGAGGCCATCGGCGCCTCTGCACTCGTCCTGACCCTGGATACCGACTACCTCGGCTGGCGGGTGCGTGACCTCGACCTGGGCTGGCTTCCGTTCGCTCACGGGATGGGCATCGCGCAGTACACGAGCGACCCCGTCTTCGCCGAGCTGGTGCGCGCCCAGGCGGCGGAGCCGCGTCCGCCACAGCCTCGGCCCACGCTTGCCGCCCTCGGCACCCTGTTGCGCCAGGCTCGCCACTACCCAGGCTCCACATGGGCCAACCTGAGATCGCCTCTGGCGAGGTCTGCGCCGGAGACGTTCATCCGGCTCTTCTCCCGGCCGTCGTTGCGGTGGCAGGATCTGCAATGGCTGCGCTCTCGTACCTCGGTTCCATTGGTCCTGAAGGGAATCCAGAGCCCAGACGACGCCCGGCTCGCGGTCGAGCACGGCGTCGATGCTGTCGTTGTGTCGAACCACGGTGGGCGCCAGGTCGACGGTGCGGTCGCCTCGCTGGACGCGCTTCCCGGAGTGGTCAGCGCCATCGACGGGCGGATTCCCGTTCTCTTCGACAGCGGTATCCGAAGCGGTGCGGACGTCTTCATCGCCCTGGGCCTGGGCGCCTCGGCGGTCCTCGTCGGGCGGCCCTGGGTCTACGGCCTCGCCGTTGCCGGCCAGGAGGGCGTCCGGGAGGTGATGCGCAACCTGGTCGCCGAGCTCGACCTCACCATGGCACTCACCGGGTGCACCTCGATCGCCGAGATCACCGGGGAGGTGGTGCGCCGGCGCGGCGCAGCACCAGGGGACTAGTCGAACAGCGAGCGGCGACGGCGCGCAGCGGCGAGGGGCGTGGCAAAGCCTGCCGGACGGCATACCGACGACTGCGCTTGATGGCGTGTATCAGGGCGCCCACACCCTGCTCCTTGGCAGCGTGATCGTCGGTCGCGGGTCACGGGGGGCTTCTTCTGGCACTTCGGCCGACATTTTTCCCAACAGGAGTTGAGCATGACCACACGTCGTCGCATCGCCGCGACCATGGGCGCCGCAGCCGCGGTGTTCGCCCTCACCACGGCCCCGGCCTTCGCCGGCAGCGCCCACTTCATCGGCAACCTCACCTCGGCCTCGATCTCCGGCATGGACCTCAAGGTCGACTTCAAGGAGGCCGGCCTGGAGAGCGGCTCCGTCGAGACCATTACGGCCGCGGCGCACCTCGACGCCACGTACCAGTGCATCAACGGCGGGGCGAACAACCCCTCCGACGCCAAGAAGACGACGGTCTCGGCCGAGGTCTCCCAGAGCGGCCAGTTCACGGCCGGCAAGAACGGCAACGTCGTGGGCTCGCTGCTGGTCAGCGCCCCGTCCGCGGCCAGCGTCCTGGACTGCCCCAGCGGCCAGACCTCGACGCTGACCCAGGTGGTCTACAGCAACGTCACCGTCACCGACGAGACCAGCGGTGCGTTCCTCTCCATCCCGGGCACCTTCAGCGCGGGCGCCAAGGTCGGTCACGGCAACCAGTGACCTGACCCAACGTCGTCAGGGCCGGATCGCTCGCCATCGCGGGCGGTCCGGCCCCGAGCTACTCCCCTGCAAGAGCATTCCCCTGCATGAGGACTCCCCTGCAAGAGCGCGGTCAGCGCTGGCCCTGGCGCAGGACCGCCAGGCGACGCTGGTACTCCTCCTCGTCGATCTCGCCTGCGGCGTACCGCTCGGCGAGCTTCTGCTCGCCCGCGAACTGGCCGTAGTGCCAGTAACGCGCGCGTCCGCGCCGGACGAAGACGAAGATGACGGTCGCGACCAGCAGGAACCAGAGCAGCGGGAAGATGAACCACCATCCCGGTCCCCCGGCATACGGGCCGTAGTGGGTGATGACGTCTGCCGCGGTGGTCATGGTGACTCCTTCGATGGGTGTTGCGGTCGATTCCATCGTCGGAGCTCAGCAGTGGGCGCGCGTCCCCCGCGGGTGGTCACCTTGGCTACCGCGCCGAACGTATGCCGTGGCGCAGCGCTGCACCCGCAGGGGTATGCCGGCCGGCTGGGTGAGTGAGTGGATGTGCCGCCCGGGAAGGGCGACGACGGCCTTTCGGGTCGAGGCGCCGTGGCCGAAAGCCCCTCGGCCGACGCGGGGCCGGTCGCGTCCGGAGGGACGAAGGGCCCTACTCCGGGGATTCCCCGCATGGTCAATTGCCGTTGGGTGTCACGGAATGATCACGGTCCGTGCCGGAGGAGTGGGACGGGCGTGGAGCGTGGCACGATCCGAAACAGCGGGGCTGGGTCCCCGTCAGGGGCGGGGACCACCCCCGCAGGAAGGACTTCTCATGGTAGTGGCTCGAAAACGTATGGCACCCATAGGTATCCTGCTCGTTGCGGGTCTTGCTATGGCGGCCTGCGGAACCTCCACCAACGGTGGGGGAACCACAGCGACAGCGTCCGGCTCTGCGTCGGTGTCGGTGCCGCAGATCGACGCGGCGGCGTTGACCGCCGACTTCTCACTGATGAAGCTGTTGACCCCACTGGCGTCTCAGGGCAAGGGCAAGATCGGGGTCCTGCTGCCCGACACGACGACCTCGACTCGATACGTCCAGTACGACGCCCCGTACCTCACGCAGGCCTTCAAGGCGGCCGGGCTCTCCTCCGACCAGTTCACCATCCAGAACGCCCAGGGCAGCGCTTCGACCATGCAGACGCAGGCCGACGCGATGATCAGCGGTGGCGCGAGCGTTCTTCTGGTCGACCCGCTCGACCCGGGTTCCGGTGCAGCGATCGAGTCGAAGGCGGAGGCGGCCGGCGCGAAGGTCATCGACTATGACCGCCTGGTGACCGGCGGCCCGGCTGACCGCTACTACGTCAGCTTCGACAACGTCAAGGTCGGAGAGCTGATCGGGAAGGGCGAGGTCGACTGCATCACCGCGTGGAACGTGGCGAAGCCGAACATCCTGATCATGAACGGCGACCCGACCGACAACAACGCGAAGCTCTTCGCTCAGGGCTACCACTCGGTCCTGGACCCCAAGTTCGCTGACAAGAGCTACGTCAAGGTCGGCGAGCCTGCTGGCACCTGGACGCCGTCGGTTGCGGCCACGACGTTCCAGCAGCAGTGGACCGCGCACAAGAACATCAATGCAGTGGTCACCCCGAACGACGACAACGCCAACGCCGTCATCGCGGTGCTGAAGTCCAACAAGATCCCAGCGAAGAAGTTCCCGACCACGGGTCAGGACGCCTCGCTGCCTGGGCTGCAGAACATCCTCACTGGCTACCAGTGCGGCACGGTCTACAAGCCGATCTACCTGGAGGCGCAGGCCGCGGCTGCTCTAGCCCTGTTCCTGCGGGCGGGCATCACGCCGCCGTCGACCCTGGTCAACGCGAAGACGACCGACAGCAAGATCAGCAAGGACATCGCGTCCGTCTACACCACGCCGATCTGGGTGACGTCTGAGAACATGAACAGCACCGTCGTGAAGGACGGCGCGGTCACCAAGGACAAGCTGTGCGCTGGCGCCGTGGCGAGCGCCTGCACGGCAGCCGGAATCAGCTAGCCCGAACCCGCCGTGGCCGGCCGCGGGGTCCGCGGTCGGCCACGGCCACAGGAAATACATCGCTACGCCACGCTGGGAGTAGGAGGACACCACGGACCAGTTGAGCCCGAGCGCCGAGGGTAGGTCGGCGACCGCGACTGCGAACGAGGCGGCTGCGCCGCTGCTCCGGCTGCGGGGTATCAGCAAGAGCTTCGGCCCGGTGCAGGCTCTCACCGACGTCGATCTCGACATCCCGGCGGGAAAGGTCACCGCACTTGCGGGTGACAACGGCGCCGGCAAGTCCGTCCTGATCAAGTGCATCGCCGGCATCCATGCGCCGACCTCAGGCGAGATCTGGTGGGAGGGCGAACCGGTCCACATCCACACGCCGCACGACGCTGCTGCCCTCGGCATCGAGACCGTCTACCAGGACCTCGCCCTGTGCGACAACCTCGACATCGTCGAGAACATGTTCCTGGGCCGGGAGCGCACGCGCCGGGTAGCCCTCGACGAGGACTCCATGGAGCACTCCGCTCTGGAGACCCTCAGGAGCCTGGCGGTGACCAGCGTGCGGTCGATCCGCCAGCCGGTCGCCTCGCTGTCGGGTGGGCAGCGGCAGTCCGTCGCTATCGCCAAGGCTGTTCTCTGGAACTCCAAGCTCGTGATCATGGACGAGCCGACTGCCGCCCTTGGCGTGGCCCAGACCGCGATGGTGCTCGACTTGGTGCGCAGGCTGGCCGACCGCGGGGTGGCCGTCCTGATCATCTCGCACAACATGAACGACGTGTTCCAGGTCGCGGACCGGATCGCGGTGCTCAACCTCGGCAAGATGGTTGCTGTGCGCCCGGCCGCGGAGATGGACCGCCAGATCGTGGTGGACCTCATGACAACGGGCAGGTCCACTCGGGTCGCCCAGCGGCGACCGGATCAGGAGTAGACGATGGCGCAGGTCGAGAAGGCACCAAGCGTCCCCGAGGAGGAGCAGCCGCCTCCCTCCACCCCCCCGACCACCGCGGCCGGTTACCTACGTGCCTCACTCGCCAGGATCAGGGGTGGCGACACCGGGGTGCTGCCGGTCATCGCCGGGCTCCTGCTGGTCTCGGTCCTCTTCCAGTCGCTGAACAGCAACTTCCTGACCGCGGGCAACCTGGTCAACCTGCTCGTGCAAGCGGCTGTGTTCAGCATCCTGGCCATGGGGCAGGTGTTCGCCCTGCTGCTCGGCGAGATCGACCTGTCCATCGGGTTCGTTGCCGGGCTCAGTGCGGTGGTCATGGCGGATCGGGTTCAGGGCACCGTCGGCTGGCCCTGGTGGCTGGCGATCCTCGCTGCGCTCGCTGTGTGCGCGGCCATCGGCGCGCTTCAGGGAAGCCTGATCACCCGGCTCGGTCTGCCGTCGTTCGTGGTGACGCTGGGTGGGCTGTTGTTCTGGCAGGGCGTCATGCTGGTGATCCTGGGCACCGGTGGCTCGATCCTGATCCAGGACGAGACGATCAACAACATCTCGAGCGGCAACCTCCCCCGGCTCGCCGGGTGGATCGTCATGCTGGCCATCGTCGCCGTGTTCGCGGTCTACGCCTGGCGCGGCGACGCGCGCCGGCGCGAGGCCGGGCTCACGGCGCCCCCGGCGGTCCTGACGCTCGTCAAGATCCTGCTCTCGCTCCTCGGGGGCGTGGCGCTCGTCCTGCTGTGCAACGCCGACCGAGGCATCCTCCGCCCGGTCTACGGCGTGCCCTGGGTGGTACTGCTGGTCTTCGGGGTCCTTGCAGTCTGGACGTTCCTCCTCGGCCGCACCCGGTTCGGCCGGTACATCTACGCGATCGGCGGCAACGCTGAGGCAGCCCGGCGGGCGGGCGTCGGCCTGGCCCGGATCCGGACCGTCGCCTTCGTGCTCACCTCGTTCACCGCGGGGATCGCCGGAGTCGTCTACGCGTCTCGGCTGCGGTCGATCTCCACGGCCATCGATGGCGGCACCCTGGTGCTCTATGCCGTCGCCGCCGCAGTGATCGGCGGCACCAGCCTTTTCGGTGGTCGCGGCAAGGCCATGCACGGCGTCCTCGGCGGCATCGTCATCGCGGCGATCGACAACGGCATGGGCCTGCTGGGCTTCAGCGCCGCCAGCAAGTACATGGTCACCGCGGTCGTGCTGATCGTTGCCGTGACGATCGACGCCGTCGCCCGGCGCAACCGACCAGCGGTCCGGTAACTCCAGGCTCGACCTCGGCCTCAGTGTTGGCTTTGTGTTGTCCTGGCAACCCAAGGCCAACACTCAGGCCGTAGTTCTGGCAGCTGGGCCTACGGCAGGTTGTGCATGGAGGCCAGCAGGCCGGCATACGTCTGCCTGACCTCGGAACCGGCCTCGGTGGCCATGCGGTCCGCTTCGGTGACCGTGTCGATCGAGAGCGGCCACTCGGGCAGGGGTGAGCCCTCCCCGGCCAGCACCCAGGCCGCCTGGCGGGCGGCGCCGATGCCGACGTACTCGCCGGGCGAGGGCACCGCCACCGGCACCCCGAACAGCGCCGGCGCGATGGCTCGGACGGCGCGCGAGGCCGAGGCCCCCCCGATCAGGAGGACCCGCGCGACGGGGATGCCCTGACGGCGCAGCGAGTCGACGCCCGAGGCGAGGTTGCACAGCATGCCCTCGACCACCGCACGGGCGAGGTTCTCCGGGGTGGCGTTGGTGCGGGTCAGGCCGCTGAGCGTGCCCGTGGCCGATGGCAGGTCCGGGGTGCGTTCGCCGTCGAGGTAGGGCAGCAGCGAGAGGCCGCCCGCGCCGGCCGGAGCCTCGAGCGCGAGCCGGTCCAGACCGGCCAGGTCGGTGCCGAGCAGCGCCGCGCCGGCAGTGAGGACCCGGGCCGCGTTCAGTGTGCACATCAGCGGGAGGTGGCGGCCGGTGGCGTCGGCGAAGCCGGCCAGCTCTCCGGAGGGGTCGCGGACGGGGCGGTCGTGGGTGGTGAAGACCGTCCCGCTCGTGCCGAGCGAGACGACGACGTCACCGTGGTGGGTGCTCAGGCCCAGGGCGGCACCCATGTTGTCCCCCGTGCCAGGGCCGACCACCAGACCGGAGTCCGTGCTCCCGGCAGCTTCTGCGGGCCGCAGCACCCGGGGCAGCAGCGCTTCGTGGCCCAGAGCCCTTGAGACGAGGTCGCGGCGGTACTTGTCGTCCGACGCGGACCAGTAGCCAGTGCCCGAAGCATCACCCCGGTCGGTGGTCCATTCGCGGAAGCCGTTGCCCTTCTTGAGGATTCGTCCCGTCAGCCAGTCGTGCGGCAAGGTCACGGTAGCGACCTTCGCCGCCACGTCGGGCTCGTGGTCGGCCAGCCAGCGCAGCTTGGTCACGGTGAAGCTGGCAACGGGTACGCTGCCCACTGCGTCGACCCACGCCTCGCGGCCGCCCAGCTCCTCGAGCAGCTCAGCCGCCGCACCCGCGGAGCGCGTGTCGTTCCACAGCAGCGCCGGCCGCAGTGGCCGGTCGGCCTCGTCGAGCGCGACCATCCCGTGCTGCTGGCCACCCACCGCGAGCGCCGACACCCCCTCGAGGATGCCGTCCCCACTCGCGGCCTCGTAGGCCACCCACCACGCCTCCGGGTCAACCTCGGTGCCGTCGGGATGCGCGGCGCGACCGGTGCGGACCACCGCACCGGTCGCGGCATCGCAGACGACGACCTTGCAGGACTGCGTGGACGAGTCGACTCCGGCGACCAGCGCCTGACCGGGGCTCATGAGTGGCTGCTCCCTGCTAGGTGACTGGTCGGGCATCGGCTCCCGACCGGGCTTCCAGCGTGGCCCGAGCCCCGCGGGCGTGCAAGGAATCCAGGGATGCGGTGTATGCCGCCGCGAAGCGGGCGTCCGCGGCAAGGTCGCCGAACAGGTCCGGGTCGCGGATGAAGGCGAGGGGGTCGGTGGCCTGGGCCGCAGCGGCGGCCATGACCCGGTCGCGGAGCCGGTCGACGACCTCGATCCTCTGCCCCTGCTCGTCGACGCCCTCGGCATAGCGGGCCCACGACGCGACGACAAGGGCCGAGCGCTCGATCTCGCCACCGGTGCGCAGGTTCTCCTTGATGACCGGGACGAGCCACTTCGGGATCCGGTCGGAGCTCTCGGCGCACAGCCGGGCCAGGGTGTCGCGCACCTCGGGGTTGGCGAACCGCTCGATGAGCTCGCGGCGGTACGCCTCCAGGTCGACGCCTGGCACCGGCGGCAGCGTCGGACTGCCCTCGCGTTCCATGTAGTCGAGCAGGAACCGCACGAACAGCGGGTCCTGGCAGACCTCGTGGGCGTAGCGGTACCCCGCGAGGTAGCCGAGGTAGCAGAGCGCCTGGTGGCTCGCGTTGAGCAGCCGGAGCTTCATCAGCTCGTAGGGCTCGACGTCCCCGACGAGCTGGACCCCCGCCGCCTCGAACGGAGGGCGCCCCTGCGTGAAGTGGTCCTCCAGCACCCACTGCGTGAACGGCTCGCACACGACCGGCCACCCGTCGTCGACCCCGAACTCCTCGGACAGCCGCTGGATGTCCTCCGGTGCGGTGACCGGCGTGATGCGGTCGACCATCGAGTTCGGGAACGCGACGTGGGCCTCCATCCAGTCGGCCAGCCCGGGGTCGCGCAGCCGGGCGAAGGCGGTGATCATCCGCCGAGCGACGTTGCCGTTGCCGGGCAGGTTGTCGCAGGACATCACGGTGAACGGCGCCCGGCCCGATGCCCGCCGCTGCTGGAGGGCAGCGACGATGAAGCCGAAGACCGTGGTGGGGGGACCGTCCCCGGCGAGGTCGGCCTGGATGGACGGGTCGGCCGCGTTGAACTCGCCGGTCACCTGGTTGACCAGGTAGCCACCCTCGGTGATCGTCAGCGACACGATGCGGGTCCGGTCGTCGGCCAGTCGGTCGACGACCGCCTGCGGGTCGTCCGGCGCGAAGATCATCTCGACGATCGAGCCGATGACTCGCGGCTCGCGGTGGCCGTCGGGATGCTTCACGACCAAGGTGTAGAGGCAGTCCTGGCGGTTCAGCGTGTCGACGATCCGCCGGTCGTGCGGGAGGGCACCGACCCCGCAGATGCCCCAGTCCATCGCCTGCCCGCTCTCGAGCAGGCGGTCCAGGTACATCGCCTCGTGTGCCCGGTGGAACCCGCCCACCCCGAAGTGGACGATGCTTGCGGTCACCTTCGACCGGTCGTATGCCGGCCGGCTGACTCGCGGGTCGAGCTCGCCAAGGGTGAGGGCAGACAGAGCTGTCACCGAGGACTCCTTCCACGCCGCCGGACCGTCGAGATGCGCATGCGTGTGGGCGTTGCCTGGCTCCGTGCCACGCCCGTCTGGTTCCGTGCCACGGCCGCCTGGTTCGGTGGCAGGGTCAGGCGGCCCGGTGGCACGGTCACTTGACCGCGCCGAGTGACAGCCCGCGCACGAGCTTGTCCTGCGCCGCGAAGCCGGCGATCAGGACGGGCAGCGAGACGAGTGTCGCGGCCGCACACAGCTTGCCCAGGAACAGGCCCTGGCTGGAGATGAAGCCGACCAGGAAGATCGGCGCCGTGGATGCGCGGACCGCCGTGAGGTTCACGGCGAACATGAACTCGTTCCAGCTGAAGATGAAGCAGATCAGGCTGGTCGCCGCGAGGCCAGGTGCGACAACTGGCGCCACGATGCTGAGGAGCGTTCGGATGAATCCGGCGCCATCGACCTCCGCCGCTTCAAGGATCTCCTTGGGCACCTCGGCGAGGAAGGACCGCATCAGCCAGACGCCGATCGGCAGGTTCATCGAGGTGTACAGGATGACCAGCGTGAAGACGTTGTCGAGCATCCCCGCCTTCTTGACGATCAGGTAGATGGGCAGGAGCGCGGCGATGGGGGGGAGGAACTTGGTCGAGAGGAAGAAGAACATCACGTCCGTCCACTTCTCGACCGGCTTGATCGAGAGCGCGTATGCCGCGGGAACGGCGAGCACGAGAACCAGGATGGTCGACATCACGCTTGCCGTGAGCGAGTTGATCAGGAACGGTGTGACACCGCGGTCGAACAACAGCCCGTAGTTGCCGAAGGTGAGAGCGGCGAAGGGCGATGGCGGGTTGGTGGCAGCGTCCGCCTCCTTGTGGAGCGAGGTGAGCACCATCCACGCGACAGGTGCGAAGAACAGCAGGGTGACGACCCACGCCAAGATGGCCCACCACCGCCCCGCCTGCGTGCCGGTGTCGCCGCCCGTGTCCCGCTGGGGACGCAGGCGACGGGCGAGGGACGGACGGGGGGGTGCAGCAGTGGCAGTCATTTGGACACCTCTTCCTGGAACAGCCCCGAGATGGTCCGCAGGGCGAACGTCGCCACGACGATCGTGCCGAGCACGACCACGACGCCTGCCGCAGCGGCCTCGCCGTACTCGTACTTGCGGAACATCGTCAGGTAGATCTCGTAGGGCAGGTTCGTCGTCGCGGTTCCGGGACCGCCCTGGGTGATGGTGAAGATCGCGTCGAACGTCTGCAGGACGTAGATCGAGCCGAGCAGGGTGGCGAGCTCGATGTACTGCCGCAGGTGCGGCAGCGTCATGAAGCGGAAGATCTGGAGACCGCTCGCCCCGTCGACCCTGGCCGCCTCGATCACATCGCCCGGCTGGGACTGCAGACCGGCCAGCAGGATCAGCATCATGAACGGCGTCCACTGCCAGACGAGGGCTGCGACGACGGCCGGCATGGGGGTCGATGACACGTAGTCGATGACCGGGCCCTCCTGGGCACCGAACAGTCGCCAGATCGCGTTGAGCACTCCGTTGAACAGCCCGTAGTCGGGGTTGTAGAGCGCGTGCTTCCACAGCAGCGCCGTCGCCACGGGCATCACCAGGAAGGGCGCGATGAGCAGCGTCCTGGCCAGGCCGCGGCCCGGGAACTTCCGGTCGAGCAGGATCGCCAAAGCCAGCCCGATGAGGACGCTCACGACGACGACCGAGGCTGTGAGCACCACGGTGTTGAGCACGGCGGTCCGCAGCCGGTTGTCGGTGAAGACTGTCCCGTAGTTCTGCAGGCCGGCGAAGGAGTTGTAGTTCCCCAGCCCGAGGAAGCTGCGCTCGCCGGGCTGGAGCACGTTCCAGTGCAGTGTCGAGATCGCGATCGTCACCAGGAACGGAAGCTGGGTGACGATGATCGTGAAGATGAGAGCCGGGAGCAGGGGTGCCCGGCGCCGCCACTTCCGCTGGGGAGCGTGTCTGACGTCCTGTGGCGCAGCGGACGTCGAGCTGCGTTGTGCGATGGCAGTCATGGGTTCCTCCTGTCAGCCCGGGCGCGCGGAGCCGAGCCGGCCCCGGCCCCCGGGCCGGACGGCATACGCCGTCCGGCCCGGAGCGGTGCTACTTCCCTGCGTACTTGGCAGCGACGGCTTCGGCGAGCTTCTGCCCGTCAGCCAGCGCACTCTCGACCGTGCCCTTGCCCGCGATCACGGCGCTGATGCTCTGCGACACCTTCGTGGCGAGGTCTGTGAACTCGGGAATGCTCACGTACTGCACGCCGATCGTGGGGCGGGGCTGCACACCGGGATTGGCCGGGTCGGCCTCCTGGATCGCCTTGAGCGTGATGGCACCGAATGCGGCAGACGCCTTCTTGTACTCGGGCAGCTCGTAGGTGCTCGCGCGCTTGCCGGCAGGAACGCGGGCGTAGCCGAGCTTGTCGCCGACGAGCTTCTCGTAGTCCTTCCCCGAAGCCCACAGCATGAACTTGGCTGCGGCGTCAGCCTTCTTGGTGGTCTTCGGCATGGCCCAGGCCCAGGTCCACAGCCAGCCGGAGTTGGACGTCTTGTTGACCGGGGCGAGCGCGTAGCCGACCTTGCCGGCGACCTTGCTGACGTTCGGGTCCTCGAGCGAACCCGCTGCCGAGGTCGCGTCGTACCACATCGCGACCTTGCTCTGGCTCATCGCGTTGAGGCACTCGGAGAAGCCGGCCTGCGAGGCGCCCGCCTCACCATGTGCCTTGATGAGGTCGACGTAGAACTTGACCGCTGCGGTGAACTCGGGAGAGTTCACCTCGGCTTTCCAGTCCTTGGTGAACCAGGTGCCGCCAAAGGTGTTGACGACGGTGGTGAGGGGAGCGAACATCTCACCCCATCCGGGAAGGCCCCGGAGGCAGATCCCCTTCATGCCGGGCTCGGCGCCGTCGACCTTGGCCGCGATGTCCGCGACCTGCTGCCAGGTCGGCTGCTCAGGGATCGTGATGCCCTTCTTCGCCATGATGTCCTTGCGGTACATCAGGAACGACGACTCGCCATAGAACGGCACGGCGTACAGCTTGCCGTCCAGCGACAGCGACTCGACGATCGGCTTGAGCAGGTCGGCCCGGTCGAACGCCGTGTCCTTGTCGGCGTAGCTGCCGAGCTCGTGGAGCCAGCCGTTCTTGGCCCAGATACCAGCCTCGTAGGCGCCGATGGTTGCGACGTCGTACTGGCCTGCCTGGGTCGCGACGTCCTGGGTGACCTTGTCGCGCAGCTCGTTCTCGGGCAAGACCGTGTAGTTCACCGTGATGCCGGTGTCCTTGGTGAAGCTGTCGGCGGTCAGCTTCTGGATGTCCTCCATCTGCGGGTTGCCGACCATGAGCACGTTGATCGACGTGGCACCGCCTGTGCCCCCTGTCGACCCGCCGCCGCCTCCAGCGCCGGCGCACGCAGTGGTGAGCAGCGCTGTGCTGATGCCTGCCGCCAGGAGCAGTCGTCCCCGACGTGTCTTCCGAACCATCGATCCTCCTTGATCAATGCGCTCTTGCCGTCTGTCGGCATATCGGCGATATGCTCATCTGAGCGCTGGGCTGCACATACGAGTAAAGTGCGATAGGTCACACCTTGTCAACAGGGCGGGGGTCGTTATGGGATTTGCGCCATGAGTTCTGGGCAGGGGCCCGCGGAGCTGGTGCTCGCAGCCGGGGTGGCACGCCGCCACTACCTGCAGGGCAAGTCGAAGGTCGAGATCGCTGAAGAGCTCGGCATCAGCAGGTTCAAGGTGGCGCGGCTCCTGGATACCGCGCGGGCCAAGGGCATCGTGCGGATCGAGATCGTGCGCCAGGGCGACCTGGACGTCGACCTGTCGGCCCAGCTCCAGGAGGCGCTCGGGCTCGCGCACGCCCTGGTCGTCCAGGGCTCGGGGCCCGAGGGGGCGCTGCGGGCCAGCCTGGGAGCCGCGGCTGCGGGCCTGCTCGCGGAGGTCCTGGTAGACGGCGACGTCCTGGGGCTTCCTTGGTCCCGCAGCGTCAGCGAGGTGGTCGCCGCACTGGAAGAGCTCCCGCACATCAGCGTCGTCCAGCTCAGTGGCTCCATGGTCCTGCCGGACATCGACACCAGCCCGGTCGACCTGGTCCGCCGCACCGCTCGACTGGCCGGCGGCGAGGCCCACGTCTTCTACGCGCCGTTCATCCTCGACGACGCCGAGAGCGCCTCAGCGCTCATCCGGCAGCCCGCTGTTGCCGATGCCCTGGCCCATATCGAGAAGGTCACGACTGCCGTCGTCGGCGTGGGTGCCTGGGCCGAGGGCCTCTCGACCATCTTCGAGGTGAGCGACACCGCCACGCGCCGCGAGGTGACGCGCGAGGGAGTGCTCGGCGAGGCAGCCGGTGTCTTCTTCGACTCGAGGGGCTCCGTCGTCGAGCCCGCCATCAGCGCCCGCATGGTGAACATCCGCGGCGACCAGCTGCGCGCGATCCCTGACGTCGTCGCCATCGCGTCCGGGGCTGCCAAGGCCGCAGCCGTCCGCGCAGCGATCCAAGGCAGCTTGGTCAACAGCCTCGTGGTCGACGAGTCGCTCGCCCACGCTCTGCTCAACATCGTCTAGAAGGGCGCTGTTGCCTAATGCACTGAGCGCCAAGCCATTTCGGGCCGACCCAAGGCCGTATGCCGTCGCGCTCGTCAGGGTCGACCCGTCACCTCCGGTTGCGTCGACGTCAGGGGCTTCGGCGGGTGGGCCCGAGGCTGGTCGGCTGGGGTTTGCCGAGATAACACGGGGGTAGGCACTCGTCGGCCACCGTGCGATGTCGCCCATACCTCGCCTGGACCGGACGGAAGGGCTTCGTGTCGGGGGCCGTCTGGATCCGCCCGGCCATGGCATGCGGGCTCGCCTGAAAGGGCGTAGTAAGGGAAGGCGGCACCGAGTGGTGCCCCGATCAACGGAGGAGCACAGCAATGACTGAAACCCCGAGCGATCCGATGAGCGACAGCTCGATGGAGGAGCAGGGCCTGGGCGCCCAGGGCGCGGCCGATGGCGGTGCCGAAGGTGTGGCGGGTGTTCACGATGGTGGCGCCGACGGTGGCGCGGACGGCGGAGCCGATGGCGGGGCGGGTGGCCTTGGCGGTGACGGCGGCGCGGACGGTGGTGTGGATGGCGGAGCCGACGGCGGGGCTGGTGGCCTGGGTGGTGACGCCGGCGCGGACGGCGGCGCGGACGGCGGAGCCGATGGCGGAGCGGCTGGCCTTGGCGGTGACGGCGGTGCAGACAGCGGGGCCGGTAGCGGAACCGGTGGCATGGGCACCGAGGGCGGCACCGCCGGCGGCCTCGGTGGTGATGGTGGCGCCGATGGCGGCGCTGACAGCGGCGCTGGTGGCTACGAGACCACCGGTGAAGGGTCCTAGGTGACCGCACCGACCCAGCCAAGGGTGCCCGCTCAGCGCACTGCCACGGGCGGGCACCCCGCACTGGAGCGCCTCATCGCTGTAGCGGTCGAGGAGTTCGCGAGTCACTACTGGTCACGACAGCCCTTGCTATCGCCGTCCGACGCACTGCCCCGTACCTTCGACGACCTCTTCAGCGCCGCCGCCGTCGACGAGCTGGTGTCGGAGCGCGGCCTCCGCACGCCCTTCCTCCGCGTTGCGAAAGACGGCAGCACGTTGGCGGATTCGGCCTTCACCGCAAACGGCGGCATCGGGGCCGGCATCGCGGACCAGGCGAGCGACGACAAGCTGCTCCGACTGTTCGCCGAAGGCGCCACGATCGTGCTCCAGGGTCTCCACCGCACCTGGCCGGCGCTGATCGACTTCTCGCAGCAGCTGGCCGCAGACCTCGGCCACCCGGTCCAGGTCAACGCGTATGTCACGCCGCCGCAGAACACCGGGTTCAGCGACCACTACGACGTCCACGACGTGTTCGTCCTCCAGGTCGAGGGCGAGAAGCTCTGGCAGGTCCGCAGCCCAGTCAACGAGCTCCCCCTGCGTGACCAGCCTTGGGAACAGCGCAAATCCGACGTCACGCGCGCGGCGGCGCAGCCCCCGTTGCTCGAGTTCACGATGCGGCCCGGCGACTGTCTCTACCTCCCGAGGGGCTTCCTGCACTCCGCCACGGCGCTGGGTGGGGTCAGTACTCACCTCACCATCGGCGTCCACCCGTGGACGCTCCATCACCTCGCCAGCGACCTCGCCAGCGCAGCCCTCGCCGAGGCCAGCCGGGACCGTGGCCTGCGTGAATCGCTCCCGCTGGGCACCGATGTCAGCGACGCTGACCTTCTCGCTCCGGACGTCGAGCAGGTGCGGGCCGCCCTCCACCGCGCGATCGACGCCATCGAGCCCAGCGCACTCGCCGACCGCCTGGCCGCTCGCCATCGATCGGCCCAGCGCGCTGCTCCCGTCCGGCCGCTGCGCCAGCTTCGCGCGGCCAGCCGGCTCACCGGCATACCTCTGCTGGTGCTGCGCCCGCACCTCGCTGCCCGGCTCACCACCACACCCGAGGGGTATGCCGTCCTGGACAGTCGCGCGGGCCGGCTGCAGCTCCTGCCCGACGACGTCGGTGAGGTACGCCGTCTCCTGGATGCCGGGGAGGCCGCCGTGGCCGACCTCGGCGAGGACCTGGCTCGGCGGCTGCTCCTCTCGGGAGTCGTGGTCGCGCCTGAGCCGTGAGCACCTGCCCGACCGGCGGCCGGCTGCCGCGCGCTCATAGCATCGTCGGGTGAGCCCTGCCGAGCCGACGCCGCTGCCGCGCTGCGCCGATCTCGCGCGCGACCGGGAGGACCCGCTGATCGGCACGGCGCCACCGGCCCTGCGCTGGCTCCTTGTCGAGCACCCAGGCCCGTGGGAGCTGACTGCCATGGCATCCGAGCCGCTCACCGGTCCGGTGTCCCGCGCGCTGCAACAAGCCTGT